>CAIMSP010000153.1 GCA_903844215.1 uncultured beta proteobacterium | reverse complement strand
CGGCGTCAAACACGTGGTAGCGGTTCTTGCCCGCCAGCTTGGCCTGGTACATGGCCTGGTCGGCCTGGCGCAGCAGTTGATCCGCATCGACGTCCTCGCGCTGCGGGTAAAAGGTCACACCGATACTGGCCGACACCTGCAGCTCCAAGGCACCGATCGGCACCCGTTGCGCGGCCGCCGCGAGCAGGCGCGCCAGCGTCGGCAGACTGGACTCGACGTCGCTCAAATCCAGCAGCACGGCCACGAACTCGTCGCCGCCCAGGCGCGCCAGCGTGTCGCCCTCGCGCAGCGCCTGCTTCATGTGAGCGGCCAGGGCGATCAGCAACTGATCCCCGGCGCCATGGCCGTGCTGGTCGTTGACCGCCTTGAAACCATCGAGGTCGAGAAAGGCCACGGCCAGACTCTGGTTGCGCCGCTGCGCCTGGGCCATGGACTGGTGCAGCCGATCGGCCAGCAGCGAGCGGTTGGGCAAGCCGGTGAGCACGTCGAAGTGGGCGATGCGCTCGAGCTGCTCCTGCTGCTCCTTGAGCGCCGTGATGTCGGAAAACAGCGCCAGGTACTGCTGCGTGACGCCGCGGCGGTCGCGCACCGCGCTGACGGTTTGCATCGTCGCGTAAACCTCGCCGCTCTTGCGCCGGTTCCAGACCTCGCCCTGCCAATGCCCTTGCTGCGCCAGATCGCGCCACATGGCGGCGTAAAAGGCGGCGTCCTGGCGCCCCGAGCTCAACACGCGCGGGTTCTTCCCCAGCACCTCGGCGCGGGCGTAGCCGGTGATGCGCGCGAAGGCCTGGTTGACCTCGATGATGGCGCCATCGGCTGCGGTGATCATGATGCCTTCGCGCGAATGGGTGAAGACGCTGGCGAAAAGCTGCAACCGGTCCTCGGCCAGCCTGCGCTCGCTGATGTCGGTGATGAATCCGTGCCACAGCGTGGCGCCGTCGCTCTCGCGTTGCGGCGAGGCGTTGCCCAGCAGCCAGCGCACCGTGCCGTCGGCACACTTCACCCGGTACTCGTGGCGCCACAGGCTGAGGTCGCGCGCCGACACCTGGATCGACTCGGCCAGCGCGTCGTAGTCGTCAGGGTGGATCGTGGCAAACACGGCGGCAGCGTCCACCAGCACGTCCTGCGGGCGCAGGCCATAGATGTCGATCATGCCTTCGCTGGCAAAGGGAAAGCACGAGCTGCCATCGGGGCGCAGCAGGTACTGGTAAACCACGCCCGGCACGCGGCTGGCAATTTTCTGCAGGCGCTCGAGCGACTCGGCGCGCACCGCCTCGAGCCGCTGGAGTTCGGTGACGTCCTGGATGATGGACACCAGCAGCGTGCGCTGACCACGCGAAATCGGCGTGGAATGGACCTCGACGGTACGAATTTCGCCACTCGCCAGGCGGTGCGGAAAAACGAAAAAATTGCGTTGGGCCGCTGCCGCCGCAGCGAGCTCGGCGGCCACCTGCGGCGCCGCCAGGGCGTTGATGTCCTGGATGCGCATGACGCGCATCTGCGCCAGGGACCAACCGTAGAAGTCGCAGGCCGAAGCGTTCGCATCCAGTATCTGGCCGTTCTGCGCATCGATCTGCAGGATGACGGCGTTGTTGCCATCGATCAGACTGCGAAAACGCTGTTCGCTGCGGCGCAACTGGATCTCGCTGCGATTGCGCCGGACCTCGGCGAAAGCCAACATCGCGAGAAAGGCCAGGGCGCCCAGCAGCAGCAGGGCCGCGTTCCCGCGCCACTGCGCCAGATAGTCGCGCTCGGCCATGGCGGCGGTGATGAAGAACGGGAAGTGCGCCACGGTTCGGTAGCCATACAGGCGCGGCACACCGTCCACGCGCGAGTCGATGGCCAGCGTTCCATTGGCTGCGCCCTGAAGAATCGCCAGCCGAATCGGCATCTCGGGTGCGGGCCGGTTGTCCAGTTCGATGGCCCCCGGATAGCCCGCCACCAAGGCGCCGTTGTCCAGCCGACGCAGCGCCACGGCGCCCAGCGTGCCCAGGTCGATGCGGGCAAACTGCTCGCGCAGCGTGCTCAGGTCGATGACGCTCAGCGCCACACCCAGGAAAGCGCCGTCCGCGCCGCGCACCGCTTTGGCCACGTACATGCCGGCGCGCTGCGTGATGCGGCCCAGGCTCACATCGGAAAAGACCGTGGCGCTGCCGCTGCCCTGTTGGAGCTGGCGAAAGAAGGGGCGGTCCGCGATGTTGATCGTGGTTTCGTTCTCGATGCTGGTGTACAGGCGGTCGCCGTGGACGTCGAAGTAGCGCAGCGCCGAGGCCGAAGAAATGTCATGCACGTCGGCCTTGAGCTTTTGCGTGAGCTGCGCCGCATAGAGACCCGTTCGGTCCTGACGCATGGCCTCGGGCGCAATGCTGGACGCCATTTCAGAGACGGCGTGCTCGGCGGCCTGAAGATCGGCGCTGAGTTTGGACTCGAGCACCAGCGCCAGATTGCTGACCTGGGTTTGCGCCGACGCGCGCGCCGTGCGGTAGCTGGCATCGAGCTGGTAGGCCACGAGGCACAGGAACAGGCAGGCCAGTGCCAAAAAAATCAGCTTCTGCCGACTCCTTTCGGATGCCACGGGGGCTAGTTCATCGGGGTTCATGAAGTGCGGCGGGCGTGTTGAATCGGTCCTTAGATGCGCAGTTGCTGCAGAATCTCGCGCCCAATGGCGCTCAGGGTCACGGTCTTTTCCACGCCGCCGCGGCGCACCGCTTCCTTGGGCATGCCATAGACCACGCAGCTGTCCTCGTCCTGGGCCACGGTGCGGGCACCGGCGCTGCGCATCTCCAACAGGCCGGCGGCGCCGTCGTCGCCCATGCCGGTCATGATCACGCCCAGCGCGTTGGCGCCGGCGCATTTGGCGACCGAGCGAAACAGCACGTCCACCGAAGGCCGGTGCCGATTCACCAGCGGCCCATCCATGATCTCCACGTAATACTGGGCGCCGGTGCGACGCAGCAGCATGTGTTTGCCACCGGGCGCGATCAGCGCCTGGCCGCGCAGCACGCGGTCGTTGTTCTGCGCCTCCTTCACGTTGATCTGGCACAAGCGATCAAGCCGGTTCGCAAACTCGGCCGTGAACTTCTCCGGCATGTGCTGCACGATCACGATTCCCGGGCAGACCCGGGGCAGACCGGTCAGCACCCGCTCCAAGGCCTGCGTTCCGCCGGTGGAGGTGCCCAGCGCCACGACACGCTCGGTGGTCTGGGTCATGGCCGAGTGTTTGTCTGAAGCGGGCAGGATGACGTCGGCCGTGTTCTTGCTCACCACCGCCACCGGCAGCAGGCGCTTCACATTGGCCTTGGACGCCGCCTTGACCGCGCTCACCAGATCGTCCGAGGCGTCGAGCAGGAACTGCTTCAGGCCAATCGTCGGCTTGGTGATGATGGCGACCGCGCCGGCGGCCAGGGCCTCGATCGAGGTCTTGGCACCGGCCTCGGCCAGCGTGGAGCAAATCACCACCGGCGTCGGATGCTCGGCCATGATTTTTTTGAGAAAGGTGATGCCGTCCATGCGCGGCATTTCCACGTCGAGCACGATCACGTCGGGCCACTGCTGGTTCATGCGCGTGATCGCCAGGATCGGGTCGGCGGCAGCGCCGATGACCTCGATCTCGGGATCCTCCGTGAGCAGCGCCGTCACCACCTGGCGCACCACCGCCGAATCATCCACCACCAGGACCTTTATCCGCGTCAAAGCAAGTCTCCTTCGCTGGGCGCCGCCGTGGGCGCAATCTGACTGGACCAGACGTCGCCATTGCTGACGTCAAAAATGATCTGCCGATGGCCCACACCAAACAGGCTCTCCGACAGGATGGCGATGCCGTGCTCCCCGAGCAGACTGATCGCGGCCTCGCCATTGCGTTGCCCCACCAGACCGCCGGGATGATCCACGCCCGGAAACATGTTGCCGCCGCCAAAGACCTTGCCCTGGCACTGTAGCGGGTCGATGCCCAGTTGTCGAAATTCGTCCAGCATGAGCTCCATGGCCTCGTCGCCGTAGCGCGCGTCGAGCCGCCTCGGACGCCTTGCGCTGCCGCGGCTGGGCAGTAGGAAATGCGACATGCCGCCGGTGCGCGTGGCCGGATGCCACAGCGTGATCGAGACGCAAGAGCCCAGCAAGGTGCGCAGCTTGTAGCTGGCGTCGGCGACGATGAACTCGCCGGGCTGCAAAAACAGATCCATCAAACCTGCCAACTTCTCCATGTCAGGCCGCCTTACGGTAAATCGATGGCGCGACCGGCGTCACCGCCTGGCTGATGTTGTTCAGTGTCTCGGAATGCCCGACAAAGAAGTGGCCCTCGGGCTTGACCGTTGCGAGCACGCGCGACACCACTTCGCGCTTCGTGTCGTCGCTGAAATAGATCATCACGTTGCGCAGGAACACCAGATCGAATTGCCCCAGCCGGGGCAGCGCCACGTTCAGGTTCACCTGACGAAACAACACCTTGGAGCGCAGGCTGCGATCAATCAGCAAGCGGCCTTCGTGCTCGCCCGTGCCCTTGAGACAGAACCGGCGCATGTAGGCCGTCGGAATGTGGCGCGCCCGCTCCATGGTGTACAGCGCACGCGTCGCGCCCTTGAGTACCTGGGTGCTGATGTCGGTCCCGAGCACCTCCCAGGGTGTGGATTCAAGGCAGTCGGCCAGCACCATGGCGATGCTGTAGGCCTCCTCGCCGCTGGAACTCGCCGCGCTCCAGACGCGAAAGGGCTGAGAGCGGTTGCGCGCTGCCAGCGCCTTTTCGCGCAAGAAATCGAAATGTTTGATCTCCCGAAAGAAGTAGGTCTCGTTGGTGGTGAGCAAGTCCACCGCCATCTGCACTTCATCCGGGTCGTCGCCGGATGCAAGCAACCTGAAGTAGTCGCCAAAGCGCTCCAGTTGGTGCAGTTTCAGACGTTTGCCCAGGCGTCCTTCGACCAGCGCCCGCTTTGTGGACGCCATGGTGATGCCCGCCTTGGCAAAAATGAAACCCTGAAACTGGGCCAACTCGACGTCGGTGATGGAGTTCATGTTGACATCTGACTGGCGCGCATTCTCAGCCACCTGCGCTTTGCGCCGCCGCCAGCTCCGTCGTCGCCGCCACCTGGCCCATGCTGCTGATCTCTTCGCTGGAGAGCACCTGGTTCACATTCAGCAGGATCACGAACTTGCCGTTGACCTTGCCGATGCCTTCGATGAAGTCGCTGCGGATCTTGGTGCCAAAGCTGGGCGCGGGTTCGATCTCGGAGGCCGGGATTTCCAGCACCTCCTGCACCGCGTCCACCACCACGCCCATGTTC
Organism: uncultured beta proteobacterium; assembly: GCA_903844215.1. GTDB lineage: Bacteria > Pseudomonadota > Gammaproteobacteria > Burkholderiales > Burkholderiaceae_C > CAIKVZ01. The sequence continues at coordinate 98,615 of CAIMSP010000153.1, read as the reverse complement.
TGGCGCTCGCCCTCGAGCGGCGTGTCCACTTCGATGATGATGATGCAGGTGCTCTTGGTGACCGGACTGGCCGGTTTGCCAAAACGCGAGGACAGGTCCATCACCGGCACCACGGCGCCGCGCAGGTTGATGACGCCGCGGATACACGCCGGCATCATCGGCACCTCGGTCAGATTGGCGTACCAGATGATCTCCTTGATGCACAGAATGCCGATGGAGAACATCTCGCCGCCGAGCACGAAGGTCAGGTACTGCTTCTTCTCTACCGCTTCTGCGGCCACTGGCATGCGTGCCAGCGGTCGGCCTTCGGTTTTCACCAATGCGTTCATTAGGCGCTCCTTAATGTGAGAGAACGAACTTTCATGCTGCTGGGGCGCCTTGCGCACCAGGCATGAAAGTTAGAACTTGGTGAACTGGGCTTCGTCAAGCTCGGTGGCAAACGCCGGCGCCGCGGCTTGCCGGGTGGCGGCAGGTCGGCCGGCGGACTTCTGGCCCGCCGCGGCGCGCCGCGCTGCGGGCGCAGCGGCCCGGGTCTGACCCGTGCTGTCGAGCTTGAAGAAGGCCATGGTCTGCTGCAGTTGCTCGGCCTGGCTGCTCATCTCTTCCGAGGTGGCCGCCAGCTCTTCCGAGGCCGAGGCGTTTTGCTGCGTCGTCTGGCTCAACTGGCTCACGGCCGAATTGATCTGTCCCGCGCCCGACGATTGCTCGGTCGATGCCGCCGAGATTTCCTGCACCAGATCCGAGGTCTTGCGAATCGCCGGCACGATCTGCTCCAGCAGCTTGCCGGCTTTCTCCGCCAACTCGACGCTGTTGCTCGCCACCTCGCCGATCTCCTGGGCCGCCACCTGGCTGCGCTCGGCCAGCTTGCGCACCTCGGCCGCCACCACGGCAAAGCCCTTGCCGTGTTCGCCCGCACGCGCGGCTTCGATCGCCGCATTCAGCGCCAGCAGATTGGTCTGGGCGGCGATGTCATCGATGATGCCGATCTTCTTGGCGATCTCCTTCATCGCCGACACCGTCGCGTTCACCGACTCGCCGCCCGAGGCGGCGTCGCTCGCCGCCTTGCTCGCCATGCCTTCGGTGACCTTGGCGTTCTCGGTGTTCTGCGCGATGCTGGAGGTCATCTGCTCGATCGAGGCACTGGTCTCTTCCACGCCGGCGGCCTGTTCGCTCGCCGCCTGCGACAGCGACTGCGCCGTGGCGCTGACCTCTTCCGAGGCGCTGGCCAGGGCCTGGGCGCCGGAGTTCACGTCCGTCACCACCTGCGTGAGCTTCTTCATCATGTTGTTCACGGCCGACTTGAGTTCGTCCCAGTTGCCCTGGTAGTTCTTCTTCATCGACAGCGTCAGGTCGCCGTTCTCCATGGCGCTGAGCACGCCTTGCAGTTCCTGCACCGGCGTGCTCATGGCGACCATGACCGCGTTCAGGCCTTCGGCCACCTTGCGGTAGTCGCCCTGGTGCTTGCCGGCGTCCAGGCGCGCCTCCAGGCGCCCGTCCACGGTCGCCTCAGAGAGCGAGTTGGCGTCGGTCACCAGGCGGCTCACGGCGCGGTTCACGTCGATCAGGCTCTTGGCCATGACGTCGTTTTCGGAGCGCACCTTGACCACGGCGCTGAAGTCGCCCTGCGAGATCGCCCGCGCGGCGTTGGCCTGCGTATTCGTGGCCTCGATGCAGGTGTTCAGGTTGTTCTTCAGCGTATTGAAGTCGCCGTTGTAGGTGTCGGTGATGACCGGCGGAATGTCGCCCACGGAGATGCGCTGCACATAACCGGCCGCCACATTCAGCGGCCCGATCACCGCGTCCAGCGTGTCGTTCACGCCCTTGACGATCTTCTGGAAGTCGCCCTGGTGCTTGGACGCGTCGGCGCGGGTTTCGAGCTTGCCATCCACCGCCGCCTTGGCCAGCACATTGGCGTCCACGATCATGGCCTTCACGGCCGTCTGCATGCCGCGCACGGCGTGCGCCAGCACCCCGACCTCGTCTTTGCTGTTCACGTCCAGCGTGAACTCAAAATCTCCGGCGGCCATCTTGTTGGCACCCTCCACCAGCTTGTTCGTTGGCGCGGTGATGGAGCGCGTGAGGAGCCAGCCCAGCAGCAGCGTCAGGACCGCCGCCACCGTGCCCAGGATCATCAGCCAGCGTTCGGAACTGTTCGCGAGCTCGTCGGCGTCCTTGCCGACTTTTTCCACCATCTTGGTTTGGTAGTCGATCAAATCGTTCACGTTCTTAAGATAATCGTTGAACACCTTGCGCATATCACCCATCAGCAGTTCGCTGCCCTCGTCCCGTTTGCCGGCGCGCATCAGTGTGTCGAACCTCTCCTGGTACGGCACATAGAGCGCGCGGCTGTCCACCATTCGTTTGAGAACTGCCTTGCCTTCGTCCGATTTGATGCTGGCACTCAGCTTGTCCAAGGCCTCGCCAACTTTCTTGCGCTCGGCTGGGACGCGGTCCAACTCCTTCACCACGTTCTGTTCTCCCTTGACCAACAGCGAATTGCGCTGAATGCGGGCGATCGCGTTCAAACTGTCGATCATGTCGTTGGCCTGCACGGTCTTGGGAAACTTGTCCTTCACCAGATCATCGATCTCGGTGTTCAGCGCGGCAAGCCGCGTGTAACTGAGGACGGAGATAAAAATCAGCAGCGCCAGCGTGAGGGCAAAGCCGATCCCGAGCCGGACTCCGATTTTGAGGTTGTTCAACATGGCATGACTCCTGACTTAAGAAACTGAAATGGGTGAAAAATGGACAAGGAAACGGCAGCGGGTGAGGCCCTGGCACCCGGCGGCGGGTGCTCCTGAAACACGCCACGGGGAATGAGTTTGGGTGCATTCATGATGGCTGTCCCTCCAGCAGCGGCGTGGTGGCGACAAAGCCCTTGGGCTCGGCGTTGATGCAGCGCCGGACCAGCGCCGGCACATCCAGGATCAGCGCCACATCGCCGCTGCCCAGGATGGTGGAGCCGCTGATGCAGCTCACCTGGTTGAACATCTGGCCCAGCGGCTTGATCACGGTTTGAAATTCACCCAGCAGCGTGTCCACCACCAGGCCGGCCTTCTGGCCCGCGTACTTGAGCACCACAATGTTTTCGCTGCGCGGCGGCGCGCCCTTGATGGCGAACAGCTCGCGCAGCCGGATGAAGGGCAGGACCTGACCGCGCAGATTCGTGAAGTCGTGGCCGGCTTCGGCGCTGAAGGCCACGCACTCCTCGATCATGTCCAGCGGAATCGCGAACACCGACTTGCCGACTTCGATCAGGAAGCCGTCGATGATGGCCAGCGTCAGCGGCAAGCGCACCGTGACCGTCGTGCCCACGCCCTCCTCGCTGTCCAGGCTGACGCTGCCGCGCAGCGCCGTGATGTTGCGTTTCACCACGTCCAGCCCGACGCCGCGCCCGGACAGGTTGCTGATCTTCTCGGCCGTGGAAAATCCCGGCTCGAAGATCAGGCCATAGACCTCGGCATCGCTCAAATGGTGGCCGGCTTCCACCAGGCCGCGCTCCACGGCCTTGGCCAGAATGCGCTCGCGCTTCAAGCCGCCGCCATCGTCCTGCACCGTGATCACGATGGAGCCGGAATCATGGAAGGCGTTGAGGCTGAGCGTCCCTTGCGCCGGCTTGCCGCGCTGGGCGCGCAGCTCGGCGCTCTCGATGCCGTGGTCCATGGAGTTGCGCACCAGATGCATCAGCGGGTCGCCGATCTTCTCCACCACGGTCTTGTCGAGCTCGGTGTCCTCGCCGTTGATGAGCAGCGTGATGTCCTTGCCCAGGTCGCGCGACACGTCGTGCACCACGCGCTGAAAGCGGTTGAAGGTGGCGCCGATTTTTACCATGCGCAACTGCAGCGCGCTGTCGCGCACCTCTTCCACCAGCGTGGAGAGCTTGGAGGTGCTGTCCTGCAGGTCACCGTTTTGGGCGCGGCGTGCAATCATGTTCACGTTGGCGCCGGCTATGATGAGTTCACCCACCAAGTTGATGAGCTGATCCAGCTTGTCGGCGTCCACACGGATCGAGCGGCTCTCGGCTGCGACGTTGTCCTTCACCGACTTTTGCTTGGCCAGTGCGGCTTCCACCACTTCGGCTTGCACCGAGCCCTGCTCCACCAGAATCGTTCCGATCGGCCGGGCCGGCGTGTCCGACTGGGCATTCAAGGCCGCGTCGAGCTCCTGGGGCGTGAGCGTTCCACAGCGCACCAGCATGTCGCCCAGGCGCGCCGTCTCGGCGGGCTGTTGCTGCAGCAGGCTGACATAGTCGGCGATCAGGCTGTGGGGGGGCAGGATGCGCAAGCGGCAGTCGTCGCGCACGAACTCGAACACGCTTTCAATCGTGGCCTTGTCGGCCTGGCTCTGGAATGCCAGCTCGAAGCCGAGGTAGCACAGCTCCGGGTCCATTTGGGCAGCGTGCGGCAGGGCGTCACTCAAGGTCACGAGGGCGCTGATGCTTCCCAGCGTCTGCAGGTAGCGCAGAAAGGACAGCGGATCCATGCCGTTCTTCAACACCTCCGTGCCAAAGCGCAACGAGATGTGCCAGTGATCGGCGCTCACGCCCTGTTGGGCGATGCGCGAAACCGGGTCGGCGCCCGGCGGCGTCAGCGCCACGCTCGCCGCCTTGGGTGCGTCCAGATAGCTGCGCAGTTGCAGCAGCAGCGGCTCGCCCTGCTGCTGCAGCGCTGGCTTGGCCTCGCGCCCGCCTTCGGCCACCGCCTGCACCAGCGCGCTGATGTGGTCGCAGCAGGCGAGCAGCAGCATCACCAGCTTGTCGGCGATCGCAAGCTTGCCCGCGCGCACCTGATCGAGCACGCTCTCCACCACATGCGTGAAGGCCACGATGTGGTCCAGGCGGAACAGGCCCGAGGATCCCTTGATGGTGTGGGCGGCGCGAAAGATCGCATTCACCAATTCGTCTTTTTCTTCGGCCTGCTCAAGCGTGAGCAGGGCGTTCTCCATGTCCTCCAGCAGTTCCCGGCTTTCGGTGATGAAGGTCTGCAGTGCATCGTCCAGATTCATGTGAGCCTCTCGCTGCGGTTTTTCTTTGCTTCAGGGGCGGGCCGCCATCACCAGCGGATCGTTGAAATACCCCGCCACGTTCAACAGCTCGAACACGTCGAGCACGGCCGGGCTGTGGCCCACCAGACGCAACTCGCGCTGCTGGCGCGTCGCTTCCTGCTTGGCCAGCATCAGCAACTGCACGCCGGCGGTGTCGATTTCCGTCACGCCCGAGAGATCGATCTCGCTGGGCGCGGGTGCCTCCAGCAACAATGGCTTGAATTCGGCGGCGCGAAAGATGGTGAATTCGCCCGCGATGCGCAGCACCGCGCCGGGTTGTTCGGCGCTCATGGCAGACACAGCTTTTGCACCGCCATCAGCAGGTGCTCGGGTTGAAAGGGTTTGACCACCCAGGCCCTGGCGCCGGCGGCCTGGCCCTCGCGCTTCTTCGCTTCATCGGACTCGGTGGTGAGCATGATGATGGGCGTGAAGCGGTAGGCCGGCAGCAGCTTGACCGCTTTCACAAAGCTGATGCCATCCATCACCGGCATGTTCACGTCGCTGATGATCAGATTCACCTTCTGTCCGGTGAGTTTGCTCAGGGCGTCGCGCCCGTCGCGACCCTCCAGCACGGCGTAGCCCGCACCCTTGAGAGCAATGCCGACGACCTGCCGCATGGAGGCAGAGTCGTCAACGATCATGATGGTTTTAGCCATGGCATCCTCTAAAAAAAGCTGATATCGGTTTCCATCTTTTGCTCCACCTTGTCGCCGCGATGCGCCGCGTGCTGATCGGCCATGACGTAGGTCTTCTTCATCTCGGTCAAAAAGGATTGCGCATCCAGCGCCAGCAAGGCGCCGCCTTGCTCGTAGTCCTGGCGGTGGCTCTCCAGAAAATCGGGGAACTGCGCGATGTTGTCCTTGACGTGGTTCATGATCTGGCTCACGCGGTCCTGGAACTGCAACTGCACCAGCGCTTGGCCAATCTCGGACTTGATGCCGATGCTCTCGTCCTTCAGGCCGTTGCTGGAACGCAGCAAGGCGTCGGTGATGGCCTTGAAGTCCGCCAACACCGTGCCAATGGTGGCCTCGGCTGCGGCCACACGGTCCTCGCGCTGCGCCACCGAGGCGCGCACCACCTCGCAGGTGGAGAAGATCGCGTCGTTGATCACATTCACTTTATCGGCGATGCGCTTGCCGGTTTCACCCGACTGCTGCGACAACATGCGAAATTCCTTGGCCACGACGGCAAAGCCGCGTCCATGCTCGCCCGAGCGCGCCGCCTCGATGGCCGCGTTCAGCGCCAGCAGGTTGCTCTGCTGCGCGATCTTCGCCACGTCGGTGGCCATCTCCTTGAGTTCGGCGACGAAATTCCCCAGGTTCTCCACTTTTTCCAGCATGCCGGTCATGCTGCTCATGCCCGCTTGCTGCGCAGCGACCACCGCGCCGAGTTCAAGTTCGCTGCGCTTGAGTACCGCCACCAGGCCCTGGTCGGCGTCTTCCACGGTGTCGGTTTCCAGACTGGCGGTATGCACGGCCTCGTCGAGTTTGTCCACGATGCCGCCAAAGCGCTCGGACAGGCTGGAGATGGCGCTCTCCATCTGCTCGCGCGAGGATTCGATGTGCGCGCTCCAGACCGGTGCCACCTGGGCGCCAAACTCCTGCTGCGCGCCGAGGTAGTCCGCGATCCTCGCCTGCATGAGGCGTTGTTGCGCGGCGCTGCGCCAACCCAGTGCCAGCCCGGCCGCAGCCAGCAGCGCGGCCAGCACGCAGGGGATCCAGCCCCAGCCACCGAGCGCCAGGATGGCGCCGGCCGCCACCAGTCCCAATGCCAGCGGTTGCAGCACGGTGGCGCTGGGTTGGCGCAGCGAGTTCAGCACCGCAGCCGCTCCACGGCGCTTTTTTCGGCGACGAGTTTTTCGATCATGGGAAGCAGTCCGACGACGAAGTCGGCCTTGCTGACAAAGCCCCTGGCACCCAACTCAGCGGCCGCCTCGCGGTAGCCGCTGCTGTCGTGCATGGACAGGAAAATGATGGCCGGCGCCTGGGCCCAGGACTGCATCGTGCGCGCCACGTCCAGGCCGTTCATCTGCGGCATGGCCACATCCAGCAGCATCAGGTCGGGCGCCAACGCTGCGGCCTTGTCCAGCGCGTCCCGCCCGTCGTAGGCTTCGGCCACGACCTGGGCCGAGCTCAGGCGGTTGAGAAACTGCCTCACCGCCACCAGAAAGGTCTTGTTGTCGTCCACCAGCAGAATGTTCAGCGCCATGGCACCGACTCTAGGGCGCGTCGGCCGCTAGGGAAATCGGGCGGATACCTGAGTTGGCGCGGGGAAATACCTGAGTTCAGCGCCAGCCGCTGGCGGCTGGCGGCTGGCGACTCAGTTGTCGGAGGAGATCAGTCCGACGCGCATGGCATAGCGCACCAGGCCCGCCACCTCGTGGATGTCGAGCTGCTTCATCATCTGGCTGCGATGGGTGTCCACCGTCTTCACCGAAAGGTTCAGGCTGCGGGCGATCTCCTTGGTGCTCAAGCCCCCGGCGATGAGCCTGAGCACCTCGCGCTGGCGCGGCGTGAGCGCGTCGCCGGGCTGCTCGTCCTTGCGCAAGCGATTCACGTAGTCGCTCAGCACGCCCCTGGAGACTGCGGGGCTGAGATAGGTCTCACCGCGCAACACGGCCGCCAGCGCCTGCTCCAGTTCCAGCGGCGCCGCATCCTTCAACAGGTAGGCCGCCGCTCCATGGCGCAGCGCCTGGCGCACATACTCCTCGCTCTGGTGCATCGACAGGATGACGACGCGCGTGCGCGGCCAGTCTTTCATCACGCGCGCCGTGGCGTCGATGCCGTTGAGCCCGGGCATGCCGATGTCCATCAGCACCAGGTCGGGCTCATATTGCTGCACCAGCGCGAGCAAGGCCAGGCCGTCATTGGCCTCGCCCAGCACCTCAAAACCCGGAATCGACTCGAGCAGCTTGCGCAGCCCGGCGCGCACCAGGACATGGTCGTCGGCCAGCAGCACGCGCGTCATGGGGCGTCTGCGCGCAAGCGCATCGGGCACTGCATGCGCAGCGTGCTGCCGTGGCCTGGACTGGACTCAATCTCGAGCTGTCCACCGATGAGCGCGGCGCGCTCCTGCATTCCCAGCACGCCAATGCTGCCCCCGGCCAGGGCGCCGGCCTTCATCGCCGCCACGTCAAAGCCGCAGCCATCGTCCTTCACCACCAGCACCAGCAGCGCGCCCTCGTCCAGCAAACTGATGTGCACCTGGCTGGCGCGAGCGTGACGGGCGATGTTCGTGAGCGCCTCCTGCACGATGCGAAAGCAGGCGATCTCGATATCGGGCGCGAGCCGGTCGTGCAGTCGATCGGTGTAGAGCTCGGTCGTGAAACCGCCGCGCTGCGCGTTCTGCCCAGCCATCCAGCGCAGCGCCGGCGCCAGACCCAGATCGTCCAGCATCGACGGTCGCAGCGCCAGCGCCAGACGGCGCACCTGCTGCAGTGCGTCTTCGACGATACGAATGTTCTCCACATTGAGCTCGTCCGGAGCCTGGCTGCGGAAGCGTTCATTGGACTGCAGGTTGATCTTGATGGCGGTGAGCAACTGGCCCAATTCATCGTGCAATTCGACCGCCAAGCGCCGGCGCTCGGCCTCCTGCACTTCCAACACGCGCCGAGACAGCGCGCGCAACTGTTCGGCGTGCTCGCGCAACGAGGCCTCGTTTCGCTTGCGCTCGGTGATGTCTTCCTTGAGCGCGACATAGTGCGTGACCAGACCGTCGGCGCTGAGCACGGGCGCCACCACCGCCTGCTCGACAAACACCTCACCGGTCTTCTTTTGATTGTGAAACTCGCCGCGCCACACGCCTCTGGCGCTGAGCGTCTTCCAGAGGTCCTGATGCACGCCCGGCGGTGTCAGGCCCGACTGCAGGACGCGCGGATTCTTGCCCAGGATTTCCTGCGCGCTGTAGCCTGTGACGCGGCTCACCCAGGGGTTGACGTATTCGATGCGGCCCGCCAGGTCGGTGATGACGATGCTCATCGGGGCTTGCTCGATGATGCGCGACAACTTGCGCATCTGCGCTTGCGCTCGCAGGCTTTCGGTGATGTCGCGAATCACCAACTGGCTGGCCCTTTGACCGTCGTAGCTGATGACGATGCCGGTCACCAGCACGTCGATGGTGGAGCCGTCGAGCTTGAGAAATTTCTCCTCCAACGCCGGCAGCCTCGCGCCCAGATCCTGGCTTGATTGCACCCGCGTCATGACCAGTCGGCGAAACTCGGGGTGGACGAACTCGAGAATAGGTTTGCCCACGATCTGCTGCGCGCAGCTTGCGCCCAACAGCTTGATGGCCGCCGGATTGACGTAGAGCAACTTGCCATCGCGGTGCACCGCGATGGCTTCGGGCATCCACTCGGTGAGCGTGCGAAAGCGCTCCTCGCTGTCCTTCAATGCAGCCTCTTGTTGCCCGAGGAAGGCCAGCAACTGGTTGAAGCCGCGGATCAGTTGCCCCACTTCATCGTCACGCGTCACCGCCAAGGGCCGCAACGGCAGTTGCTCGTTCGACATGGCGCTCAACTGTTTCGCCGTCGCCAACATGGGCGAGAGTTGGCGCCGCAGCATCCACCAGGTGAGCAGGCCGGACAACAGCGTGAGACTGGCCGTGGCCAGCAACAGACGCTGCTGCATCGCCAGAATCGGGGCGAACGCCTCCTCGGTCGGCAGTTCCGCAGCCATGACCCAGCCCCCGGTCGAGAGCCCCTTGGCCGACAGCAGCACCCTCACGCCCTGGGCATTGGTGTGCACGGACGAGCCCTCAAAGCCTTGGAGGATGCGGTCCAGACCGGCGTTCACCCCGAGCGCGGGCAGGCTTTGCCGGGCTGCGGATTTGTCCGTGGACGCCACCACCACGCGCTCCTGCGGTGCGATCAGTGCATAGCTGCCGGTCTTGCCCGGAGGAAACTTGGAAATTCGATCCAGAAAATTCGCTTCTCCCAGACGGATCACACCCACCAGCGAGCCGACGACCTTTCCCTGTGCATCGCGAATCGGTGCCACCATGGAAACCAGCGGCACCTGCAACACCTTGCCCAGCACCCGGCTGCTGATGCCGGACCGGCCCTGCTGCAGTGCGCTGGCGACATGACGCAGCGCGATGTAATTCACGCCCACGCGTGGCACCGAGCGCGGCGTCGAGGCCGTGGCCGTGCCTTGCGCATCGGTGACGAAGGTTCCGCCGTTGAACAGCCCAAGGAAGATCGTCTGCCGCTCCAACAGCGATTGCATGGCCGAGGCATCGGCCAGCGTGGCCGGACCGATGCCCTTGGCGACCACTTCGAGCGCGCGCACGCGGTCACTGAGTTCCTGGTCCATTTCTTCCGAGATCAGGGTCAGGGTGGCGCGTTGCTGCTCAGCCAGCAGGAGTTGAAAATTCTCCCGCAGCAGCTCGCTGGCGTACAGCGCCAGCGACCACATGCCGATCAGAAAGATGAGCAGCGTGAACAGGGTCACGCGCGTCTTGAGCGATCGAAAGTGAAAGGCATTCAAAAGACGACAGACATGTTCAAGGTCGTGCAGCGCAAAGGCGCAGCAGATGGCCAAGGATAACGCATCGTGCAGGCGGGAGCGGGGCCGGCAGCGAAGGCCATTGCACGCCGCCCGGCGCCGCCCCTGGCATGCGGCGCAGCCACCCGAAAGCCCGCGCTGGCATGAATCGGGGCGCTTGCCCGAGGCGCTCCCCTGGGGTCGCTGAAGTCGAAAATCCTGCCCCTGCTGTGAATAAGTCCAATGGATGGTGCGAAAATGTCCCTCGGTCGGACGCTTCGTGCGCCCGCTGAGCATCGGCTACGCCGCTCTCGCCGCTGACAATAAGAATCGCCTTTCAAGGCTCAGAGCGCTGCGCGGCCGAGGCATGAAAGATAGCCAAGACAAGGACTTAGATGAAACGAGTTGATGATTTCCGCCTGAAATTCGGCAACAAGGAGCTAGTGCCCATCATCATCGGCGGCATGGGGGTGGACATCTCCACCGCCGAGTTGGCACTGGAGGCGGCGCGCCTGGGCGGCATCGGTCACATTTCGGACGCGCTGATCCACGACGTTTCGGACCGTCGCTTTGACACCTCCTACGTCAAGACCAAGACCCGCTTCTACAAGGCCAACATCGACAACTCGGACAAGTCCAGCGTGCAGTTCGACCTGGGGCATCTGGCCGAAGCCACGAAGCTGCACGTGGGCCGCACCATGGAGGCGAAACGCGGCGACGGCATGGTGTTCGTCAACTGCATGGAAAAGCTCACCATGAACTCGCCGCGCGACACCTTGCAGGTGCGGCTGAATTCGGCGCTGGACGCCGGCATCGACGGCATCACGCTGAGCGCGGGCCTGCACCTGGGATCCTTCGGTCTGATGGCCGAGCACGCGCGTTTTCGCGACGCCAAGCTGGGCATCATCGTGTCCTCGGTGCGCGCGCTGCAACTGTTCCTGCGCAAGACCGCGCGCCTGGATCGTCTGCCCGACTTCGTCGTGATCGAAGGCCCCTTGGCCGGAGGCCACCTGGGCTTTGGCCTGGATTGGGCGCAGTACGACCTGGCCACCATCGTGGCCGAAGTGGCGCAGTTCCTGAAGACCGAACAGCTCGATATTCCGCTCATTGCCGCTGGCGGCATCTTCACCGGCAGCGACGCGGTGTCGTTTCTGGAGCATGGCGCCGCCGCCGTGCAGGTGGCCACGCGCTTCACCGTCGCGAATGAATGCGGACTGCCCGACAAGGTCAAGCAGGAGTACTTCAAGGCGAGCGAAGAAGACATCATCGTGAACACGGTTTCGCCCACTGGCTACCCCATGCGCATGCTGCGCAACACCCCCGCCATCGGCTCGGGCATCCGACCCAACTGCGAGGCCTACGGCTACTTGCTCGACGGTGCCGGCAACTGCGCCTACATCACGGCCTACAACCGGGAGATCGCGCTGCACCCCGACGGCAAGAACATCTCGGTGTTGGACAAGACCTGTTTGTGCACGCACATGCGCAACTACAACTGCTGGACCTGCGGCAGCAGCACCTACCGCTTGAAGGACACGACCCGGCGCGCGGCCGACGGAAGCTACCCGACGCTGAGCGCCGAGCACATCTTTCACGACTACCAGTTCAGCGTCGACAACAAAGTGGCTTTGCCCGAAGCGCCATGAACCCCGCGCACCCCACCGACCTGAGGCGCCACTTCTCGCGCATCGCCTTCCATACCGACGCACGCCTGCACCTGAGCGGCGGCATGCAGACGGTGCACCTGTTGGACCTGGCACTCAAGGGCGCGCTGGTGGAGGCGCTGCAAGACTTTCCGGTGGCGCTGGGCGACGTGTGCAGCCTGGTGCTGCCGCTGAACTCGGATGGCGAAAAGATCCTGATGAAGACCGTGGTGGCGCACCTGGACGGTCCGCGCATCGGCCTGGAATGCCAGCACATCGACGTGGACAGCCTGACCAATCTGCGCCGACTGGTGCAGTTGAATCTGGGCGACGCCAGCCTGGTCGACCGCGAGCTGGCGCATCTCTTCAAGCTTCCAAGCTGAGCCCGGCAGCGCCGGAACTTGTCGCCGCTGCAAGGCCTCCAACGAGAAACTTTTTCAGGAGATGCTCATGCAGCCACGTCTCTCAACTCTGCTTCCCGGGTTCATGCTTGCGCTCGCCGCCCTCTCGGCGCAGGCCGCCGCTGAGGTCGAGGTTCGATTCATCGAACCGGCAAAATTCACCGACATCAAGAGCAACTCGCTGACCGAGGAAAGCCTGTTCGCCACGCTGCGCCAGCACCTGCAAACGCTGGGGCAGAAATACCTCGGCGACGCTCAAAGGCTGGAGATCGAAGTGACCGACCTCGATCTGGCAGGAAGCATCGAATACCCGCCGCAGACCCAGCCCTTGCGCGTGCTGCGCGACGTCACCGGGCCGCGCATCACGCTGCGTTGGCGCCTCGCCGCGCCGGGCACCAGCACCGCCCTGCAGGAAGTCACCCTGCGCGACACCGCCTACCTGAGCCGCATCAACCACTACGCCGAGGGCGACCCACTGCGTTACGAAAAGCTGCTGCTGGAAACCTGGTTGCGCAGCGCCTTTGTTCCTGCAAAATAGCTCCGTGCGCCCGCTCACACCGACCGGCAAATCCATCTCGGCGTTGGCGCTCACGGCACTGGCCTGCCTGCCCGCGCAGGCCAACACGCTGGCCAAGATCCAGACCGTGGTCGTGATCTACGCCGAGAACCGCAGCTTCGACAACCTCTACGGACTGTTCCCCGGAGCCAACGGCATTGCCCAGGCCTCGGCCCAGAGCCGCATGCAATTGGACCGCGACGGCAAGACCGTGCTCGCCAGGCTGCCTCCCGTGTCCAGCGCCGACGCCGCCTCGGCACCGCAATGGGCCTTTGTAGGACGTCTGCCGAATCAGCCGTTTCGCATCGATGCGCCGCAGCCCGGCGGCCTGCCCGGTGTGGCGCCGAGCCTGGCCACCCCCGATTTGACGCACCGCTTCTACAACAACCAGATGCAGATCAACGGCGGCGCCAACAACCTGTTCGCCGCCTTCTCCGACGCGGGTGGCCTGACCATGGGCTTCTACGACGGCTCCAGCATGGCGATGTGGAAGCTGGCCCGTGAGTACACGCTGGCCGACAATTTCTTCATGGGCGCCTTTGGCGGCTCCTTCCTGAATCACTTCTGGCTGATTTGCGCCTGCACGCCGAGCAGCGCCACAGCGCCCGCCAGCCGGACCTCGGTCATCGACCCGGCTACTGGCCGACTGGCGTTCAAGACGCTGCCGGTTGCAAGCGCGCTCAGCAGCGGCCCCAATGGCCTGTTCCAGCGTGACTCCAGCTTCACGCCCGTGGACGCCGCCAGCGGTCTGAGCTATGCCGTCAACACCATCCAGTCGCCGTTCCAGCCCAGCGGCGCGGCGCCCGCCGCCGGCGGCGACACGCGGCTGGCGGATGCGGCCGCCAGCGGCCGCTCGAGCGTGTTGCCCGCACAGACCACAACAACGATAGGCGACACGCTCTCGGCCAAGGGCGTGAGCTGGGCCTGGTACGCCGGCGCCTGGAAGGCGGCACTGGCCGACGGCAGGCAGTCCCCTGCAGCGCCGCGCAGGGTGATCTACAACGAGGCGGCGGGCTCGGCCAATTTCCGGCCGCACCATCAGCCGTTCAACTATTTCGCCCGCTTTGATCCGAGCACGGCCAAGGGACAGCAAGAGCGCGCGGCGCACCTCAAGGACGAAGCTGAACTGCACAGCGACATCGCCGCAGGACAGTTGCCGGCGGTGGTTTTTTACAAGCCAGCAGGCCACCTGGATCAGCACCCGGGCTACACCGACGTGATGTCGGGCGACGCGCATATCGCCGCGCTGGTGCGCCAGCTCCAAGCCAGCCCGCAGTGGGAGCACATGGCCATCATCGTCGCCTACGACGAGAACGGCGGCTTCTGGGACCACGCGGCGCCGCCCAAGGCCGACCGCTGGGGCCCGGGCAGCCGGGTCCCGGCCATCATCATTTCGCCCTACGCCAAGAAGGGCTACGTGGACAGCACGCTCAGCGACACCACCTCGATCGTCAAGTTCATCACGCGCCGCTTCGGCCTGGAACCCCTGCCGGGTGCGCGTAGCATGATGGGCGATCTCAGCAGCGCTTTTGATTGAAACCGAAAGGAAATCACCCCATGGACAGACGCAACTTCTTCCAGAGCTCGGCTCTGGTCTCCACCGGTGCGCTCATCGGCTGCGCCGTCCCCGGCGTGGCCCAGCAGCCGCCAAGAACCCCGTTTGCCGTGGCGCAAACCACGATTCCGATCGTCGGCTCGGACGCGCTGTTCCCGGTGCGACGCATCTATTGCATCGGCCGCAACTATGCGGCCCACGCCAAGGAAATGGGGTCGGATCCGAGCCGCGAGCCGCCGTTCTTCTTTCAGAAGCCCACGGACGCGATTCAGCACGTTCCTGCCGGAACAGTGGCCGATCATCCGTACCCCTCGTTGACGAAGAACTACCACTACGAAGCCGAACTGGTGGCGGTGCTGGACAAGGGTGGGCGCAACATCCCGGTTGCCAAGGCGCTGGAGCTGGTGTACGGCTACACCCTGGGTCTGGACATGACGCGGCGTGATCTGCAGCGCGCCATGGGCGACGAGAAGAAGCCCTGGGAAATCGGCAAGAGCTTTGACCACTCGGCGCCGATCGGTGCGGTCCACCCTGTGGCCCTGACCGGCCATTTCACGCAAGGCGCGATCTGGCTCAAGGTGAACGGCCAAATCAAGCAAAGCGCCAATCTGAGCCAGATGATCTGGTCGGTGGCCGAGCAAATCAGCAAGTTGTCGGAAGCGAACGAACTCTTCCCCGGCGACATCATCTATTCCGGCACCCCGGAAAACGTCGGCCCGGTGCTGCGTGGCGACGTGATTGAAATGCACATCGACGGCCTGCCCAATCTGAGCGTGAAGATCACCTGAAACATGAGGGGACAACCCAGCCCTGTCCGCAACCGATCAAGCCTGTCTTGTGGGCAGGGGGCAGCCTGCCACTTCGCAGCGCCGTAGCGCGCCGCAAAAGATCAGCTGTCCCAGCCGCCGCCGTCGTCGCCGCTGCTGGCCACCGAGCCGGCGTCGTCCCAGGAACCGGTGTCGTTGACGCCAAAATTCTGCCCACCCATGTCGTTGTTGCCGGCGAACGGCTGGTCGTAGCCATTGCTGTTGTCCAACGGACGCGCCGAACCTTCGTGGCCGCCCATCAGGCTCTTGCCGATGGCCTCGGCCGCCAGCACGCCCGCACCCACGGCCAGTCCGGTGGCCAGGCCACCCATCACCCGTCCACCGAGTCCGCTGCCCTGGGGTTGTCCGTAGCCCGGGGCCATGGCGCCGCCGCCCATGCCAAAGCCCTGTGGGCCCATCAAGCCATTGCCATTGCCCTGAACCGGATTCGGGTAAGGCTGCTGCGGCATGAGTTGCGCTTCGGGCTTTTTGCGCAGCATCACGATCGCCAGGGCGATCAGGCCACCGCCTATCGCCAACGCCAGACCCCAGGGGAAGGGCGAAGCCGGAGGCGCTTGGCGCACGCTCTGGGCCATGGCGGGCGCATTGCTGCGCGCTGCGAGCTGCGCGCGCAACGCCTGGACTGATGCAGGCTTGGCAAAGCTGCCGTCGGGTGACAATTTTTCGGCCATCGCCAGCGCTTCACGGGCGCGACCCATCTGACCCTGGCGCGCCGCGAGTTCGGCCTGCACGAAGTGCGCCTTGGCCGAGTTCGGATGCGCCACCAACACCTGCTGGATCATGGTCTGCGCCTGTTCCATGCGTCCGGCATCGGCTGCGGCGTAGACCTGGGTCAGCGTGGGTTCGGATTGCGCCATGGCCAGGCCGAAGCCGAGCAAGGCGGCGACGGCGAGCCATTTGCCTGCGCTTTGCAGGATCGATCGTTTCAACATCTGTGTACCCTTCAATGGTATGGAACTTACTTGGGCGAGGTGGTGGCATCGGTGCGCAATACAAGGGGCGGCTTCATCCAAGCCCGCCTTTGACGCCACCACGCCGCCCGATCCGGCGCCACGCGACTGTAGCCTGCATTCGTGAATCCCGTGCGACCGCGCTGGCGATGCCGCGGCCTTGGTGCAGCTGAGCCAACGGCGCGGCCATTTTCCCGCAGCGGCCGAGCGTCGCTGGCGTCAAAAAGTGCCGGCCTCGACTTGAAACACGGCAAATTGCCCTTATCATTAGCACTCGACGGGATTGAGTGCTAACAAGGTCATTGACCCCGCTTTGCGCGTCCCATCCGAGCCTGAACACCATCCCGTGGGGTGGGTGTTTTTTTGATTTATCAACCCATTGTGCTAATTTAGGAGATGCAATGAAACTACGTCCTCTCGCCGATCGCGTGATCGTCAAACGTGTGGAAAACGAAACCAAGACGGCCTCCGGCATCGTCATTCCGGACAGCGCTGCTGAAAAACCGGATCAAGGCGAAGTGCTCGCCGTCGGTCCTGGCAAGAAGAACGACAAGGGCGAACTCGGCGCCATGTCGGTCAAGGTCGGCGACCGCGTGTTGTTCGGCAAGTACAGCGGCCAGACCGTCAAGGTCGATGGCGACGAGTTGCTGGTCATGAAGGAAGACGACTTGTTCGCTGTTGTCGAAAAGTAAATCGCGCAGCGATTTACTTTCGTCGCAGGCTAACCTGGCAAAGCCAGGTTAAGGCCCACCGGGCCGGCCGAAGACAAAAGTATCCGACTCGCTACGCTTTCTTTCACCACAACCCGGTTATAAATTTTTTACTGAATCTGGAGAAATCATCATGGCAGCAAAAGACGTCATTTTCGGCGGCGAAGCCCGCGCACGCATGGTCGAGGGTGTGAACATCCTGGCCAACGCCGTCAAGGTTACCCTGGGCCCCAAAGGCCGCAATGTGGTGCTGGAGCGCTCGTTTGGCGCCCCCACCGTGACCAAGGACGGTGTGTCCGTGGCCAAGGAAATCGAACTCAAGGACAAGTTGCAGAACATGGGCGCGCAGATGGTCAAGGAAGTCGCTTCCAAGACGTCTGACATCGCTGGCGACGGCACCACCACGGCCACCGTGCTGGCGCAAGCCATCGTGCACGAAGGCATGAAATACGTGGCCGCCGGCATGAACCCGATGGACCTCAAGCGCGGCATCGACAAGGCCGTCACTGCTTTGGTCGCCGAGCTGAAGAAGGCCTCCAAAGCCACCACCACCTCGAAGGAAATCGCTCAAGTCGGCTCGATCTCGGCCAACTCCGACGAAGCCATCGGCAAGATCATCGCTGACGCGATGGACAAGGTCGGCAAGGAAGGCGTGATCACCGTGGAAGACGGCAAGTCGCTGGACAGCGAACTCGACGTCGTCGAAGGCATGCAGTTTGACCGCGGCTACCTGTCGCCCTACTTCATCAACAACCCCGAAAAGCAAGCCGCTTTGCTGGACAACCCGTTCGTGCTGCTGTACGACAAGAAGATCAGCAACATCCGCGACCTGCTGCCCACGCTGGAACAAGTCGCCAAGTCGGGCCGTCCGCTGCTCATCATCTCCGAAGACGTCGAAGGCGAAGCCCTGGCAACTTTGGTCGTGAACACGATCCGCGGCATCCTGAAGGTGGTGGCTGTCAAGGCGCCTGGCTTTGGCGACCGTCGCAAGGCCATGCTGGAAGACATCGCCATCCTGACCGGCGGCAAGGTCATCGCTGAAGAAGTCGGCCTGACGCTGGAAAAGGTCACGCTGGCCGACCTCGGTTCGGCCAAGCGCGTCGAAGTGGGCAAGGAAAACACCATCATCATCGACGGCGCCGGCGCGGCTGCTGACATCGAAGCCCGCGTCAAGCAAGTGCGCGTGCAGATCGAAGAAGCCACCAGCGACTACGACCGCGAAAAACTGCAAGAGCGCGTGGCCAAGTTGGCTGGCGGCGTTGCCGTGATCAAGGTTGGCGCTGCCACCGAAGTCGAAATGAAGGAAAAGAAGGCCCGCGTTGAAGACGCACTGCACGCTACCCGCGCTGCCGTGGAAGAAGGCATCGTGGCTGGCGGCGGCGTGGCTCTGCTGCGCGCCAAGCAAGCTGCTGGCGCCATCAAGGGCGACAACGCGGATCAGGAAGCCGGCATCAAGCTGGTGCTCAAGGCGATCGAAGCGCCGCTGCGCGAAATCGTGTTCAACGCCGGCGGCGAAGCCTCGGTGGTGGTGAACGCGGTCCTGGCCGGCTCGGGTAACTACGGCTTCAACGCCGCCAACGACACCTATGGCGACATGATCGAAATGGGTATCCTGGACCCCACCAAGGTGACACGCACCGCGCTGCAAAACGCAGCCTCTGTGGCGTCCCTGATGCTGACGACCGAGTGCATGGTGGCCGAGGCTCCCAAGGCTGAAGGCGCTGGCGGTGGCATGGGCGGCGGCGATATGGGTGGCATGGGCGGCATGGGCGGCATGGGCATGTAAAGCCAAGAAGCGTGGGGCGAGGGGCCCCGGCTTGGCCGGGGATCGACCAGCGTATTGGCTTTCGAGCGTGAGGGCTTCAGGCCCGAAACGCGAAGCAGAAGGTCAGCAAGCCAAAGGTCTTCCTTCCCTGAACCGTCATGCTGCGTCGAGCGGTCTTGTAGCGCTCGACAAAAATACAAAACCCCGCACGGTGCGAGCCTGGCGGGGTTTTTTTATGGCTTCCACTTTAAGCAGCCCCACTTTAAGCAGGCCTATTGACAATGCGAATGATTCGTATTACGATCAACACTCAATTCCAACTCTTCGCTCCTTGCCAACTTGAAAGCGCCTCACATGACAACACTTCAGCGCAGCGTCTTCACCCTCTTCCTGGGCCTTGCCTTGATGGCAGGCCAGGCTTTCGCGGCCGAGCCAGAGGTGCTGCTCGTCATCAAGAACCACCGGTTCGAACCGGCTGAAATCAAGGTTCCGGCCGGACAGCGCGTGCGCCTGATCGTCCATAACCAGGACGCCACGCCGGAAGAATTCGAAAGCCACGATTTGAACCGTGAAAAGGTCGTCCCCGCCGGAGCGAAAGTCACGATCTACATCGGTCCACTCAAGCCGGGCCGCCATGCCTTTCGCGGGGAGTACCACGAAGCCACGGCGCACGGCAGCGTGCTCGCCGAATAAGCCCCGCACCAACAGCACAAGGTAAATTCCATGTTCGGCATTGCCATCATCGTCTTTCGTGAAACCCTCGAAGCGGCCCTCTTCGTCGGGATCATTGCAGCGGCCACCCGAGGCTTGGTGGGCCGCAGTCGCCACCTTGCAGCCGGCGTTTTAGCGGGTGTGACCGGTGCGCTGGCGCTGGCATGGGGTGCCGAGGGCATCAGTACCCTGGCGGACGGCGTTGGCCAGGACCTGCTGAACGCCGCCATGCTGAGCCTGGCGCTGACCATGCTGGTCTGGCATTGCGTCTGGGTGTCCAATCAAGGGCAAAAAGCCGCTATCGACGCCCGCATGCTGGGGGCCTCGTTCGGGCGCGGCCAGCAACGGCCCTGGGCGCTCGTGGTCGTCGTCGCCTTGGCGGTGCTGCGCGAGGGCGCAGAAGCCGTGCTGTTCGTCGCGGGTTATGCCAGGGGCTCAGATCCGGCAGCCACCGTGGCCGGCGCGTTGGCCGGGGCAGCGGGGGGGATCGCCATCGGCCTGCTGATCTACCTGGGTCTGTCCCGCGTTCCGATGAAGCGCATGTTTGCGCTGACCAACGCCTTGATCTTGCTGCTTGCGGCCTCGCTGGCAAGCCAATTGGCGCGCTCTCTGTCCCAGGCCGGGCTCATCAATGCAGGGGGGCAATCGCTATGGGACACGTCCAACTGGCTGCGCGTGGATTCGGCTCTGGGCACGCTGGCGCACGCGCTGGCAGGCTATGAGAGCCAGCCCACGGGGCTGCAGCTCACGTTCTATTTGCTGGCGCTGCTCGGCATCATCGGCGGCTCGCGCTGGGTGAAAAGCGCCCAGTCCCGCGCGCGCCTTCACGATCGGAACGACCTGGGCTGAACAAGTCTGCTCAGAGCGGATCGCAGCGCCAACGGCGAGGTTCGCGTGGGCCTGACTTCAGACGTACCGTGCCAGTCAGCGCAAGCCTGCAGCGCCGTTGCCACCGCGCGCAGATCGGCCCCGTCCAGCTTCACGCCGGGCTGCAGTGGCAGCACAAAGTAGCCGTATTGGCGCTTGGCCTGCGGCGTGTAGCACTCCAGCCGGTAATCGAAATCGAACATGGCTTTGACGCGCTCGCGGCCCCGGACCAGCGGGTCAAAGGGCGACAGCAGCGCCGTGTGCGTGGCCTGCAACTTGTCCCTGATGGCCTGTTTGAGCCAGGCCTTGTTCGAGGCGTGCACGTAGCCCGGAACAGCCCAGCCCAGCCCTGCACCGCCACGCGCAGCAAGCGACCCCGCGCCGCGAGTTCATCCAGGTCGCTGTCCTTGAGCTGCGGCCTGATGCGGAAGTGGTCGTTGATCCAGCGCGCCTGGGTGATGCCCAGGGCCATGACGGACTTTTCGATGAAGCTCTGTTGCACCTGAGCCGACGCCGGCAAGGCCAGATCCGCCATCGGTGCAAAGCAGGCTTCGTGGGCCCAGGTTTCAAACACCTGCGCCTTGGACAATGAAGATCAAGCCAGTGCATCGGATCGTGCCCCAGGCGCGAATGCAGCACCAGATAAGGGCTGCGCGCGACCACGTGGATGGTGTCGATCTGCAGCAACTGCATGCGCGCGCTGCAGCGCCGCAGCGCCATTGGCGTGGCAGGCGGCGCGCTGAGCAAGCCCTGCGCCGCCAACTGAAGCAGGCGTGCCTGCGGCAGACTCAGCACCGCGCGGCGGCCACAAGCAGTGCCTCGGGGATTTCGGCGCTGCGCAGTCGCTGCAACAAGCCCGCCGTGGAGCCGTCCAGCCCGCTGGCATCGCCCGAGTGCAGGCGTGGCTCGATGTCGCGCGCCAGCACCTTGCCCAGTTCCACGCCCCACTGGTCGAAGCTGTTGATGCCCCAGAGCGCGCCGCTGACAAACACCCGGTGTTCCTGCAAGGCGATCAGGGCGCCCAGGCTGGCCGGCGTCAAATCGTCCAGCAGCAAGAAGCTGCTGGGTCGGTTTCCGGGGAAGTGCCGGTGTCCACCCGCATCGGCCTGGCCCAGCATCAGCGCCTGCGCCTGCGCCAGCACGTTCGCCAGCAACTGCGAGTGGTGGCCGGGAAGATCGTGCCGCGCCTTCTTCACCGCCACAAACTCCAGCGGCACCACGTCCGTGCCCTGGTGCAGCATCTGAAAATAGGCGTGCTGGCCGTTGGTTCCGGGCTCGCCCCACAGCACCGGCGACGTGCCAAACGGCAGAGTCTGGCCGGCACCATCGACGCGCTTGCCGTTGCTCTCCATTTCGAGTTGCTGCAGGTAGGCCGGAACCCGGCGCAGCGCGCTGTGGTAGGGCGCGATGGAACGGCTGGTGAAGCCGTGAAAGTTGCGGTACCAGAGGTCCAGCAGCGCCAGACGCACGGGCAGGTTGTGCTCCAACGCGGTGCTGCGGAAATGCTCGTCCATGGCGTGCGCACCGGCGAGGAAATCGCGAAAGCCAGTCGCGCCAATGGCGATGGCGATGGGCAAGCCAATGGCCGACCACATGGAATAGCGCCCGCCCACCCAGTCCCAGAAGCCAAAGGTGGTGTCAATGCCGAACTCGTTTGCCGCCGTGACGTTGGTCGTGAGCGCGGCGAAATGGCGCGCGATGTCGGTGCCGCCCTGGGTCTCGAACCACTGCTTGGCCGAGCGCGCATTCGTCATGGTCTCGATCGTGGTGAAGGTCTTGGACGCGATCAGGAACAACGTGCTCTGCGGGCGCACCTGCGCCAGCACGCGGGCCAATTCGTGCCCGTCCACATTCGAGACAAAGTGCACCCGCTTGGCCGGCGTGGCGAAAGCATCGAGCGCCAGCACCGCCATCTGCGGCCCGAGGTCCGAGCCGCCAATGCCGATGTTCACGACGTCGGTGATGGCCGCGTCGCTGCGCACCTGCTCGGCGTAAGCCAGCATCTTGTCCAGCGTGCTGTGCACCTGCTGCGATTCAGTGGCCAGCGGTTTTCCTGCGCCCACAGCGGGGCTGCGCAACAGCCAGTGCATGACCGCGCGCTGCTCGGTGTGATTGATCTTTTCGCCGGCGAACATGGCGTCGCGGTGCGGTTCAACACCGCACCCACGCGCCAGCTCGAACAGCAATTGCTGCGTGGCCGCGTCGATCAGGTTCTTCGACAGGTCGGCAAACAGGTAGGGCGCGCTCTGGCTGAACGTGGCGAAGCGCTGCGGTTCTGCAGCGAAGGCGGCGCGCAAATCGAAGCGCTGGCCGGCGCCGTCGAATTGGGCTTGCAATGCGGCCCAGGCGGGCGTTTGATCACAGCGAAGGCGTGGGGCGAGTTGGGTCATGGGGTTTTCGATAGGGGTATGAAATGGAGGAGACTGTCGGTGTTCAAGGCGCGATTATCCAGGGCACAGACGCAAAAAGTTACCGCGCGGGTACGACCGAGACGCCGTGCCCCGCCAGACTCAGGCCCACCGCTTGGCCCCCGTGGAGCCGCTCGCTCACGTCCGGCGACACCACCAGCACGCGACCCAATTCGGTGTCGAAGCTGTACTCGTACACGCTGCCAAGATAGGCCGACTTCACCAGCTTGGCCGCAAGACCGGCACCGTCGCGATGGATCAGCCAGGCCTCGGGCCGCACCGCCACCTTCACGGCGCCGGGCCTGACGCGAATGGCCGGCTGCAGCGCCAATGGCCCCAGCGCGACGCTGCCATCTTCTTGCGCTGTGGCATCGAACAGCAGGGCCTCGCCCATGAAGCCTGCGACAAATTCGCTCCCAGGACGCTCGTACAGTTCTTGCGGCGTGCCGCGCTGCGCGATGCGACCCTCCTGCATCACGATGATGTGGTCGCTCACCGCCAGTGCCTCGCTCTGATCGTGCGTGACGTAGGCGACCGTGAGTTGCAGGCGCTGCTGCAGGCTGCGGATCTCCTCGCGCATCTCGCGCCGCAGGCGCGCATCCAGGTTGCTCAAGGGCTCATCGAACAACAGCACGGCGGGCTCCAGCACCAGTGCGCGCGCCAGCGCCACGCGTTGCTGCTGACCACCAGAGAGCTCGCTGGGCAGGCGAGCGTCAAACCCCACCAGACCGACCGAACGCAGTACCTCCTGCGCACGCCGGCGCGTTTCGTCCTTGGCCACGCCGCTCATCTTCAAGCCGTAGCCCACGTTGGCGAGCACATCCATGTGGGGAAACAGCGCATAGCTCTGAAACATCATGCTCAGATTGCGCTCGCAGGGGCCCAGCGTCGTGACGTCGCGCCCGTCGATGAAGATCTGGCCCGAGGTCGGTGACTCCAGTCCCGCGAGCATGCGCAGCGTCGTGGTCTTGCCACAGCCCGAGGGACCCAGGATGGTGGTGAGCGTGCCCGGCGGCACCTCGAAGCTGATGTCCTGCACCACCAAGGGCGCCTGCGCGTGCGTACCATAGCGCTTGCTGATGTTTCTGAATTCAATGCCGTGATGCATAGCGTGATCTCTCATTGCGTCGGAGTGGCGGCGCGGGTGAACGCAGGCGCACGTCGCCCCAGCTTGCGTTCGCCCACCAGGAACTGAATCAGCGCCACCGCCGCCGACATCAGCACGATCAGCACCGTGCAATACGCCAGCGCCACGCCATAGTCGCCATTGCCCACGCGCCCGATGATGTAGGTGGTGGCCAGTTCGTTCTCGGCCGTCACCAGGAAGATCACCGCGCTCACCGTCGTCATGGCGCGCACAAAGCTGTACACCAGCGCGGCCACCAGGGCGGGCTTGAGCAGGGGCAGGACCACATGCACCAGCGTCTGCACGGTGGAGGCGCGCAGCATCAGCGAGGCTTCGTCCAGGGAGCGGTCCAGCTGTTTGAAGGCGGCCGTGCCGGCGCGCACGCCCACCGGCAGGTTGCGGAACATGAAGCACAACATGATGATGAGCGAGGTGCCGGTGAGTTCGAACGGCGGCACGTTGAAGGCCAGGATGTAGCTCACGCCCAGCACCGTCCCAGGAACGGCAAAGGCCAACAGCGCAGCGAACTCGAACAGGCCTTGCCCTTTGAACTCGGTGCGCGCCAGCAGCCAGGCGATGAGCAAACCCAAACCCGCTGTCACCGGTGCTGCACCCGCCGCCAGCTTGAGCGTGGTGAACAGCGAGTTCCAGGCGCTGCCGGCCCAGACCACGCCGAACGGCCCCCACTCCAGCGCAAAGGCGGCATGGAAGTGCGTCAAGGTCGGTGTGTAGTCTCGTCCCCAGGTCTGCACAAAGCCACCGGCGAAGGCGAACAGGTAGACCACCAGCGTGAACGCCAGCCAGGGCAGCGCCACCGCGTGCACCACGCTTCGCACCTTGCGCGGCAAGGCCATGGGCAGGCCCGAGTCGCCCTTGCCGCTGACCGTGGTGTAGTTCTGTTTGCCCAGCATGCCGCGCTGCAGGGCAAAGGCGCCCAGCGCAAACAGCGTCAGGATCCAGGCCAGCGCGGCCGCCATGCCCTGGTCGTTTTGCGCGCCCACGATGGCAAAGAAAATTTCGGTGGACAGCACGGAGAACTGCGCGCCCACGATGATGGGGTTGCCAAAGTCGGCCATGCTCTCAATGAAGCCCACCAGGAAGGCGTTGGCCAGACCGGGTTTCAACAGCGGCAAGCTGATGCTGAAAAAAGTGCGCTGTGGATCGGCACGCAGTGTCAGCGCGGCCTCTTCCAGACTGGGTGACACACCCTGGACCACGCCGCGCATGATCATGAAAGCGATGGGCGTGAAGGCAAACAGCTGCGCCACCCAGACGCCAAAAAGGCCGTAGAACCAGCGCGTGGGCTCGATGCCAAAGGCGTACTCCAGCCACTGGTTCACCACGCCGGCGCGACCCAGCAACAGGATCAGTCCCAGTCCGACGACGAAGGGCGGCGTGATGATGGGCAACATCGCCAGCGCCTTGAGCGCGCCCTGCCAGCGCCGTTCGCCGCGCTCGGCCATCAGCGCCATCATCGTCCCCAGTACGGTCGTTCCCGTGGCCGACAGCAGGCCCAGGAACAGCGTATTCCAGGCCACGCCGCAGCGCTGGCCGCCGCCCAGGCAGCTCAGGCTCCAGATGCGCGGCGTTGCCACGCGTTCACTCAGCGCGCTGAGCGACCACAACCCCTGTTCCGAGAACAACGCGCTGCCGAGCGCCTTGCCCACCGGGTAGGCGATGAACAGCAGCAGCAGGAAAGCGCAGCCCACCACGCTGCCGGCAATGAACAGGTCGCCCCTGAAGCGGCCGCGCCGCGCCAACCCAAACGCGAACAACAAGCACAGCGAGGTGATGGCGAGAAAGCCGCCGATGCCCAGTCCAAATTGATTCACGCTCAACTCACCGAACGCGCGCTTGAGCAAGGCAAAGCTCCAGCCGCGCGCGCCAATCAGGAAGGCACCCAGCAGCAGCCCGGCGCCACCCACGCATCCGCCGCCGACCAGCCAACGGCCCTGCGCTTTGCCCGGCGCCCGCAGCAGCGCCACACTCGCCAGCGCCAAGCCCGCGACGCCGCACCAGAGCCAGCCGCGACCGTACAAGCTGGCCTGCATGACGCCGTTGGCGCTCTCGGGTCCACCCCAGACCTGTGGCAGCACCAGGTACCAGGCGCCATCCTGGATGGCGTACCAGGGCAGGAACAGGAACGACGCGGCGCCCAGCACAAGGCAGAAGGCGATGGACCGGTTGGGATGGCCTTTCATCGCAAGTCGCTCAACGCAGCCAGCTCATCAATGCGGCAAGGAATTGACTTCCTTCTCCCACTTGGCAATCAGGCGGCGGCGCTCGGTGCTGGCGCCGTACTTGGCGTAGTCGTAGTTGATGAACTTGATCTTCTTGAAGTCGGGAACGCGCGGGTCCACCTTGGCCGCCTTGTTCGAAGGCAGCTGAAACTGCTTGGCCGCCGCCGCCATCTCCTGCGCCGCCGGTGTCAGCGCCCACTCGTAGAACTTCTTCGCCGCTTCCAGGTTGCGCGCGCCCTTGATCAGGCTCATGGAACCGATCTCGGCGCCGGTGCCCTCCAGCGGCGTGACCGTCTCCACCGCAAAGCCGTTCATCTTCTCGCCCGGACCGTCGTGCACAAAGCTGATCGACACGGCCGTTTCGCCACGTGCCACGGCCTTGATCGGACCGGTGCCGGAGCGCGTGTACTGACTCACGTTTTTGTGCAGCGCTTTGAGGTACTCAAAGGCCTTGTCCTCGCCCATCAATTGCACCAGCGTCGCCACCATGGTGTAGGCGGTGCCGCTGGCGGCGGGATTGGCGACTTGGATGTCCCCCAGGTAGATCGGCTTCAACAAATCGGCCCAGCTCTTGGGCGCCGGGATCTTCTTCTTCGCCAGCAGTTCGGTGTTGTAGCCAAAGCCCAGCGGACCGGAGTAGATGCCCACGGTCCGGTAGCCCGACTGCTGCGCCTGCTGTTGCGACCAGGGCTGCAACTGGCCCAGCGCGGGCGACTTGTACTCCAGCGACAGGCCCTGCTCGGCGGCCTGCAGATGCGGGTCGCCGGTGCCGCCGAACCAGACGTCGGTCTTGGGATTTTCCCGCTCAGCGACCAGTTGCGCCAGCGCTTCACCCGAGCCCTTCATGCTCAGATTCACCTTGGTGCCGGTGGTGCGGGCGTAAACCGTGCCGATCATGTTGCACCATTCGGCCTGCACCGAACAGATGATGTTGACCTGCCCTTGCGCCGATGCAAGCGCGGACGCCGCCGCCAGAGTCGCGGCAAGCACGTGTTTCTTCATGGTATTTCCAAGTAATTCGATTACCCGGCCAGTTTAGCGGCTGGCGCC
Source organism: uncultured beta proteobacterium (assembly GCA_903844215.1). Taxonomy (GTDB): domain Bacteria; phylum Pseudomonadota; class Gammaproteobacteria; order Burkholderiales; family Burkholderiaceae_C; genus CAIKVZ01. Next base: position 71,283 of record CAIMSP010000153.1, on the reverse strand, counting down.
GCGTGGAAGTCTTGGGGAAAGCCCAGCCCCGGGCGCGCAGCGCGGTGCATTTTTGCAGGTCCGATCGAGCTCGGCTCTCGGCTCGGCATGAAACTAAGTTACAGTACGGTTTTCATTTGATGTAACTCGCATGAGCTTTGACCTTGTTTTGTTCGGCGGCACCGGTGACCTGGCATGGCGCAAGCTGATGCCGGCCCTGTTCCAGGCGTTTCGCCATGGCACCCTGCCCGAGGGCGGACGCATCATCGGCGTGGGCCGCGACAAGCTGAGCCACGAGCAGTACCGCAGCCTGATGCACGAGCGCTTCAACAACGTCGATCTGGCCAAGCGCCCGTCGGAAGAGGAATTCACGCGCTTTGCGCAGCTGATCGAGTTTGTCCGCATGGACCTGTCCAAGCCGGATGACTACGCGGCGCTGGCCGCGAGCTTGCACGCGCGCAATGCCGACACCGTGGTGATGTACGTGGCCACCGCGCCCTCGCTCTTCACCGTGGTGTGCGAGCAGTTGGGCGCCGCCGGTTTGAACACGGCCAAGACACGCATCGTGCTGGAGAAACCGCTGGGCCACAACCTCGCCTCGAACCGTGCCATCAACCAGACCGTGTGCAAGGTGTTTGGCGAGAAGCAGGTGTTTCGCATCGACCATTACCTGGGCAAACCGGCGGTGCAAAACCTGTTCGCGCTGCGCTTTGGCAACGCCTTGTTCGAGCCGCTGTGGCGGCGCGAACACATCGCCAACATCCAGATCACCATTGCCGAAGAGCTCGGCGTGGAATCCCGTGGCGCTTTTTACGAGACCACCGGCGCGCTGCGCGACATGGTGCAAAACCACGCGCTGCAACTGCTGTGTGCCATCGGCATGGAGCCGCCCATCAATGCGCACGCCGACGCCATCCGCGATGAGAAGCTCAAGGTGCTCAGGTCGCTCAAGCCCTGGACCGCCGAGTCGCTCGGTCAGGACGTGATCCGCGGCCAGTACACCGCCGGCAACATCCTGGGCGCGGCCGTGCCAGGCTACCGCGAAGAGCTGGGCGTGAATCCGGAGAGCCACACCGAGACCTTTGTGGCCCTGCGCACCGAGATTTCCAATTGGCGCTGGGCCGGCGTGCCGTTCTACATCCGCACCGGCAAGCGCCTGGCGGGACGCGACGCGCGCATCGTGGTGAACTTTCGCCCCACGCCGCACGCCATCTTCAACTCGCAAATCGGCGCCTCCAACAGCCTGGTGATCAACCTGCAACCCAAGGACGGACTGGAACTGCATTTGCTCGCTCAGGGCACGAGCAACCGGCGCCAACAACAGGCCTTGAGCCCGGTGCAGCTCGATCTGGACTTCGACAAACGCTTTGGCGGCGGCCGCGTGGGTGCTTACGAGCGTTTGCTGCTGGACGTGATCGATGGCCGCTTGAACCTGTTCGTGCGCAGCGACGAGCAGGAAGAAGCTTGGCGCTGGGTCGAGCCCATTCTGGACCATTGGAAGAACGACGCCCAGGGCCCGCGCCCCTACGCCGCCGGCACCTGGGGCCCGAGCGCCTCCAGCGCCATGATTGCGCGCGACGGCTACTGCTGGTCCGAGGAAAATTGATGTTGGAACGCATCAAGGCCTCGCTGCCTTCGTTGGCTCCGGCCGAGCAGCGCGTCGGCGCCTTGGTGCTGGCCGACCCGCGGGCCTTTGCCAACCTGCCGGTGAGCATCCTGTCGGACCGGGCGCATGTGAGCAAGCCCACGGTGGTGCGCTTTTGCCGCAGCATGGGCTACGACGGACTCTCCGATTTCAAACTCAAGCTCGCGGGCAACGTGAGCGAGGGCGTGCCCTTCATCCACCGCAGCGTGGACGCCGACGACAAGATCAGCGACGTCATGGTCAAGGTGATCGACAACACCGTGGCGGCGTTCCTGAAATACCGCAACGACGCGCGCCCCCTGGCCATGGAAAAGGCCGTGGAGACACTCGCCGCCACCTACCAGACGGGGCGACGCATCGAGTTCTGGGGCGCAGGCAACTCCGGCATCGTGGCGCAGGACGCACAGCACAAGTTCTTTCGCCTGGGCGTGAACGCCATCGCCTACAGCGACGGCCACATGCACGTCATGAGCGCGTCCATGCTGGGCCCGGGCGACTGCGTTCTGATCGTCTCCAATTCGGGCCGCACGCGCGACCTGATGGACGCCTGCGACATTGCGCGCAGAAACGGCGCGACTACCATTGTGATCACCGCCAGCGGAACCCCTTTGGCCGGTGCCGGCCACATCCACCTGGCGGCCGACCACCCCGAAGGCTTCGACCGCTACAGCCCCATGGTGTCGCGCCTGCTGCACCTGCTGGTGATCGACATCCTGGCCACCGGCGTGGCACTGCGCATCGGTGGCGGCACGCTGCAGCCGCGCCTGGAAGCGATCAAGAACAACCTGAAAAGCAAGCGATATGCCTGAAAACTTGCGGGACGGACCAAGAGTTACGCGAAGCGAACTTTGCTCGGTCCTCAACTGACTATGCGTATATTGGGCATCGACCCCGGCCTGCGCACCACCGGCTTTGGCGTGCTCGACGTGCAGGGTTCAGCGCTGAGCTACGTCGCCAGCGGCACCATCAGCACCCTGCATCTGGACACGGCCGATCTGCCGGGACGCCTGGGCGTGCTGTTCGACGGTATTCGCGAAGTGGTGGAGCGCTACCAGCCCGACCACGCCGCCGTCGAAATCATTTTTGTCAACGTCAATCCCCAGTCCACGCTGCTGCTGGGACAGGCGCGTGGCGCCTGCATCACGGCCCTGGTGTCGCGCCAACTGGGCGTGGCCGAGTACACCGCACTGCAGATGAAAAAAGCCGTGGTCGGCCATGGGCGCGCCGCCAAGTCACAGGTGCAGGAGATGGTGATGCGATTGCTGCGCCTGCCCGGACTGCCTGGCACCGACGCGGCTGATGCACTGGGCCTGGCCATCACCCACGCCCACGTCGGTCAGGCCATGAGCCGCTTGGCGCAGGCGACGTCGTTGCAGCGCAAGAATACCGGCAGCTACAAAGACGGACGCAGCCACTGAGGCTGCGTCGATCGGACTCTGCCCAAGAGAATCCGAATGCGGTCGATCCGGGCTATAAGTGCAGCAGCGGCGTCAACACGCCACCGATCACCGTCGAGGCGGTGTACAGCACCACGACCGCTGGAACGGCGGCCACGGACGCCTTGATGAGAAACCAGAATATCGTGCTGAACTTCATGTCCAGGTCGGACACGTTCACCGACAGGGACTTGTCTGAATCAACGGGCAAAGCGCCGCAATGCGGGCAACTGGCTGCCGTGTCGCTTACCTTGGCTTTGCATTCGTAGCAGTCTATTAGCACGATAAGTCCTTTCGTTTCATTGTTGGCACTGCAGTCCTGAAGGAGAAACGGCTTGCCTCACAGGCCGCAGTCCCCGTCCGACCACAGACTCACTTCTTCGCCGGCTCGGCAGCCGGCTTTGCTGCTTCCACTGCGGCCTTGGCCGCAGCGTTCAGTTCCTGCGGACCGGGACCATCGGGCTCTGAGTGAGAAATCGCGAAATGGCAGTCGATGCAGGTGAGGCCTTCGACGCGGCCCTTTTCGTGGCGCTTTTGCGCCTTCTCGGACTGCTTTTCCGGATCCATCTTGGCGGTGGTGTGGCAGTGCCGGCACTCACGCGAATCGTTGTCCTTCATGTAGACCCAGACCCGCTTGGCCAGTTCGTAGCGCTTGGCTTCGAATTTCTCCTTGGTGTCGATCGAGTGGGTGATGTAGTGACCCCAGAGGTCGGAAAATATTCCCAGTTTGGCCAGGTAATTGGGAATGTATTCGTGCGGCACGTGGCAGTCATTGCAGGCAGCACGCACGCCGCTGCGATTCCTGTCATGGATCGTTCCCTTGAACTCTACGGCGACGGTACTCTCCATCTCATGGCAGGATGTGGCGCAAAACTTTTCCGAGTTGGCATACACCATGAACGATCCCAGCGAGGCGAAGAAAATCGCCCCGACCAGAAGACCGAGAAACAGCACGGCAAGCGTCCCTGGGCGCGTGGCCCGGGCGCGGATTTTGTCAATTATTTTGGACATCTGGTCCTTCTCCTCTGATGGGCGCTAAGCCGATGGAACTGCGTGAAAAGCGGTGCAATAACGCGGGCATTAGAAGATCGCGCTGCGCGGAATGAAGGCTTTATCGACTTCCATTTCCTGCGGTCCAGGGCCACCCAGTGGAACCTCGTGCGAAATGCCGAAGTGGCAGTCCACACAGGTCATCTTTTCCTTGCGACCCTTGGCGTGGCGGGCCTGGGCAATCGCGGATTGTTTCTCCGGGTCCATGCTCGCCTCGTTGTGGCAATGGCGGCATTCACGGGAATCATTGCCCTTCATGTAGGCCCAAACGCGACCGGCCATCTTGGGCCGTTGTGCAACAAATTTTTCACGCGTATCCACCGAGTGCGTCACATGGTGGCTCCACAGGTCGTTCAACGCGCCCATCTTGGCGATGTACAGCGGCACCGGTGCATGAGGCACATGACAATCGGGACAGATGGCGCGCACACCCGTGCGATTCTTGTCGTGAATGGTATCGCGGTACTCCATGGTGGAGTTGTTCGCCATCTCGTGGCAGTTCGTCGCACAGAAGGCTTCCGTGCTGGTGAAGATCATGGTTGTTCCGAACAAGCCCAGACCCACCATGCTGGCGGCGATGCCGATCAGCAAGACAACGATGGCTTTTCTGCCCGCGACCAGACGCCGCACCTTCGCAAGAACTCTTCTAGGCATTTGCCATTCCTCCCCAAAAAATACGCATCAGCGCACGACTTCAGCCACCCGGCCCAGAAAAAACTTTGGCCGGCTACGAGCCCTTTGCGGGGGGGCTCTGAGCGCGGCCAATAACGGTCAGGACATCAAGACCTTACAGCGTAAGAACCCACTGAACGACGTTCTTGACCTCTCCAGCATCCTTGCTCTTGATCGACTTGTGCTCTTCCTTCTTGCCGTCGATCTCGACCATGGGGCTGGTCGTGATGTGCTTGGTCAGTTTGTCCTCGGCGTCAGCCTTACCCTTGTACTTCTTGGCCACTTCCTTGTAGGGAGGACCATCTTTCTTTTTGTCGATGGCGTGACACTTGAAACAGTCGCTCTTTTTCAGCAGCGCCTGGGCGGCATCAGCGTCCACGGCGGCATAGGCAAACGAAGCGGTCATCAGGCCACTGGCCAAGAGCAAGGTGGAAAGAAGTTTCATTCTGATAGTCCTTGAAAAAAATAGAAAGCTTGCCCGCCATCGCCGAATCCTGCAACGGCAGCCTGAGTAGCTCGGTGGCCGATTCTAGGAGGGATTTTTTGATAAAGAGGATCGATGCAGGCCGCAAACCCGTTGTATCCAACAAAACTCAGTCCTTATTGATGCAAGTCAATAAGGACGCAGCATGGCGCAGGCCGCCACACCGTCAAATGCCGCCCCTTGTTCAGGGTTTGGCTTTAAGTTGCAGGCCCAAACCACCTTTGGCGCGCGCGTCCGCGATTTCCTCGGTGACCAGTTTCGCGTCCCGGGATCCTGGCTCCAGCACCGTCAACACCTTTTCCCAATGCGCGATCGCCTGGGCATAGTCAGCCCGCTGAAACGCGTCCGAGCCCGCCATCATCAGCGCCATCGGTTGCTTGGGGTTCAGCACCAGGGCCTTCTTCACCAGCGCCATGGGCCGGCCTTCGAGCTTGCCGCTGCGGCTGGCGATGACGTCGGCGTACTGCATCAGCAGTTCCGCATCGGCATCGACGAGCTTGCCCGCCCTGGAATAGGCGTCCTCGGCTTCGGCCAGCTTGCCCTGCACCTTGTAGGCGCGGGCCAGTCTGACCCAGCCTTGCAGGTCGCCCGGATTGGCCTTGAGCTTGGCGGCCAGGCCGTCGATCATCTGGCTGATTTTTTCCGGCGTCATGGCGCCTGCCGCTGCGGCGTCCACCGGCGCCAGCTTGCCGGCGTCGCCCGCCTGGGACTTGGGCGCACCGGGCATGCCGGCCTTGGCGCGCGCGTCGGCAATATTGGCTTCCACCTGTTGCGCATCGGCCGAACCCGGCTCCAGCACCAGCAGCAACTTCTCCCACTGCGACACGGCCAGAGAAAACTCGCTCCGGCGGTAAGCCGCCACGCCCGACAGCATCAGCCCCATGGGATGCTGCGGGTCCAGCGCCAGCGCCTTGTTCACCAGTTCCAGTGGACGGCCTTCGATGCTGTCGTTGGCGCGCACGGCCAGCAAATCGGCGTAGTCCACCAGCAGATCCGGGCTGGCGTTGACCACGTCGCCGGCCTTGACGAAGGCCTGCTCAGCCTCATCGAAGCGCTTCATCACCTTGTAGGAACGCGCCAGCATGGCCCAGCCCTTGGGGTCGTTGGGGTTGGCCTTGAGCTTGGCGGCCAGCGTGTCAACCATCTTCGTCACCTGGTCGTCGCTGGCCCTCTGCGACGCGACCGGATCGATGGCGGCGGGGTTTCCCAACCACCAGTACATGCCGCCGGCTCCCAGCGGAAGCGCCAGCGCAATCACCGCCGCCGTGCGACGCGCGCTCCAGAAACGGGCGTGGCCTGCGGCCGTCACGGCGGCGGGCTCTTCGGTGTCGTCGAGCAAGCGCAGTTGCAGTTCGTCCCGTGTGGCCTCACAGTCCGCTGCAGAAATCGAACCGCGCGCCAGGTCGCGCTCCAGTGCGTCGAGTTGGTCGCGGTAGATGGAAGCGTTCAGGCGCTGGGCCGAGACCCCATGGCCTTTGGCCGGCCACATCAAAGGGCGCACCAGCCAAGCCAGTGCCAGCAGTGTCAGCAACACGGCCAATGCGAGAAAGACGGTCATGAGGGGGTATCCGTATCTTTGAGAAGTGATTGCGCCTTTTTGCGCTGCTCGGGGTCGAGTGCTGCGGGTGCCGCGCTGCGCTGGCTGCCGCGCACCAGGCGCACCAGCATCAGCACGCCGGCAACGAGCAACAGGAAGGGCCCAAACCACAGCAAGAAGGTCTTGATATTGAACGGTGGACGATAGAGCACGAAGTCACCATAGCGGCTCACCAGGAACTCCTTGATTTGCGCGTCGCTCTTGCCTTCCTTGATCAGGTTGCGCACCTCGCGGCGCAGGTCCTGCGCCAGTTCGGCGCGCGACGCGGCCAGGGTTTCGTTCTGGCACACGAGGCAGCGCAGTTCCTCGGAAATCACCATCAGTCGCTGCTCCACCACCGGGTCCTCGGCCAGCGCAGGCGCCTCCCCGGCGAACGCGCACAGGGCGCATTGCAGCGCCAAGATCAATGCCAGCCAGGTCTTCATTTTTGCAACTCCCGGATCAGCGGCAGAATCTTGTCGCGCAGCGCTTCTTCCGTGATCATGCCGTTTTGCTTGTAGCGAATCACGCCGGTCTTGTCGATGACAAAGCTCTCGGGCGCGGCCGTGACGCCGAAATCGATGCCGATGCGCGCGCTGTTGTCACTCACCACCACGTCATACGGGTTGCCAAAACGGGCCAGCCATTTCAGTCCATCCACGTCCTTGTCGCGCCAGTCCAGGCCGATGATGGGAACGGCCTTGGACTTGGACAACTCCAGCAGGATCGGGTGCTCCTGGCGGCAGGTCACGCACCACGAAGCCCAGGTGTTGAGGATCCAGACCTTGCCCAGCATGGACTTGGACGAGAAGGATTTCTCCGGCGCGTCCAACAGCGGCGCGGTGAACAGCGACGCGGGCTTGTCAAGCAGCGCCGAGGGGAGTTCGTGCGGGTCGCGCGTCAGGCCAACGGCCAGGAACACCACCAGCAGCAGAAACAGGCCCAGGGGAATCAGCGCCTTCGCCTTCATGCCGCAACACCTTTGTCCAGAACTTTGGCCGCGCTGGCTGCGACCTTGCGGCGATAGCGCCGATCCAGTGCCGCCATGAGTCCGCCCAGCGCCATCATCAGGCAGCCAGCCCAGATCCAACTGACGAAGGGCTTGTGGTACACGCGCATGGCCCAGGCCGGTTGCGTTCCGCCTTCAAGCGGCTCACCCAGCGACACATAGACATCGCGAACCAGGCTGGTGTCGATGGCGGCCTGCGTCATCGGCATGCTGGAGGAAAAATACGCGCGCTTTTCCGGGTGCAGGGTGCGCAGCACTTTGCCATCACGGCTCAACTCGACGTCACCGACGTCGGCGCTGTAGTTGGGGCCGGGTTCCTTGCGTATGCCCGTCAAGCGGAAGGTGTAGCCGCCCACGGAAACCGTGTCGCCCAACACCATGCGCACGTCTCGTTCGGTTTCATAGCCCTTGACCATGGTGACGCCGATGACGAACACCGCGACACCGATGTGCGCCACATGCATGCCCCAGAACGAGATCGGTGTGGACTTCCAGTTCGCCGTGTTCTTGATCTGGCGATAGACCTGCTGCGCCGTGCCCAGCACGATCCAGAACGCCAGCGACAGGCTGAGCGACACCAACCAGGACCACTCGCCCGCCAGCAGCGGCGCCAGACATCCCGCAAGCACCGAAATAATGGCCACCGGGCGCAGCTTTTGCACCATCTCGGCCACGCTGTCGGTCTTCCAGCGCGCGTAGGAGCCAATCACCATGAAGAACAAGGCCGGCATCATGATCGGGGTGAAGACGGCGTTGAAGTAAGGCGGTCCGACCGAGAGCTTGCCCCCGCCCACCGCGTCCACGATCAGCGGGTACAGCGTGCCCAGCAGCACGGCCGCAGCGGCCGTGGTCAACAGCACGTTGTTCAGCAGCAGGAAACTCTCGCGCGACACCAGCGCGAACGAGCCGCCCGACTGCACCTTGCCGGCGCGCAGCGCAAACAGCGCCAGCGAGCCGCCCACCACGCAAAACAGGAACAGCAAAATGAAGACGCCGCGTTTGGGATCGGTGGCAAAGGCGTGGACCGAGGTCAGCACACCCGAGCGCACCAGGAAGGTTCCCAACAGACTGAGCGAGAACGCCACGATGGCCAGCATGATGGTCCAGTTTCTGAACAGGCCGCGCTTTTCCGTGACCGCCAGCGAGTGGATCAAGGCCGTGCCCACCAGCCAGGGCAGGAAGGAAGCGTTTTCCACCGGGTCCCAGAACCACCAACCGCCCCAGCCGAGCACGTAGTAGGCCCACTCCGAGCCCATGGCAATGCCGATGGTCAGGCAAATCCACGCCGCCGTGGCCCAGGGACGCGACCAGCGCGCCCAAGCCGCGTCCAGCCGGCCGTTGAGCAGGGCCGCGATGGAGAAGGCAAAGGGCACGGCCATGCCGACATAGCCCATGTACAGCATGGGCGGGTGAAACACCAGGCCCGGATCCTGCAGCATCGGGTTCAAATCCTTGCCGTTTTCCGGAATCTCGGCCAGGCGCAGAAACGGATTGGAGGTGATCAGCATGAACAGCAGGAAACCCACCGCCACCAGTCCCAGCACACCCAGCACGCGCGACACCATCACGTCGGGCAACTGGCGCGAGAAGATCGACACCGCCATCATCCACGACGTCAGCATCAACAGCCACAGCAGCAGCGAACCCTCGTGGCCGCCCCAGACTGCGGCGATGCGGTAGATGTCGGGCAGCAGCGAATTCGAGTGTTGCGCCACATACAGGACCGAGAAGTCGTTGGTGTAGAAGGCATAGGTCAAGCTCAGAAAGGCAATCCCCGAGAGCACCCAAAGCACCTGCGCACCGGGCCGGGCCAGCGCCATCCAGTCGGCTCGCCCCTGCTGGCCCCCGACGACGCTCAAGGTGCCCAGCGCGAACGCCACAAACAGCGCAAGGATGAGTGAAAAATGACCAATTTCAGGAATCATGTTGCGTCCTACTTCAAGGATTTGATGGTCTTTTGCACCTGGGCTTGGTCCAGGGCTTGCTGCGCTTCGGGCGGCATGTAGTTCTCGTCGTGCTTGGCCAGCACTTCGGTGGCGACAAATTTGCCGTCGTCACCCAGCTTGCCCTGCGCCACCACGCCCTTGCCTTCCTTGAACAGGTCGGGAAGGATGCCGGTGAAGGCCACGGCCATTTCCTTGGACTTGTCGGTGACGACGAAGTTGACGGTCAGGCTGTCGCGCTTGACCGAACCTTCCTTGACCAGGCCACCGATGCGAAAGGTCCGGTTCTTCGGCGCTTCGCCCGCAGCCACTTGCGTTGGCGAGAAGAAGAACACCAGGTTGCTGTTGAAGGCGTTGAGCACGAAGTAGGCGGCCACCGCCAATGCGGCCAACCCGCCGACGATGATGGCAGCGCGTTTGTGACGAGGTTTCATGAGGAACTGCTTTCTGACTGAATTTGGTTGCGCAGATTGGCCAAGGTGGCTTTGCGCTGGGCGCGGATGAGCAAGGGCTCGCCCACCATCACCAGAGCCGTGAGGCCAAAACTGCCCCATACATAGAAGGCATAGCCTCCCATGGCGAAAAATTCACTGACGCTATTCCACTGCATGTTTCACCCACTCGGTATGACGTTCACGTTCAAGAATGATGTTGCGCACCCGGGCCAGCGCGATCGCGATGGCGTACATCCAGAATGCCACGACCATGATCAGCATGCCCCACAGCATGGTCGATGCCATGGTCGGCGACTTGGTCATGGACACCGATGCGCCCTGGTGCAAGGTATTCCACCACTTGACCGAAAAATAGATGATGGGAACGTTCACCGAACCGACCAGCGCCAGCACGGCGCAGGCTTTGTCGGCGCGACGCGGGTCGTCGATGCTGGACTGCAGCGCCAAAAATCCCAGGTACAGGAACAGCAGAATCAGCTCGGAGGTGAGACGCGCGTCCCAGACCCACCAGGCGCCCCACATCGGCTTGCCCCACAGGGCACCGGTGACCAGCGAGAGAAACGCAAACAGCGCGCCCGTGGGCGCCAACGCCGACGCCATCATGCCCGACAGCCGGGTATTGAAGGCCAGGCCAAAGCCGGCCCAACCGGCCATCACCAGGTAGATGAACATCGACATCTGCGACGCCGGCACATGCACGAAGATGATGCGGTAGCCCTGACCTTGCTGCGCATCCACGGGCGCCACGAAGAAGGAAATCCACAGACCCAGCGCCGTGAGCAGCGTCGCCAGCGCGGCAAACCAGGGCCACATGCGCCCGGCCAAGGTGTAGAAGTTCTGCGGCGAGGCAAACTTGAACCAGTGAATATCGCGAATGTTCATTCCAGGGAAATCCTCAATGCGGTGGTGGTGGCCAGGGGCGCGAAAAATGCCGAGAGCACCAACAGCGCTGCCAACAAAGACAGGTGACCGCCAGCGCCCATGCCGGCGGCGTCGGCTTCCACCGCACCCGCGCCAAAGATCAGAACGGGAATATACAGGGGCAAAATTAACAGCGACAGCAATACCCCTGCACCGCGCACGCCCAAAGTCAGCGCCGCGCCAATGCTGCCGATCAGGCTCAGCGTGGGCGTGCCCAGCAGCAGCGACAGCATCAATATACCCAGAGCGCGGCCGTCCAGGCCGAACTGCAGCCCGAGCACCGGCGCCATCAGCACCAGCGGCAAGCCCGAAAGCAGGAAGTGCGACAGCGCCTTGGCCAGCACCAGCAGCCCCAAGGGTGTGGTCGAAAGCGCCATCTGCTCCAGCGAGCCGTCGGCGTAATCGGTGGCAAACAGGCGCTGCAGTGACAACATGGCAGCGAGCAGGGCACTGACCCACAGCACGCCCGGCGCCATGCGCTGCAGCAGCGCCGCCTCGGGGCCGATGCCCAGCGGAAACAGGCTGGCGATCACGACGAAGAACACCAAGGGCGTGAGCACCTCGCCTTTTTGCCGCAGCGCCACCGACACTTCGCGCTTGAGCACGGCCAGCATCACTTGCGCCATGCCGAGCTTGTTCATGCGTGCAACTCCAGCATCTGGGCGGGGATGTCGCCAATGTCCACCTGTTGGTGGCTGGTGAGCACCGCCAGCCCGCCCTTGCCCAGATGCGCCGCAATCAGGTCGGCCAGCATGCGCACGCCGGCTTCGTCCATGGCCACAAAGGGCTCGTCCAGCACCCACAGCCGGGCCGGACTCAAGGCCAGGCGAGACAAGGCCACGCGGCGCTTTTGACCCTGCGAGAGATGGCGCACCAACTGGCCGCCGCGCCCCGGAACGCCGAAATGCCTGAGCACCTGCTGCGTTTGCGCGGCATCGATGGACACGCCGCCCAGCGCCGCAGTGAAGCGCAGATTCTCATCGACCGTCATGGATTCTTGCAGCGCATTGAGGTGTCCCAGGTAGCACAGGTCCTGGCGGTAGGCGTCGGCTTGCTTGTGGATGGGCGTGCCATTCCAGAGGATCTGACCCGCTTCCGTCGGCGCCAGGCCGCACACCATGCGCAGCAGGCTGGTCTTGCCCACGCCGTTGGCCCCGGCCACATAAAGCCAGCGACCGGCTTCGAGCAGGCAGTCAACGTCGCTGAAGAGTTGTCGCCCTCCCCGACTGCAGCCGAGCTTGGAAAAGGAAAGTGTCGGCGCGGTATTCAAGGGCGGATTCGCAAGCGGTGAGAGCCAAAATTCAAAAACCCGATCTTACGACATGGGCGCCGGGCAGCCGACCCATGACTTGGACCACGGGATGGGCTCGCCAAGGCGCATGGGGGCGTCGTTTCACCGGATAGTTGGCCGATTTTTGGCCGTTTAAGCACTCTGGCGGCGGCCTTTGGAAAGTGGCGCAAGCTTGACATAGATCATATTTCTAACAGATCAGCGTCTGAAATCAGCACAGTCCCTTGACCCCTTCCACGGCCAGACGGCAAACTCGGGCCACGAGTCAACCATCCGATTAACCTTGCTCTGGAGCCATTTCATGAAATTGCCTTCTCTTTCCCTTCTCAGCGCCTCGCTGATTCTTGCAATCGCCAGCGTCACACCGGCCCAGGCCGCCGTGGATGCAGACGCTGCTCAAGCCCTGTTCAAGAAGAACGATTGCACCAAATGCCACTCGGTGGACAAGACCAAGAAGGGACCGTCCCTGAAGAAGATCGCCGCCAAGTACAAAGGCAAGGCCGACGGTCAGGCTTCGGCAATCAAGAATATGACGACCGGCCCCAAGGTCAAGCTGGATGACGGCAGTGAAGAAGACCACAAGGTCATCGACACCAAGGACGCCGCTGCGCTGAAGAATCTGGCCGACTGGATTCTTTCCCAGTAGGTTCCCGCCTGCCGTGAGGTCATACGGCCAAACCGACGGTCAGCGCGCCGACAACAGGGCTGGAGCCGTATCCAGCCGGAATTGATTGTCTTGCTGACCGTTTCTCGTTGGCCGGTTGGACTGGCGTTGCACCGGTGGCGGGTCAGTGGTTCGTGGTAGGTCGTTGAGCACACAAACGACGGAGAAGAAATGAAAAACACATTGTTTCGATGGGGTACAGCCGGTTTGGTCGCGCTTGCAATGGCGGGCTGCGGTGGCGGCGGTGGCGGCGCTGGCTCGACCCCGCCACCCGCTGCAGGCTCCGTGCTCGACGCGCTGGTGACTGCCAGCGCGCTGGCAACAAACGACACGGCAAGCAACAGTTCTGCGCCTTTTACCGTCTTGCAAAGCGCTGGCGTTCCTGCGGTCACCATCGACAGCCCGCCCAAAGTGAATTTTGCCGTGTTCTCTGACGGCAAGCTCAAAACGGATCTGACCATCACGAACGTGAGCCTGGCCATTGCCAAACTGGTTCCGGGCAGCAGTGGCGACCCCGACCAATGGGTGAACTACATCTATCGCAAGGAGACGGCAAGCGCCGGTGTCGGCCCGGGCGGCGTGCCCGCTCAGGCGAGCGCCATGCAAGCGACCACCGACGCCAAACAGACCGACGCGGCGCTGCTCGCCGCACAACTCGTGTACAACGCTGGTGGCTATTACACCTACAGTTTCAAGACCGACATCAAGAATCCAGCGCTCACCAACGGCGTCGTGTTTGAACCCAACCGGACGCATCGCGTCGCCATCCAACTCAGCTACAAGAATGCTGCGGGCGAATCCGTCTTGGTCAATCCTTATTTCGACTTCACCCTCGACGCCAACGGCAAGTCCGTGGCCGTCACCGACCCCAGCAAGACGCGCAAGATGACCGACGTGTCCTCGTGCAATGGCTGCCACGAGAAGCTCGCGCTGCACGGCGGCGGACGGGTCGATACCCAGTTCTGCGTCATGTGCCACAACCCAGGAACCACCGACGCCAACAGCGGCAACGTGCTGACTCTGGCCACCATGGTGCACAAGATCCACGCCGGCAAGTTGCTCTACAGCAAGCTCGCCACAGGCGGCGAGGACTACACGATCTGGGGCTACCAGAACAGCAAACACAGCTACGCCGAGGTCGGCTTCCCGCAAGACCTGCGCAACTGCAGCAAGTGTCACTCGGGCGCCAACGCGGCCACGCCTCAGGGCGACAACTGGAAGACCCGGCCCAGCAAGGAAGCCTGCCTGAGTTGCCACGCCAGCAAGGTCGGCTCCAACTGGGACACAACCCACCAGGGGATTGCCAGCACCACCATTGGTACTGGGGCGCTGGCCAAGGACTTGCCGAACAGCCAGTGTCTCAAGTGCCATGCCCCGGGCTCGGTCGTCTCGGCCGAGGCCGTGCATTGGAACCAGAACGAGGAGAACGCTGCCAAGTACAAGATGAACATCGAGAGCGTCACCTTCAATGACACCGCTGACCACAAGGCGCGTAGCGTGTCGGTCAAGTATTTCCTGTCCGACCCGACCAATGGCAACGCCGCCTACAACCTGGTGACCTCCGATTGCACCGGCACGACGACCATCACCTGCGCCAACACCACCAAGTTCGGCAACCTGCGCTTCTATCTCGGCTACCAGAACATGGTGGGACAGTCGGCGGTGGTGACCGAATACTCCGCCAACAACAATGGTGGCAGCAACGCCAACGCCTATGCCTACACGGGTGTGAACGACGGCAGCAATCACTACACGGTGAGCATCCCGCTGCCGGACGACAGCGCCACCGCCGTCGCCAGCGGAACCGCGCGCGTGGTCAGCATCGGACAGATCAAGGAGCGCAAATTGGCGGCCGCCTCAGGCACCTCGCCCCGGCCCGAGGTGGTACCGACAGTGTTGATCAACACAGTGGTGCAGCACACCGCGACCGAACTTGCGCTCAGCGGCACGCTGCTGCCGCGCCGAACCATCGTCGCGACCGAAAAGTGCAATGTCTGCCACGGCGCCTTGGGCACGACCTCGGGTTCGAACACGCTGGCCGAGGCCTTCCACGGCGGCGCACGCAACACGGTGGAGGCCTGCGTGGTGTGCCATGACGCCAACAAGATGTCGTCAACCATCATGACGAACGGCCTGGCACTGAACGAGTCGTACCAGTTCAAACGCATGATCCACGGCATCCACGGCAACTCCAAACGCGTCTATCCGTTTACCCATGGCAACACGACGCAGGGCGCGTTCACCAATCCCGGCGGCACGCCGATAGCACCCTGGACAACGCCAATGACGGATAGCTACGGCCGCGCCATCGGCACCGTCGGCCCGGGCCAAGGCGGCGTCATCGGACTCAGCAGTGTGGAGAACTACGCGGCCGAAGTGGCGTACCCGCAGGTCGGCCTCAACTGCAATGCCTGTCACGTGAACAACTCCTTTAAGAAGGACCAGGGTACGCTGGGCGCGGTTGTGAAGAAGCCGCTGATTGCGGCACCGACAACGGCCAATCCTTTGGCCACCACCACGGACTTGAATCCAAATCATTGGCTGGTGATCTCGCCCAAGGCGGCCACCTGCACCGCCTGCCACGACTCGACCAAGGCCATGGACCACGTCGTGAGCTTCGGTGGCGGCGCCTTTGGCGACAAGACGCAGGCGCAGCTCGCTGCGGCGCCGCGCGAAACCTGTGACGACTGCCACGCCAGCGGCGGCTTCAAGAGCGTGGACCTGGTCCACGGTCAGAAGTAGCCGTGGCCAAGGCAAGGTACACCGGCGGGCCGCTCTCGGCCCCGCCATTTTTTATGACCACCAGCTGGTTCAGCGGGTCGAAGTTCGTTCTGGAGGGATTTGGCATGCAAATCAAACGTTTATTGCTCGTCGCCGGGCTGAGTCTGATCGGGCTGCTGGGGCAGCAGGCGTGGGCCGCCAATCCCACCGGGGCGGCACTGTGTGTGACCTGCCACGACGAAGAAGACCTACCGGACATGAGCAAGTCGGCGCATGGATTTTCGGCCGACAAACGTGTTCCCGACTGCATCACCTGCCACGGCGAAAGTCCGACGCACGCGAAAAAGCCCAGTGGCGTTTCGGAGCGGCCGCACCCTGACCGCCTGTTCATTCGCCAGTTCGCCCTGCCCGCAAATGAGCGCAGCGCGGTCTGCTTGACCTGCCACAACAAAGACCCCAAACGCGCTTTGTGGGCCGGCAGCCAGCACGACAATGCCGACCTGGCCTGCAACAGCTGCCACAAGATCCACGGCAACCGCGACAAGGTGCTGGCCAAGGCCACGCAGACTCAGGTCTGCTTCACCTGCCACAAGGAACAGCGCGCCCAGATCAATAAGCCATCGCACCACCCCATCCCCGAAGGCAAGATGACCTGCTCGGACTGCCACAATGTGCACGGCTCGGCCGGCCCCAAATTGGCCAAACGCGACAGCACCAATGACACCTGCTACACCTGCCACGCCGAGAAGCGCGGCCCGTTCGTGCACCAGCATGAACCCGTGGCAGAAGATTGCGCCAACTGCCACAACGCACACGGCAGCACGGTCGCCGGCATGCTCAAGGCACGCGCGCCCCTGCTGTGCCAGCAGTGCCACACGCCGCACGTGGCCGGTGGCATTGGCGCCGTAGGCGGGCAAAGCGGCGTGAGCAGCAGCAGCGCCAGCGGCAAGAACGTTGTCAACCTCTGGCAAGGCCGCAGTTGTCTGAACTGCCACACGCAAATTCACGGCTCCAACAATCCGTCGGCCACGAACCCGACACCCCAGCTTCTGTCGCGCTGAGGTACGGAGAACCATCATGTACACATCCGAACCCACACACCGTTTTCACCGCAGCCTGCTGTCATTGGCACTTTGCGCAGCCTTCGTCCCGGCACTGGCACAGACCGCGGCCGAGGAAGGCGTTGTCACCGTCGGCATCGGGGCGCTTGGCGGCTCCAGCGCCGACCGCCAACTGTTTGGCCAGTACAACGGATTGCGCCCTGATCGCAAGATCGTCGGCTCGGTCGGCATCGAGTACGGGCTGCGCGATGAAGAAAACGCCAACTGGATCCAGGTCCTGGGCACCGATTTGCTGGGTGACACCCGCGAACTGAGTGCCGTCTGGAAAAACCCGGGCAACTGGAAGCTCAGCGCCGACTACGGCGAACTCGTGCGCTATGACAGCAACACCGTGAACACCGGCCTTACTGGCGCTGGCAGCACGACACCGCAGGTGGTGAATGTGGCCGCCGGTCTGGGTTCGGACCTGGAACTCAAAACCAAGCGCACGCGCCTGGGTCTGGGGTTTAGCAAAGTGATTTCGCCCGCGCTTCAGTTTGACATGAGCCTGAAGCAGGAGAACAAGGAAGGGGCGCGCCTCTTTGGCATCGGCATGAACTGCCCGAGCGTGATTGCGCCGGGCTGTCTGGGCACCACGTTGGTCAATACCGGCTGGGCCGCGCTGATGCTGCCCGAGCCCATCCATTCCAGCCATGTGCAAATGGAGGCGCGCATGGCCTACGCCGCACCGCAATTGCGCTTCAGCTTGGGCTACTACGGCTCGTTCTACCGCAACAGCAACAGCACGCTGAGCGCCACCATTGCGGGCAGCTTGAACAACTCGCTCACCGGCGCTGCGTCGCCGCTGAGCGCCGGGTTTCAGTCGCTCCTGAGCCAGCCTGTGGCCTTGCCGCCGGACAATCAGGCGCAGCAGGTCGATTTGAGCGGCAGCTACGACTTCACGCCGAGCACCCGGGCCACGCTCAAGCTGGCCTACACCGCAGCCACACAACACCAGGATTTTGCGGCAGCGGGCCTCGCTGGCGCGCCGGCCGGCGTCACCAATCTGGGCGCGCAGGTCAACACCACCCTGGTCAAAGTCGGACTGACTTCGCGACCCCTGCCCAAGCTCACGCTGCTGGCTGACGTGCGCTATGAAGACAAGCAGGACGAAACACCGATCGCGCGCTACAACGTGGAAGGCACTGACGTCTACACCAACCGTCTCCTGCCCAATCGCAAGGCCAAGGGCAAATTGCAGGCGACATGGCAGTTCAGCAGTGACTACCGCGGGCGCGTGGTCGCGGATTACGAAACCATTGACCGCGGTGTGTTCACGGCAAGCAGCGCCATATCGGGCGTCAGCGCGCTGCGCCAGACAACCAGCGAGAGCGGTGGCACGGCCGAGCTGCGGCGCATGATGTCGCAGGATTTCAGTGGTGCCGTCAGCGTCAGCAGCAGCCAACGCCGCGGCTCGAACTGGTTGAAGGACAACAGCGGGCTGGGCGTCACCGAGGTCAGCAACCCGGCCGATCCGATCACGGGTTTCGCATCCTCGGCCGTCTTCATGCCAACGCTGGCCAATCGCCAGCGCGACAAGGCGAAGATTTTTGTTGACTGGGTTCCCAGCGAAGCCCTGACCCTTCAGTTCAGCGCCGAAACCGGCAGCGACAGCTACAGCGCCCCCAGCAACTACGGAATCCGCAGCAGCCGCATGGGCCAGTTCAGCGTCGATGCGGGCTACGCGCTCTCGGACAAATGGGGCTTGACCGCCTTCGCGTCGCAAGGAACGCAAAGGCTGAATCAGGCGCGCGCTGCAGCCTATGTGCTGGCGTATGACAACAGCAGCACCATGATCGGCCTGGGCTTCACCGGCAAACCCATGGGCACGCTTGAAGTGGGTGGCAGCCTGTCTTACATCGATGACCGGAGCGTGTACGCGCAGAAACTGGACGCGAGCGCCGACGCCTACAGCGCAGCCTTGCTGGCCGCGAGCGGTGGCCTTCCCGATATCGTCTTTCGCCAGACGGCTTTGAAGTTGTTTGGCAAGTACACCTTGGACAAACGTTCCGCCGTGCGCATGGACCTGATGCACCAACGCTCCAGCTTCAACGATTGGGCCTGGGGCTACAACGGCGTTCCCTACGTCTATTCGGATGGCTCCACGGTGTCGCAAAAGCCGACGCAAAGCGTCAGCGTCATCGGTGTGACCTACATCCACCAACTGCCTTAACGCAGCCGCCACGCAGCTCAATACACGCTTGGGGCAACGCTTTCGTTGACCCCCTGCGTGGGGCTTCACTGGCGCAAGCGCTTGCGCGGTGGATGTGACAATTGCTTTTCACATTCATCGTTTCGCGTGCCACTCGCGACGGAGGTTCACGCCGGGTCCTGATGCTGGCGCGCAGCAGGCGTGTGCGCGATGGATAGCGTGCGCTGTGTCGCCTGCGCCGAATATTGATATCTATGAATTAGCGCGCTCACTGCGGCCCATATCAGGGCCCAATAACGGCAGACACCACTGCCGATTCGGCGCTGATTGTTGCGTTCTCGCATCCCTTCGAATTCCGCTTTTTCCATCCCGACAAAGATTGATCTAGAGCAAACTTTTCGAATCGTGCACTCGTAAACTCCCCACTTGAAAAAGTGAGAAAAGTGTGAAATCGCAGTAATGGCATTTACGCCTAAGGAGCTATCAATGAAGTATTCCGAGTTATCAAGCAAATGTAGGCTACCTACACATTGGGTTAATTTGGCCGCAGCGAGTCTGCTGGCTGTGGCCCTCGCAGGTTGCGGCGGCGGTAGCGACGGCGCCCCCGGTGCTGCCGGCGCCGCTGGCGCTGCCGGCGCCGCTGGCGCTGCCGGTGCAGCAGGTCAGAACCTGACCGCAGTCACCAAGATGGCCGACGTGACGCCAGACCAGTGGAAGGCCATGAAGTGGTCCGCACAGGTCACCAAGGCCACGATCGGCGCGGACGGCAAGCCCGTCGTCACCTTCAAGGTGCTGGACGAAAGGAGCAACCCCATCACGGGCCTGGCCACCGCCTCCTTGAACCCCAACAGCACGGCCACGGCGGCTTCCTACCCGCACTTTGGCTTCACGGTCGCCAAGCTGGTTCCAGCCACGGTTGATGCCCCAAGCCATTGGGTCACGTACATCGTCACCTCGACACCGACCTTCAAGAGCGCGACCGACCACAGCGTCACAAACCCCGCGGCCCAGCGTCTGCCAACCACAGACAACCAAGGCACGATGGTGGACAACGGTGACGGCAGCTACACCTACACCTTTTACCGCAGCGTCAGCGGCGCCACCGGCGCCAAGGCCATCGTGGACGGCGGCACCTACACCGGCAACAATAAGGCGGCTGATCTGGGTGACCTCAACTATGACGCGACCCTCACGCACCGTGTTGCCATGCAGCTCCAGAGCACCATGCCTGGTACCGGCACCAACACGCCCGACGGCGTGACCGTGAAAGCCACCGTGGCTTCGACCAACCCGGTCGCCGCCTACCTGGACTTCCGTCCGGACGGCGCGGCCGTGACCGAAACGCGGGTCATCACCAAGGTGGATGCATGCCAGTCCTGCCACGCCGGTGCCCTGGTGCACGGCCGCAAGGACCCGAACCTGTGCGTGACCTGCCACACGGCGCAGATCAAGTACGGCTACGCCAACCCCGCGCTTGACGCCAACGGCAACTACCCGCTGGTAGGTGGCCTCACGGTACGCGACTCCGCGGCCAAGACGGTTGACGGTGCCACCACCTTCAGCAACTTCGACTTCCCGCGCTGGATCCACAAGCTCCACCAAGGTGAAGGTCTGGTCAAGCAGAACTACAACATGGGCGGCGTGACACCGAATGAAATTGCCTATCCACAGGATCAGCGCAATTGCGTCAAGTGCCATGACGGCTCCGCCACGGCCAAGACTGCAGTCAAGCAGGTCAACGGCGACAACTGGAAGGCCAAGCCCTCACGTCTGGCTTGCGGCTCTTGCCACGACGGCATCAACTTCACCGACGGTTCGGGCGTGACACTGAGCGGCGACATCAAGGGTCACCTGGCAGGCAAGGGCTACACGGACGACAGCAAGTGCAGCACCTGCCACGAAGCCGCTGACGTGGCCGCCTATCACGTGCCTGTGACACCGACCTCTGACGCTGCTCTGGCTGCAGTCGCTGCCGGCACCGCGATTGGCAACACCAATGCGGCGTCCATTGCCGCCTACACCGACCACCTCCCGGTGGGCGCGGTGGCCATCACCTACCTCATGGACACGGTGACGGTGGATGCCAGCAAGCACGCTGTGGTGAAGTTCAAGATTCTGCAAAATGGCACGGCGGTGGCGTTCAACACCTACGCCGCTGGCGTGAAGACAGAACTCTGGGACGGCTTTGTCGGATCTCCAAGCGTGTATGTGCGCTTCAATGCTGAGCAGGATGGCGTCGTCGCTCCTTCGGACTTCAACGCCAACGTGAGTGGCTACATCAAGAACCTGTGGAACGGCACGGCAACGGGTACCGGTGCGGGCACACTCTCGGCCACACCGGACGCCAACGGCTTCTACACCGCAACCCTCACCGGCGTGGCCATCCCTGCCACGGCGAAGATGGTGACGGCAGGCATTGGTTACACCTATTCGCTGCCTGCGACACAGCCGCTGACCCAGATCAACCTGACCAAGTTCCCGTACAGCGCGACGACCACCATCGGTGGTCTGGTGGTGGCGGCTCCCAACGTCTGGAAGGTTGCCAGCGGCTCCACCAGCCGTCGCATGCTGGTTGAAAATGCCCGCTGCAACAGCTGCCACGAGAAGCTGGGCGTGTTTGCTGAAGCGGCCTTCCACGGCGGTCAACGCAACGACGCTCAAACCTGCAACTTCTGCCACAACCCTGTGACGGGCAGTTCGGGTTGGTCCGCCAATGCCAGCACCTTCGTCCACGGCATCCATGCGAATGCGGGTCTGACCTCGAAGCGCACTGTGATGTACAGCTGGGAGAACAACCTGGCAGCCGGCGTTCGCTATCCTGGCGGCATCAGCAAGTGCGAAGCCTGTCACCTGCCCGACGTGGTCAACTATGGCGCGATCTACACCCGTAGCAGCAGCAGCGACTTGACACCGATCACGTCAAGTGTCTCGGCCACGGCGCTGGCCACGTTCCAGGACAACATGCTGTACAGCATGACGGCCAAGGGAACGCTCACGACCAATGCGACCACGGTGTTGTCGCCCTACGTGGTGTCGGGAACGACCTACGGCGCGGCCGGCCCCGCATTTGATGCAGTGACCGGCAAGATGACGAGCCAACCAGACAATCTGGTGACCTCACCCATCACGGCGGCTTGCTTCTCCTGCCATGACACGGCCAAGGCGCAGCTGCACATGAAGAACATCGGCTACGGCTCGATCAATGCCAAGCGCAGCGACGCTCTGCTGGTCAAAGAAACCTGCCTCACCTGCCACGGCGCAGGCAAGGTGGCTGACGTGCAGGTGGTGCACCAGTAAACCCTGTTCGGGAGCCCTGATGGGACACGGCTTGCCGCGTCCCGTCTGACACCCGCCAATAACCCGGATACGGCAACGCATCCGGGTTATTCCTTTTTTTAGCTGGCCGGTGTGCCAGCGCTTGATGCCAACACGGTTGGCACAGAAAGAGTTTTATGAACATGCGATTCATTTCAATAGCCCTGTCGCTCGCGCTGGCCGCGTCGAGCGCCGGCCCGGCGCTGGCGGCCGATGCGCCCGCCAGCGCGCCCACGCCCGCAGCGGCAGCCAGCAAGGCCCTGGCCAGCAAAGAGAGTGCGGCGCGACGTCAGGAGACCCAGGCCAAGCGCAAGGCGGCCGCCAAGATCAAGAAGGTGGATATCAACAGCGCCAGCAAGGACGAGTTGATGAAGTTGCCGGGCATCGGCGACGCCGAGGCCGCCAAGATCGTGGCCGGGCGTCCTTATGGCAGCAAGAGTTGGCTGCTAACGCACAAGGTCTTGTCCGAAGAAAAGTATTCGGGCATCAGCCAACTGGTCGCCGCGAACAACGCTGCCAAGCGCATGCAGAAGAAATAGCCCAGGCGCAGTTGCCGTCCTGCGCTGACGGTCGCTGCGCGCTGCGCCAAACCGCCCTCTTGCGCAGACGTGGACTCGGCGCTGTTCCTCATGCGCTGCGGCAAAGCTTGCCCCCGCAGTTGCACAGGATCAATTGAAGACGGTGCCGCAATTTGATCCAAGTCATGGCACGCTCAGTCCGCATCCATTTTCAAGGCACTGACAGGTACACTCGGCGCACTTGTTTTCGGAGATGTTTTCATGCGGTTTCAACGTTTCAAAATCTGGATTGCGCTGGCATTTTTCGCAACGCTGTTCTCGGCTTTACCGGCCGGCGCCGAGCCCACGCTGGACAATGGCACTTGCCTCACCTGCCACGACGGCAAGAAAGGCAAACTTGAAGTGCCCCCCGGACCAGAGGGCAAGGCGCGCACGCTGCGCAGCATTGCGGGCGACAAATTCGGCCAGAGCGTGCACGCCAACATGCAGTGCGTGGCCTGCCACACCGACATCACCGACAGCGCCGAAAAGGGCAACTCCCATACCAAGAACGCGACTCAGCCACTCAAGAAGGTGGATTGCGCGAACTGTCACCAGGAGCTGTGGGAGCAGACGGTCAAGCGCGGCAAGGAAGCGGAAAGGCCACGCCTGGGCGTGGTGGCCAAGAACATCGAGGCCTACCGCAAGTCCTTCCATGCACGCCCGAATGCGGATGACAAGACCAAGCCGAATGCGGCTTGCGACAACTGCCACGACACGCACAGCTTCAACGTTCCGCCCAAGAACACGCCTCAGCACAACCAATGGCGCTTGAGCATCCCCACGGTCTGCGGTGCGGCCTGCCATACCGAGCAGCTCGAAGCCTATAACGGCTCGGTGCACGGCCAAGAGAATGCCAAGAAGATGCTGGCGCAAGCGGCCGTCTGCTCCGACTGCCATACCGCGCACGGCATCACCAATACGTCCGGTGACGCGTTCAAGCTGACGGTCTCGGCGAATTGCGGCAACTGCCACACCGAGAAGCTTGAGTCCTACAAAGACACCTTCCACGGGCGCATCAGCTCCCTGGGCTACGCCTACACGGCCAAGTGTTTTGACTGCCACGGCAGCCACCAGATCTTGCGCGCCGACGACCCCAAGTCCAAGGTTTCAAAGGACAATCGCATGGCGACCTGCCGCACCTGCCACAACGCCAAGAAGGGCTTGCCCGAAGTGCCCGTCGGCTTCGCCAGCTTCCAGCCGCACGGCAACTCGCATGACTTCAAGAAGTACCCACAAATCTGGGTGGCGTGGCAGATCATGGTGCAACTGCTGGTGGGGACATTCGGCTTCTTCTGGCTGCACACCGCGCTGTGGTTCTACCGCGAATGGAAGGAGCGCCAGCAGCGCGCCGGCAAGCCACACATCAAGGCCGACTCTGTGCCAGCGCACATGAAGGGCAAGCACGTTCAGCGTTTCAGTCGCACCTGGCGCATTGCCCACCTGACCTTTGCCCTGAGTCTGATGACGCTGACGCTCACCGGCATGCCGCTGTTCTATCCGGATGTGGCCTGGGCACCGGTCATCATGTCGGCGCTGGGCGGACCTCACGCCGCTGGTTTGATTCACCGTGTGGCGGCAGTGATCTTTGCCGGCGTGTTCTTCTGGCACCTGATCTACATGGTCTGGGGCATCGCGCGCAACTGGAAAACCTTTGAGTTGTTCGGTCCGAACTCGATGATTCCCAACCTGCAAGACGGACGCGACATGATCGCCATGTTCAAGTGGTTCTTTGGCCAGGGTCCTCGTCCCAAGTTCGACCGCTGGACCTACTGGGAGAAGTTTGACTACTGGGCTCCGTTCTGGGGTGTCACGATCATCGGCGTGAGTGGCCTGATCATGTGGCTGCCGGGCTTCTTCGGCGCCTTCCTGCCGGGCTGGGTGTTCAACGTGGCCGCGATCTTCCACGGTGAGGAAGCGTTCCTAGCGGTGGTGTTCCTGTTCACGGTGCACTTCTTCAACAACCATTTCCGTCCGGACAAGTTCCCGCTGGAAGTGGTGATGTTCACCGGCACCTTCTCGCTGGAAGAGTTCAAACACGACCACGGCGTTGAATACCAGCGCCTGCTCGACAGTGGCGAGTTGGAGAAGCTCCTGGTGGACGCGCCGTCACCGGCCAAGCTGGCAGCATCCAAGGTTCTGGGCTTTTGCCTGATCACGATCGGCTTGACGCTGCTGACACTGGTAGGGATCGGGTTCTTCAAGGGTTAATGCGTGAGCTTCCGGGGTGAGGAATCACCCCGCAGCGGCCTCACTTCCGGGTGTCTTGTTGGGTTGAAATCACTGCGGTGATCGAAAGGAAATTATGGAAATAGTCAACTGCGATGTCGCCATCGTCGGTGCCGGAGGCGCGGGATTACGCGCTGCCATCGCCTTGGCCGAGACCGACCCCACGCTGCGCATTGCGCTGATCTCCAAGGTCTATCCGATGCGCAGCCACACCTGCGCGGCCGAAGGGGGCGCTGCCGGCGTGATCAAGGCCGACGACAGCTACGACCTGCACTTCGACGACACGGTGGGCGGGGGCGACTGGCTCTCGGACCAGGACTGCGTTGAATATTTCGTGCACGAAGCGCCCAAGGAATTGCTGCAACTGGAGCACTGGGGCTGCCCGTGGAACCGCGAAGAGGATGGTTCCGTGGCGGTGCGCCCCTTTGGCGGAATGAAGAAGCAGCGCACCTGGTTTGCCGCCGACAAGTCGGGCTTCCACATCTTGCACACGCTGTTCCAGACGACGCTGCAATTCCCCACCATCCAGCGCTTTGACGAGTACTACGCGCTCGACCTGCTGGTGGAAGACGGGCGCTGCCAGGGCCTCACGGCGATGGAGATGCGCAGCGGCATGATCAAGCAGTTCCACGCCAAGTCGGTGATCATTGCCGGCGGCGGCGCGGGGCGCATGTTCCCGTTCAGCACCAATGGCGCGATCAAGACCGGCGACGGCATGGCGCTGGCCTACCGCGCGGGCGTGCCGCTCAAGGACATGGAGTTCGTGCAGTACCACCCCACCGGCTTGCCCAACACCGGCAGCCTGTTGACCGAAGCTTGCCGCGGCGAGGGCGGCGTGCTCTTGAACAAGAACGGCCGGCGCTACCTGCAGGACTACGGCATGGGCCCGGAGACGCCGCTGGGCAAGCCGCAGCTCAAGACCATGGAACTGGGCCCGCGCGACCGCGTGAGCCAGGCCTACTGGCACGAGCTGCAAAAGGGCAATACCGTGACCACGCCCTGGGGCGAATGCGTGATGCTCGACATGCGCCATCTGGGTGAGAAATACATCGACGAGCGACTGCCGCTGGTGCGCGAACTCGGCATTGCCTATCTGGGCGTGGACATCGTCAAGGACGCCATTCCAATCCGCCCGGTGGTGCACTACATGATGGGCGGCATCTCCACCAACACCAAGGCGGCCACGCAGTTGCCAGGGCTGTTTGCGGCCGGCGAATGCGCCTGCGTGAGCCTGAACGGCGCGAACCGCCTGGGATCGAATTCGCTGGTGGAACTGCTGGTGTTCGGCAAGAGCGCGGCCCTCTCCGCCATCGAACATCTGCGCCAACAGCCCGCGCCCAACACGGCGGTGCTGGAGGCGCGCGCCAAGGAGTCGCAAGCGCGCATCCGGGAGATCTTCTCGCGCACCAACGGCACCGAGTCCATGTCGGGCCTACGCAAGGAGATGATGGACACGATGGAAAAGAACGCAGGCCTGTATCGCGAAGAGAAGGGTCTGGAGGAAGCCGTCGCCAAGATCGCCGAGCTGCGCCAGCGTTACGGACAGATCATCCTGCACGACAAGAGCAACGTCTTCAACACCGACCTGTTCCAGGTTCTGGAACTGGGCTCGATGCTGGACTGCGCCGAGGCACTGACGGTGAGCGCACTGGCGCGCAAGGAGTCGCGCGGCGCGCACCAGCGCCTGGACTTCGTGGAGCGCGACGACAAGAGCTTCCTGCGCCACAGCATGGCCTATTTCCAGGGCCTGCAGCCGCCGCGTCTGGACTACCTGGACGTGGTGATCACCAAGTCGCCTCCGGGCGTGCGTGACTACTCGGGAGACCACAAATGAGCCAATTGAAAAAGCGCATGGTCCAGCTTGAAGTGCTGCGCTATGACCCCGAAACCGACAGCGCGCCGCACTTTCAGAAATACGAAGTGGAGTGCAACGAGGAGTGGGTCGTGCTGGACGCGCTCAACGCCGTCAAGGAAAGCCTGGACCCGACGCTGGCCTACCGCTGGTCCTGCCACATGGCGGTCTGCGGCAGCTGCGGCATGATGATCAACGGCGAGCCCAAACTCTCGTGCCACGCCTTTCTGCGCGACTACGAGGGCGTGATCCGGGTCGAGCCGCTGGCCAACTTCCCGATCGAGCGCGATCTGGTGACGGTGGCGGACGACTTCATCGACAAGCTCAAGCGCGTCAAGCCCTATCTGATCCCTAAGGAGAAGCGCACGATCGAGCAGGGCGAGTACAAGCAGACGCCGGCGCAGTTGATGAAGTACCGGCAGTTCTCGATGTGCATCAACTGCATGCTGTGCTACGCGGCCTGCCCGGAGTATTCGCTGCAGCCGAAATTCATCGGCCCGGCGGCGATCACGCTGGCGCACCGCTACAACCTGGATTCACGCGACGGCGGGCGCGACGAGCGCCAGGAAGTCATTGCCACGAACGAAGGCGTGTGGGAGTGCTCCTTTGTCGGTGCCTGCTCCGAAGTCTGCCCCAAGGCAGTCGATCCTGCGGGCGCGCTGCAGCAGGTCAAGGTGGCCAGCACCCTGGATTGGTACAAGGAACGTCTGTTACCGAAAGGCAAATCATGAGCCGCAAACCTTATGTCCGTGAGGTCTCCAAGACCGGCTGGTATTTGAAACACCCGCGCTATATGCGCTACATGTCGCGCGAAGTGACCTGCATCCCGATCGGCGCCTTTGCACTGCTGATGCTGTGCACGCTGGAGCGCTTGGCGGCCGGTCCGGTGGCATTTGAATCCTTCATGGCGGCGCTCAAAGGGCCATGGAGCTTTCTGGGCCTGTTCATCGTGCTGCTCTTTTCCGTGCACAACGCCACCAACTGGTTCAACGTCACGCCCAAGGCCATGCCGGTGCAGATTGGTGAAGAGTTCCTGGCGGGTAAATACATCGTCGGTGCGCACTACGCTGTATGGGCTGTTGCCTCGCTCGTGGTGCTGTTTTTTGCGGGAGTGCTGTAACCATGGCCAAGTCAAACAAACCCATCTTCTGGAGCCTGTTTGCTGCAGGCGGCACGCTGGCGGCCTTCCTGGCGCCGGCACTGGCGCTGCTGTTTGTGCTGGTGTCGCTGGGACACGCACCGAGCCTGTTCAGCTACGACAGGATGCATGCCTTTGCCGGCCACTGGTTCGGCAAGCTGTTCCTGCTCGGGGTGATCTCGCTCTTTCTCTGGCACGCAGCGCACCGCTTGCGCGTCACGCTGTACGACTTCGGTCTGCGTCAGGACGGACGGGTCGCGGTGCTGGCCTACCTCGTCGCGGCGGCGGGCACCGTGCTGTCGGCGCTGCTGCTGCTGCGTCTCTGAGCTGCAATTTGGAAATCCGGCGATACTTCGGTGCCGCGCCTTGCGTGCGGCCTGAACCTTCGACGTGCCCGGGCCAACTGCCTGGGTTGATTTTTCAACGTTTTCCCGAGGTCATTGCGTGAGTCCAAAAGAATCTGCGGCAATTGCCGAAACCGCCGCGCCCGGCCTGGCCCCGGTCGTCATTCCCGAGTACCTTCAGAAGACCTATTGGTGGGCCTATCTGCACCCGAATGCCGTGCGCATTTTCGAGCGTCAGTGGCTGGTCAATCTGATCCTGTGGGGCAACTTTGCGCGGCTGCGCGACGCGGCGCTGCAGGAAATGGGCGACGTGATCCATGGCAAGGTGCTGCAGGTCGCCTGCGTCTATGGCGACTTCACCGAGCACCTGCTGCGGCGACTGGCTCCTGAGGGGCAACTCGACGTGGTCGATGTGGCACCGATCCAGATCAAGAACCTGCAGACCAAGCTGAGCCGGCCCAGCCAGGTGCGCATGCTGCTGCAGGACTCCACGGAACTGCATTTCGAAGACGCCAGTCACGACGCCGTCGTGGTCTTCTTCCTGCTGCACGAGCAGCCCGCGCAGGCGCGCCGCAAGACCATCGCCGAGGCGCTGCGCGTGACCAAGCCCGGTGGCAAACTGATTTTTGTCGACTACCACAAGCCCGTGGCCAGCAGCCCCTGGCGCTACCTCATGGTGCCCATACTCAGCACGCTCGAACCGTTTGCGATGGACATGTGGCGCGGCGAGATCGCCGACTGGCTGCCCGCCGGCGTGCCCTTCACGAAGGTGGAAAAGCAGACCTACTTTGGCGGTCTGTACCAGAAGGTCGTGATCACGAGGTAGGTCGATTGTCGGGTTACGCCCTGCGCTAGCCCGCCCTACGTCTTGTGCGCATGCCCACCCGTAGGTCGGGTCAGCGCAGCGTGAGCCGACAGGGTAGCGTGCAGTTCGCGAGCGCCAAGCTCAGGCGATTCTCTCCAGAATCAGCACCGCGAAGAAGCAACCCGCAGCGATTAACAACCACTTGAGCGTGCGCAGGCCGAATTGTTTATAGCGCGGCTCGCCTGTTCCGACAAAGAGCGCGAACGACACGCCCGCAGCCAGCAGCAGCAAGAGAACGGCAGCGCGAAAAAGTAGCATTACCAAGCCCTCGCGAGTTGCGAAAATCCGGTAGGGGCGAGCTTCTCGTCCTCAAAGCTCACCACGTCCCAGGCCTGCGGTTGGGCCAGCAACTCGCGCAGCAGCAGGTTGTTGAGCGCATGCCCGGAGCGAAACGCGCTGTAGGCGGCGAGCAGGGGTTTGCCGATCAGGTACAGGTCGCCCATGGCGTCCAGGATCTTGTGCTTGACGAACTCGTCGCCGTAACGCAGGCCTTCGGCATTGAGCACCTTGTAGTCGTCCATCACGACCGCGTTGTCCAGACCGCCGCCCAGTGCCAGGCCGTTGGCGCGCATCATCTCCACGTCCTTGGTGAAGCCAAAGGTGCGCGCGCGGGCGATGTCGCGGCTGTAGGAGCCGGTGCTCAGGTCGAACTCGACGCTTTGTCCGGTGGAGTCCACCGCCGGATGGTTGAAGTCGATCTCGAAGCGCAGCTTGTAGCCATGAAAGGGATCCAGCCGCGCCCACTTGAGGGACTCGCCCTGGCCCTGACGCACCTCCACCGCTTCCTTCACGCGGATGAAGCGCTTGGGCGCCGCCTGCAGCGCGATGCCCGCGCTTTGCAGCAGATAGACAAAGGAGGAGGCGGAGCCATCCAGAATCGGCACCTCTTCGGCCGTGATGTCCACATACAGGTTGTCCACGCCAAGACCGGAACAGGCCGACATCAGGTGCTCGACCGTGAGCACCCTGGCGCCCTTGTGCGAGATCGTGGTCGCCATGCGCGTGTCGGTCACCGCCAGCGCCGAAATCGCGATCTCCACCGGCTCGGCCAGGTCGATGCGGCGAAAGATGATGCCGGTGTCGGGTGGCGCGGGCCGCAGCGTGAGCTCCACCCGCTGCCCGCTGTGCAGACCGACGCCAACGGCGCGGGTCAGGGATTTGAGGGTTCGTTGTTGCAGCACGGAGCGCATGGAGAAGGGTCAGTCTGAATTCGGTGGATCACAGAATATACCGTGACAAGTCTTCATTCTGGCTCAACTCCTTGAGGCGCGCATCCACATAGGCCGCGTCCACGTGGATGCTTTGGTCGCCCAGGTTGGCGGCGTCAAAGCTGACCTCGTCCAGCAGCCGCTCCATCACGGTGGACAAGCGGCGCGCGCCGATGTTTTCGGTGCGCTCATTCACTTCATACGCGATGCTGGCCAGGCGCCGGATGCCCTCGGGCGTGAACTCCAGGTGCACGCGCTCGGTGGCCAGCAGGGCCTGGTATTGCCTGACCAGCGAAGCATGGGTTTGCGTGAGGATGGCCTCGAAGTCCTGGATCGAGAGCGACTGCAGTTCCACCCGAATCGGGAAACGGCCCTGCAGTTCGGGAATCAGATCGCTGGGCTTGGCCAGGTGAAAGGCGCCGGACGCGATGAACAGGATGTGGTCGGTCTTGATGGTGCCGTACTTGGTCGACACCGCCGTTCCCTCCACCAGTGGCAGCAGATCGCGCTGCACGCCCTGGCGCGAGACCTCGGCGCTGCCCGACTCCGAGCGCGAGGTCACCTTGTCGATTTCGTCGATGAAGACAATGCCGTTTTGTTCGGCGCTGTGAATCGCCTGGGCTCGAATCTCCTCCTCGTTCACCAGCTTGGCCGCCTCTTCCTCGACCAGCAGCTTGAGCGCTTCGCTGATTTTGAGCCGGCGCGTCTGGCGCTTGGTCTGCCCCATCTGGCTGAACATGCCGCGCAGTTGCTCGGTCATCTCCTCCATTCCAGCGGGCCCCATGATTTCGAGCTGCGGCTTGCTGTCGGCCACGTCGATTTCAATCTCCTTGTCGGCCAGTTCGCCTTCGCGCAACTTCTTGCGAAACACTTGGCGCGCCGTGCTGTCGCCTGCGCCCGGCATGCTCTGGCCCAGACCGAAGTCTCCGCTGGAGCGCGCAGGCGGCACCAGGATGTCGAGGATGCGCTCCTCGGCGGCGTCCTCGGCGCGCGCGCGCACCTTTTTCATTTCGGTCTCACGCGTGAGCTTCACCGCCACTTCGGCCAGATCACGGATGATGGAATCCACGTCCTTTCCTACATAGCCCACCTCGGTGAACTTGGTGGCTTCGACCTTGATGAAGGGCGCGTCGGCCAGGCGTGCCAGGCGGCGCGCAATCTCGGTCTTGCCCACACCCGTGGGACCGATCATGAGAATGTTCTTGGGCGTGATCTCGGCGCGCAGTCCGGGCTCGACCTGCTGCCTGCGCCAGCGGTTGCGCAAGGCGATGGCGACGGCGCGCTTGGCCTGATTTTGTCCGACGATGTGGCGATCGAGTTCGCCGACGATTTCTTGCGGGGTCATGGACGACATGGATTACAGCGTTTCAATCGTGTGGTTCATGTTCGTGTAGATGCACAACTCGCCGGCAATTTCCAGCGATTTCTTCACGATCTCGGCGGGCGTCAGCTCGGTGTTGTCCAGCAGCGCCTTGGCTGCGGCCTGGGCATAGGCACCACCAGAGCCGATGGAGATGATTCCGTGTTCGGGTTCGAGCACGTCGCCGCTGCCGGTGATGATGAGCGAGGCCTCCATGTCGGCCACGGCCAGCATCGCCTCGAGGCGCCGCAACACGCGGTCGGTGCGCCAATCCTTGGTCAGCTCGATTGCCGCCCGAACCAGATGGCCCTGGTGCTTTTCCAGTTTGGCTTCGAAGCGTTCGAACAGCGTGAAGGCGTCGGCGGTGGCACCGGCAAAACCGGCCAGCACCTTGTCATGGTGCAGCTTGCGCACCTTGCGCGCCGTGCCCTTGACGACGATGTTGCCCAGTGTCACCTGACCATCGCCGCCGATCGCCACCTGGATGCCATTGGCGGTCCTGCGCCGCACGCTGACGATGGTGGTGCCGTGAAACTGTTCCATAGTGATTGCCAGTTGGGGATTGAAAGTGACGCGGCCAGAGGCTGGAGCGACGTCCAAGCGCGATCAGTGCACCGGAGGAATGATGCGCACGAATTCGTCAATGCCGATCACGGCGAAGAAAGTGGCCACCAGTCGGTTCAGGTTTTTGAACTCGACCTTGCAGCCTTCGGCGTTGCGCGCAGCAGCCCAATTCAGCAGGTCGCCGGCGGCCAGAAAGTCCACCCGCACAAGATTCCTGCAGTCGATCACCAACTTGCTCAAGTCACCTCGAGCGCCATCCAAAATGGCCAACGCAGCCGTGGCGTTTCCGAGCAATTCGGCGGACAGCTCAACCACCGCAAAACTGTCTTCCGTCCTGGGCACCGCACTCGTCGAGGGCGCCTGCGCAGGCTCGGCAGGCGTGGCGCGTGAAGACCGTGCCGCCAGCGTGTTCAGCAGCTCGTCGCCCACGATCAGCGGCGACGAATGATTGAATGCCAAGTCGCAGGCATCGCGCTCGCTGCTGCGGAAATCACACAGCGGCGCCTCCCAGGCTGGAGGTGACATCTCGTAGGTGATGCAGTAGTCCAGGGCGACCCGTTCAAAATCTTCTTCCCGGCGGCTCAGACGCAGATAGGACAGGCGCCACAGCCACCAATCCTGCAGCACGCTGGCACGGCCTGCGCTTGTGGCTTGCGCCAGCAGTTCATCCAGCTGCTGGCTGCCCTCGAAGCGCAATGGCCGCTTGCTCTTGCACCAGTCGGCAAACAGCTCAAGCATTCCCGGCAGAACGGCATCGTCCACCCAGGTCAGTGGCGACCAATCCAAAGTCCAGGCTGCGCTGCCCTGGCTCGACGCCGCCTTGAGCTTGGCCAGTGCCTGCGCATCCAGCAAGGAAGGGGACACCCAGCGCTGGGTCTGTCCGGCCGAGGCCACCTGGATTTCCGGCGCCAATGCTTGCTGCTGGACTTCAAGCGCCAAACCCCATTGCGGCGCCGATCGCCCAAGGCGGGCGGCAAAATCGATGGCCGCGCCCTCAAACCGGGTCCGGTCACCGGTGACGCGGAACAAGTCAAACAGCGTCATCCAAATTTGCTCCTGCTCGGCCGGCAGCTCGGTTTTCCCCAACAGGGCGAGCAAAAACTGTGCAGCGCCTTCGAAATGGCCATTGGCAAACAGAATGGCAGCGTCCTCGATTTGGGAATCGGCCGTGAATTCTTCTCTCTGGGTCGCGAGAAACTCGCTCGGCGCAGGCGACTGCGACTCGTCGTACAGGCTCGCTTCCATTCTGGCCGACGTCGGGCCGGGAGTGGCAGCCGGCGGCGCGCTGGCCGGCGCGCGCACAGCCCCCCGGTCGGGGGCCGGTTCCCAGACCAGACTGCCCGAGTCGGACGGCTCGGGCGCTTCATCCGCTAACGGCACCGACCTGGACCCGCCAAACGCGCCCTTGATCTGTTTGCCCTTCCACCACTGCTGCGACATCTGCTGCTCGATCTCGTCGATCTTCTTGATCGTCTGCGCGCGCCCATCCGGTTGCGACAGCATGCTCGGCGGAAACATCGAGGTGCGCTCGTTCAAGTCCATGTTGCCGGCCTGCGGTTCACGCTTGCGCATCTGGCGCAGCAATTCGAACTCGCGTTTGCGCACCACATCGTTGTGCAGCCTGCGGTCCATCATGGCCTGCATCGTGGCCTTGTCCACGTCCTCGGGCGCCGTCTGAGCGGCTTCGAAAGCGGCCGCCCGGCCCAGCACCGGACGCGTCACGAAACTCACGACCTTGCTGAGCAGGGTGACGTTGTCGCCGGTGGCCATGATGCGCTGGGTTGAAGCAGGGGAAAGCTGGCGCGCTTTAATCGCCAAACATCTTTTGCTTGAGCTCGCGCCGCTGCTGCGCTTCCAGCGACAGGGTCGCCGTGGGGCGCGCCAGCAGTCGGCTCACGCCAATGGCCTCGCCGGTTTCATCGCAATAGCCGTAGTCGCCGGCATCGATGCGGGCCATCGATTGCTCAATCTTCTTGAGAAGTTTGCGTTCGCGATCGCGTGTGCGCAATTCCAGCGCGTGCTCCTCTTCGATCGTGGCACGGTCCGCCGGATCGGGAACCACCACGGTTTCTTCACGCAAATGCTCGGTGGTCTCCCCTGCGTTCGACAGGATGTCGCGTTTGAGTTGGGCCAGCTTGAGGCGAAAGAAAGCCATTTGACCTTCATTCATGTATTCCGAATCGGGCATGGCGACGACTTCTTCGTCGGTCCACTGGGCCACCGGTTTGGTCTTCCAGTTGTTCACCAGCTTCGGGTCTTTCTTGACCGGCACAAAGTGAGGCGGCGTCGGCAGCGCCGGTGGGGTGGAATGTCCATAGCTGGCTTTGGCCGCAGTGGACGCCACGGCGGGGATCGATGCCATGGACGGCACCGTCAGTTGAGCCAGGCGCGATGAGACCCGAGGGCTTCGGGCGGGAACAGCGGCGACGGGAGCGACAGCCGCGACCGCAGCCTTTTCAGGTTCAGCTTTGCTGGGTTTCTTTTCAGCGGAGGTAATCGAAGTGGACAAAACGGGAATCTCTTTTTTCTTGGGGTTCACTGGCAACGGCGGCGCAGCTTTGGTTTTCACCGCTGGCTTGACAGCGGCTTTTGGCGCAACCGGGGTCGCGGATGACTTGATGGCTTGAGTCGGCTTGGCTGCCACGGCACTGGGCTTGCTCTTCGGCGCTGGCTTGGAGGGCGCGACCGGCAGTTTCTTGACAGGAACCGCAGCGCGCGCCACGGGCTTGGCGGCGACCTTGGCGGCGACCTTGGACGCTGGCTTGCTTGCAGGCTTGCTTACAGGCTTGGCAACCGATTTTTTGGGCGCCGGCTTGGACACCGCCTTGACCGCAACTTTGCCTGCGACGGGCCGGGCAGAGGACTTAACAAGCGGCTTGGACACGCTCTTTGCTGGCGCCTTGGGGGCTGCTTTGGGGGCTGCTTTGGGCGCGACTTTGGCGGTCTTTTTGGCTGCCGACGCCGGCGCTTTGGGGCTCGCCTTGGCTTTTTTAACGGGCTGTGTCTTCACTTCAGGTCTCCTCGGTGGTGCTGTCAGTGCCGGTTCTTGATCGCGATCGGACAAGCGGCTGTGGTTCAGCGCAGGACCCTTGCTAGCCCCGCCGCGAGCGCCTGGTTCGCGCGATGTGTTGGTTTTTCCGGAATCAGAGTCGGCGCGCGATTGTAGCGACTTGCCCAGTCCAAAACCCATGAGTTGCAGAAGCGAGACAATCATTTGGTCTTATGTTCGAGTTAAAAGTGTCAACTGGCCGACAGCACCACGCCAAGCCCGGGCGGCTTATGCGCTCAGGCATTGCTCCAAACCCTGCAGCAGGATGTCTTTGGGCAAATCGATTCCTATGAAAACCATCTTGCTGGTGCGCGCTTCTGCGCTGCCCCAGGCCGGTCCGAGGTCGCTGCCCATCAACTGGTGCACGCCCTGAAAGATCACCTTGCGCTCGGTTCCCGTCATGTGCAGCACGCCCTTGTAGCGCAGCAGACGCGGGCCATAGATATTCACGATGGCGCCCAGAAAGTCTTCCAGCTTGGCCGGATCGAACGCGCGTTCCGAGCGAAAGACAAAGCTCTTCACGTCGTCGTCGTGCGCGTGATGGTGCGCGTGCTGGTGCGAGGGATGATCGCAGTGCTCGCCGTGCTCATGATCGTGCTCGTGTGACTCGTCCTTCAGAAAATCCGGATCGACGTCGAGCTTGGCGTTGAGATTGAAGCCGCGCAGGTCAAACACGTCGGCCAGCGCCACCTCTCCGAAATGCACGGCCTTGAGCGGCGCGCGCGGGTTCATGTGCTTGAGACGGTGCCTCAAAGCGTCCACTGCCTGCGGGTCCACCAGATCGGTCTTGCTGATGAAGATCTGATCGGCAAATCCAACCTGTCGCCGCGCCTCTTGTCGGTCGTCGAGTTGCTGCATGGCGTGCTTGGCGTCCACCAGCGTTAGGATCGAATCGAGCAGGTAGCTCTGCGCAATCTCATCGTCCATGAAGAAGGTTTGCGCCACCGGACCGGGGTCGGCCAGACCCGTGGTCTCAATCACGACGCGATCGAACTTCAACTCCCCCTTGCGCCTCTTTTCAGCCAGATCCTGCAGCGTGGCGCGCAGGTCTTCGCGGATGGTGCAGCAGATGCAGCCGTTGTTCATCTGGATGATCTGCTCGTTCGCGTCGCTCACCAGAATCTCGTTGTCGATGTTCTCTTCGCCGAACTCGTTCTCGATCACGGCGATCTTCTGGCCGTGGGCTTCGCTCAGCACGCGCTTGAGCAGCGTGGTTTTTCCGGACCCCAGGAAGCCGGTCAGGATGGTGGCGGGAATCAGACTCATGGCATTTCTTTCAAATTCGGAGCGAGCAGTGTAGCGATCTGCGCCGCCGTATCCGTACTAACCCTTATTTTCGCATCACCACCAAGCCCTTGAGGTATTCGCCTTCGGGAAAATTGATGGTCATCGGGTGGTCGGGGGCGCCGCCCAAACGCTGGCTGATGTAGCCGTCCACGCCGGCGTCGATGCCGGCCGAGGCCACGATCTTGTGAAACAGGTCGGCGCTGATCCCGCCCGAGCAGGAGAAGGTGAAGAGCACGCCACCGGGCTCAAGCAACTTGAACGCCAGCCGGTTGATGTCCTTGTAGGCCCTGGCGGCCCGGTCCGCGTGCGCCGCGGTGGGCGCAAACTTCGGCGGATCAAGCACGATGGCGTCGAAGGTCCTTCCCTGCTCGATGAAGTGCCGCAGCGAGGCATTCACATCGGCATCCAGGAAATCAGCGCGCTCCGCAGCAAAGCCGTTCAGCGCCACATTCGCCTGGGCGCGTTCCAGCGCCGGTGCCGACGAGTCAATGGAGGTGACGTGGCGCGCGCCGCCGTGCAGCGCGGCGACGCTGAAGCCCCCGGTGTAGCAAAAGCAGTTCAGCACGCGCTCGAAACCGAGTCGGCGGGCGTGTTCGGCAAACTGCTTGCGGCTGTCGCGCTGATCCAGGTAGAAGCCGGTCTTGTGGCCGGTGGCGATATCCAGGCCGAGCTGCCATTCGTGTTCACGCAGCGTCAACTCGGTCGGGCCGCTGCCGCGCAACCAGCCGGCGCTGGGCAACAGACCTTCGAGCTTGCGCGCGCTGGTGTCGCTGCGCTCGTACAAGCGCGTCAGACCGGTGCTGTGCAGCAAGGCGTCGGCCAGCACCGCCTTCCAGCGCTCGACGCCGCTGGAGAGGAACTGTGCCACCAGCGTGTCGCCGTACCGGTCCACCACCAGGCCGGGCAGGCCGTCGGACTCACCGTGGATCAGCCGCAGCCCGTCGCTCTGGATGTCAAAGCGCGATCTGGCCTGGATCGATTGCGCCACCTTGGCCGCAAACAGTTCATTGTCGATGCGCTGGCTTTCGTCAAAGCTCCAGGCGCGAGCCCGAATTTTTGACTCGGGGCTGAACGCGGCCCAGGCCAGAAACTCGCCCGCGTGCGACTCCACACGCACGGTCTCGCCCGCGTCGGCTCCGCCTTTGGCGATGGCTGATTCAAAGATCCAGGGGTGGCGGCGCAGCAAGGAGCGCTCTTTCCCCTCACGTAATCGTATGGTTTTCATGGCAGCGATTGTGCGGCCGATTTTTTGCATTAACCTAGGCTGCTGCGCAATCCCCGTCCGACCTGAGTGGCGTGCGGCCGATTTTTCGACTCCCCTCCTCTTTTGAACCGCCTTGCCATGAATCCCACTGGAACTCAAACCGACGCCGCCGCAGGCACTGCGCCCACACCGCGCGAGGCGGCGCTGCGCGCCGAGCGCGAGGCCCACAAGCTGGAAAAGCGTTTGTGCCACCAGGTGGGGCAGGCCATCATCGACTACCACATGATCGAGGAAGGCGACAAGGTGATGGTGTGCGTGTCGGGCGGCAAGGACAGCTACGGCTTGCTCGACATCCTGCTCAAGCTGCAGGCGCGCGCGCCCATCCACTTCGACCTGGTGGCGGTCAATCTGGACCAGAAGCAGCCCGGATTCCCCGACCACATCCTGCCCGACTACCTGAAAAAGCTCGGCGTGCCATACCACATCGAAACCCAGGACACCTATTCCATCGTGAAGCGCGTCGTGCCCGAAGGCAAGACCATGTGCAGCCTGTGCAGCCGCCTGCGCCGCGGCATTCTGTACCGCGTTGCGGACGAGTTGGGCGTGACCAAGATTGCGCTCGGGCACCACCGCGACGACATGCTGCAGACCTTCTTCCTGAACATGTTCTTTGGCGGCAAGCTCAAGGCCATGCCGGCCAAGCTGGTGAGCGACGACGGCGACCACATGATCATCCGCCCCCTGGCCTACGTCGCCGAAACGGACCTGGAACGCTGGGCCCAGCAGCAGGCCTATCCCATCATCCCGTGCTCGCTTTGCGGCAGCCAGGAAAACCTGCAGCGCAAGCAGATCGGCAACATGCTGCGCGAGTGGGAAAAGCAATACCCGGGACGCACCGAAACCATGCTGACCGCGCTGCAAAACGTCGTTCCCTCGCACTTGATGGACCCGCGCCAGCACGACTTTCGCGGACTCAAAACCACGGGCGTGGCAAGCGTCGATGGCGACAAGGCTTTTGACGCCGAGGAACTTCCCCTGCCCGCGCGGGCGCCCATGCCCTTGGCTGCGCAGCCAGGCGCGCGCAAGATCGCCATCGAACTGAGCCCGTCATGAGCGCGGCACCGGAACCGACGCGCCTGCTGCTCATCCGCCATGGCGAAACCGAGTGGAACAAGGCGCAGCGCATCCAGGGACAGATCGATATCGCGCTGAATGACACCGGGCGAGAGCAGGCGCAACGACTGGGCCAGGCACTGGCGCGCGAGCCCATCGCCGCGATCTACGCCAGCGACCTGGAGCGCGCGCAGGTCACGGCGCAGGCCGTCGCCGACGCCACCGGCGTGGCACTGCAGACCGACACCCGACTGCGCGAGCGCCACTATGGCGCCTTCCAGGGCCTGACCTACGACGAGATCGAGCGCCAATGGCCGCAGCAAGCCAAGTCCTGGCGTGAGCGCGACCCCGAGTTCGCGCCCGTCGGCGGCGAATCGCTGCGGGACCTCTACGCCCGCGTCTTGCCCACGCTGGACGCGCTGGCGCGGCGCCACACCGGGGAACAAATCGTGTGGGTGACGCACGGCGGCGTGATCGACTTGCTGTATCGGGCCGCGACCCGTCAGGATCTGACCATCCGGCGCGACTGGGACCTGGGCAACACCGCCATCAACCGACTGCTCTGGACCGAACAGGGTCTGAGCCTGGTGGGCTGGGGCGACACCGCGCACCTTGCTGAAAGCGCGCGCGACGAAACGGTTTAGCTCGCCGCAGGTCGCCTCATTTGCCGTTGAACAGTTCGCCCACGGCCGAGGGCGGCGCGACACCGAGATGGCGATAGGCGGCCAGCGTGGCAATGCGCCCGCGCGGCGTGCGCTGCAGGTAGCCTTGCTGGATCAGGTAGGGCTCGATCACGTCTTCGATCGTGTCGCGCTCCTCGCCAATGCTGGCGGCGATATTGTCCAGACCCACCGGGCCGCCGTCGAAGCGGTGGATCACGGCTTCGAGCAGCTTGCGGTCCATCACGTCAAAGCCCTGTGGGTCCACGTCCAGCATGGCCAGCGCCCGGTTCGCGATGTCCAACGTGATCGCGCCCACGCCCTTGACGTCGGCGTAGTCGCGCACCCGACGTAGCAAGCGGTTCGCGATGCGCGGCGTGCCGCGCGATCGGCGCGCGATTTCAAATCCGCCGTCGTCGTCGGTCGGCACCTTGAGCAAGCCGGCGCTGCGCCGCACGATGCGCGCCAATTCATCGGGCGTATAGAACTCCAGGCGCGACACGATGCCGAAGCGGTCGCGCAGCGGGTTCGTCAACATGCCCGCACGCGTGGTCGCGCCCACCA
Organism: uncultured beta proteobacterium; assembly: GCA_903844215.1. Classification (GTDB taxonomy): domain Bacteria; phylum Pseudomonadota; class Gammaproteobacteria; order Burkholderiales; family Burkholderiaceae_C; genus CAIKVZ01. The sequence continues at coordinate 30,877 of CAIMSP010000153.1, read as the reverse complement.
GCGTGAAGGGCTGCAGATCGAGCTTGATGGAGCGCGCCGCCGGGCCTTCGCCGATCATGATGTCGATCTGGTAGTCCTCCAGCGCAGGATAGAGAATTTCCTCCACCACCGGACTCAGACGATGGATTTCGTCGATGAACAAAACGTCGTTCTTCTCTAGGTTGGTCAGCAGCGCGGCCAGGTCCTTGGGCTTTTCCAGCACCGGGCCGCTGGTCTGGCGCAGGTTCACGCCAAGTTCATGCGCGATGATGTGTGAGAGCGTGGTCTTGCCCAGGCCGGGCGGGCCAAACAGCAGCACGTGGTCCAGCGCCTCGCCGCGCTTCTTCGCCGCACCGATGAAGATTTCCAACTGCTCGCGCACCTTGGTCTGGCCCACGTACTGATCGAACAGCTTGGGGCGCAGCGCGCGCTCGATCGCCTCCTCATTGGGCGACAGCGGCGCTGCCGACACCATGCGGGGCACCAGCGGTGCGGAAAAATCGTCGGTCTGTATGCTCACGGCGTGGGTTCGAGGGTCAAGGCTAAGACAGGGCTGACTATAGCGCCACGCCGCGCGCTCAAGTCAGGTCCTCAGATGTCGATAAACCAGACAAGCTCGGTCGCGCGAATGTTTCGCAAAAACCCCAGCACCGCTTCGAGGCCTATCCATTTATGAACCACCTTTGCATGAACCTACGGCGCTGCACACTGCCCGGGCTGTTGGCCTGGGCCGGGCTGTTGCAAGTGCCACCGGCCTGGGCCAATGAGTCCGCGCTGGCCAATCCCATGCGCCGGGCCGCACCGGCGCAGGCGCATCCCGCTGCGCCCGCCAGCGCGGCAGCAAGCGCGCCGGCAGGAGCCGAGCCGCCGCCCATCATCAACATCCGCAGCGCCGTCGCCAAGCAAATCCGCGAGGCGATTGAACAGAGCAATGCCGCCAACGGCAAGAAGAAGCCCCCAGTGGCCGTCGCTGTCGGCGCAAAAGCCGCTCCCGCCAGCGCCAATGGCACGGCGCCGGCCAGCTCGGTCAAGGGCCACGCGGCGCCAGCCGAAGCCAAAGCCAAGGCCCGGGTTTCAAGTGGCCACGCCTTGGCCGCAGCGCACGAGCCGCACGCGGCCGCGCACTGGAGCTATGAGGGCGAGACCGGCCCGCAGGCCTGGGGGCAACTGCAACCCGCGTTCAATCTGTGTGCCATCGGCAAACGCCAGTCGCCCATTCACATCGAGGAATCCAGCACCTTGCTGGGGCCGGCCGAGCCGCTGCAAATCAGTTACCTGCCCAGCAAGGGCTCGGTCACGAACAACGGCCACACGATTCAGGTGGACCTTCAAGGCGAGAACACGCTCACGGTGCGCGGCTCCACCTACAAGCTGGTGCAGTTCCACTTTCATCATCCGGCAGAAGAACGGCTGAACTACAAGGGTTTTGCCATGGTGGCGCACCTGGTGCACCAGAATGCCCAAGGCCAATTGGCCGTGCTGGCGGTGCTGTTTGATCCGGGTGAAGCCAGCGCCATGATCCAGAAGGTCTGGACCCACATGCCGCTGGACATGGGCGACCGTGTGAATCTGCCCGACGGGCTGATCGACCTGAATGAAACCCTGCCCAAGGACATGCGCTATTACCAGTTCATCGGTTCGCTCACCACGCCGCCCTGCACCGAAGGCGTGCTGTGGCTGGTGCTGCGCCAGCCCATGAGCTTGAGCCGCGAGCAGCTCGCCCTGTTCTCGCGGCTCTTCCCGAACAACGCCCGACCCACCCAACCCAGCTTTGGGCGCGTGGTGCGCGAGGCTCAGTAAGCGCTGGCACGCAAAGTCCGCGCTTGAATCCAGGCGCGCCATCCCCCATATGGTTTCGCGAAGGTAAAGTTGCCGCTTTCTTCGTGCGGCCTGGCGCCTTGGCGTCATCCCTGGTGCGACGCGGGCCGTTGTCTGGGCAGGAGTACATCATGAAAAAATCGTTTTATCACTGCTTGGTCTTGTCCGTGACGGCCCTCGCCTGTCTGCAAACGGTCCAGGCGCAAACCTATGTGGTGGCCGAAGCCGGCAGCGTCCAATACAGCTTCAGCCAGCAGGATCTGGACGCAATGCTGGCACCGATTGCGCTGTACCCGGATTCCCTGCTGGCGCAGATCCTGATGGCGGCGACCTATCCGGCGGAGGTGGCCGAGGCCGCACGCTGGTCACGCGCCCTGCCGGGGGTTGCGCCGCAAGAAGCTGTGCGCTCGGTGGGGCAGCGCGGCTGGGATGCCAGCGTGCAGTCGCTGATGGCGTTCCCGCAGATTTTGCAAATGATGGACAGCGCACCCGACTGGACGCAGCGCCTGGGGAATGCGTTTTTGACGCAGCAGACGCAGGTCTGGGGGACGGTGCAAATGCTGCGCCAGCGCGCTTATGCTGCAGGCCAATTGCGTTCCAATGAGCAGCTTCGGGTGCTGCAGAACGGGCCCTTGCTGGTGCTCGAACCCGTCAATCCCGAGGTGATTTACGTGCCCTACTACGACCCACTGGTGGTGTATGGCCGTTGGTGGTGGCCCGGCTATGCGCCCATGCGCTGGAACCCCTGGCCCGGCTATACCCAACGCCCTGGATCAAGATCCGGCTTCTACGTCGGCTCGGGCGTGAATGTCGGAATCAACTTCTTCTTTGGCCAGGTGAACTGGGGGCAATCGCGCGTCAACGTGCTGCCGCATCCGCAGTGGAACGACCCGCGTGCCCACCCTGGTCAAACGCATCAGGAATGGCGCCACGACCCGGATCATCGGCGCGATGTTCCGTACACCAACCCGCCCCCAAGGTCGCAGCCGACGCCCCCCACGCGGCCTGAACAGCGGCCCGAGCACCGGCCAAATCAGCGCCCCGAGCGCCAGCCAGAGAAACGGCCTGAAGCCAAACCCGAATACCGAGGCCAAGTGCCCAACGCCAGGGTGCAGCCCGAGCCCGCCGCAGCGCGCCAACCCGCCGACCCGTCCGAGCAACGCAATGCCGGGCGCGGTCGCCCGGAACAGGGCGGTGCCGCGCCTGGGGTGACCGCCCCAGCGGCGCCCAGACCGCCTGCCGCGCCAGCACCGCATGCCGAGCCAGGGCGTGGACCCGGCAACGAAGGTCGGGGACCGGGCACGGCGCCCAGCGGCGGTGAGCGCTCGGTTGCACCCCGTGCGCCTGCAACACCCAGGGCACCCACCGAATTCAAGGGCCCTTCAGAGGCGAAGACCGCGCCCAAGGAGTCTGGGCGACGCAGCCCGGAACCGGAAGACCGAAGCCTGCTGAACGGAAAGTAGGCCGGACTCAGCGTGCCAAGGCCTTGAGCGCGAGCTTGATGCCCTCGCCCACGGCCACGCCTTCGGGCAGGGCCTTGAGCGCCAGAGCGGCTTCCTTGTCGCTGTAGCCCAGCGCCACCAGGGCTTGCAGGATGTCGGCCTGGGCGTCGCTGGTGGGGCTTGCAGCGATTCCCAGATCGGGCCCGAACTTGCCCTTGAGCTCCAGCAGCAAGCGCTCGGCGGTCTTCTTGCCGATGCCCGGGATCTTCACCAGCCGTCCTGCGTCCTGCGCCGTCACGGCCTGGGCGATGTCGGCCACGCTCATGCCGCTGAGCACGCCCAAAGCCATGCGCGGCCCCACACCCGAGATCTTGATCAGTTGCCTAAAGGCCGAGCGTTCCTGGGCCGTGGCAAATCCATAAAGGATTTGCGCGTCTTCGCGCACCACAAAATGCGTCAGCAGCGCCAGCTTCTCGCCCAGCGCCGGCAGGTTGTAAAAGGTGCTCATGGGCACGTCCACTTCGTAGCCCACGCCATGGCAGTCGATCAGCACCTGCGGTGGATTTTTTTCCAGCAAGATGCCGCTGAGTTTTCCGATCACACCATCCTCCTCATTCGTTGTTGTCTATGATGAGCCCTACTTCGCAGGATTATCAGCTTGATTCTCAGACACACTTTCTCCCCACCCAACAACGCCCGCCTGACCCATTTGTGCGGCCCCACGGACGCCCACCTGCGCAGCATCGAAGCGGCATTGCAGGTGAGCATTGCGCATCGGCATGAACAGTTCAAGGTGGACGGAGGCAAGGCCCGGGCCACGCGGGCCATGGAAGTGCTGCAGGCGCTGTATGAAATGGCTGCGCGCCCGATCGACGCCGTCAAAGTGCAGTTGATGCTGGCCGGCGACGCCTCGATGGGCGAGACCGACGACGCCGGCATGGCGCTGCTCACGCGGCGCGCCGACCTGCGCGCGCGCACGCCGACGCAAAGCATCTACCTGGACAACATCGCCAACCACGACATCACCTTTGGCATCGGCCCGGCGGGAACCGGCAAAACCTATCTGGCCGTGGCCTGCGCCGTGGACGCGCTGGAACGCAGCGCAGTGCAGCGCATCGTGCTCACGCGCCCGGCCGTGGAAGCGGGCGAGAAGCTGGGTTTTCTTCCCGGCGACCTGAGCCAGAAGGTGGACCCCTATCTGCGTCCACTGTACGACGCGCTCTATGACCTGATGGGCTTTGACAAGGTGGCCAAGGCGTTCGAGCGCCAGGCGATCGAAGTCGCGCCGCTGGCCTTCATGCGCGGACGCACGCTGAACAACGCCTTCATCATCCTGGACGAGGCGCAAAACACCACGCCCGAGCAGATGAAGATGTTCCTCACGCGCACCGGTTTTGGCGCCAAGGTGGTGGTCACCGGCGACGTGAGTCAGATCGATCTGCCCAAGACCCAGGTCAGCGGCCTGATTGAAGCCGAACAGGTCCTCAAGCGGGTCAAGGGCATCGCCATCACGCATTTCACCAGCGCCGACGTGGTGCGCCACCCACTGGTGGCGCGCATCGTCGATGCCTACGCCGAACGAGGCCGCAAATGACGCTCAAAAAACTCCAACTCTCACTGCAGTTTGCGCTGGACTCGGGTGTTGGCCCGCACCGCGCGGCGCTGGCGCGGCAATGGGTGGCGCGCTGCATTCGCCGGTCTTTGGACTGTGACGCGGAAATCACGGTGCGCATCGTGGATGCCGAAGAAGGCCAGCGCTTGAACCGCGATTACCGCCACAAGGACTACGCCACCAATGTGCTGACCTTCGACTACACGCAGCAACCCCTGGTCACGGCCGACCTGGTGCTGTGCGCGCCGGTGGTGGAGCGTGAAGCGCGCGAGCAGGGCCGAACCTTGCAGGCGCACTACGCGCATCTGCTGGTGCACGGCACGCTGCACGCCCAGGGCTGGGAGCATGAAACCGGCGACGCCGACGCGCAGGCGATGGAAGCGCGCGAGGTGCAGATTTTGGCGGCGCTGGGCGTCGATAATCCCTACACTGCCTGAGACTTGGATTTCCTGGGGCTGCAGGCCGACACAGAACCAATGAGGAGCAAATCATGGCCGTCAATTTTGAACAGGTGCACAACTACTACGAGCGCCTCGTCTTCGAGGAAGTGCTGCACCGCAGCGCCGAGCACCCCGGGTTCACGGCCGAGATGCTGGCCGACGTGGCCTGCGTGGCGCTGAACCGCATGCCCGTGCGCTACGTGCGGCACGAGGTGGACCTGGTGTTCTATCTGACGGAAAAGGAGCGCCACGATATCGAGCAGGCCATGGATTCGGCGTTGACCTACGCCTTCGACTACGTCGGCGACTGGACCCTCAAGCGCGGCACGGCGCCCACCTGAGACTCGGCCGCGTGCGCAGCGCGCTAAGCCACTTCCAGCATCAGCGTCACCGGCCCGTCGTTCACCAGATGCACCTGCATGTCAGCGCCGAAGACCCCGGTCTGAACGCTGCCATGTGAGGACCGCGCCTGTGCCACAAAGTAGTCGTACAAGCGCCGCCCCGCCTCGGGCGCGGCGGCCTGCGTGAAACTGGGGCGGTTGCCCCCCGAGGTGTCGGCCGCCAGCGTGAACTGGCTCACGATCAGCAGGCCACCACGCAAACCTTGACCGTCCAGGTCCTGCACACAGCGGTTCATCTTGCCCGCGTCATCGCTGAAGATGCGCAGCTTGAGCAACTTGCTCAAAAGCTTGTCGGCCTGGACTGGCGTGTCGCCCTGCAGCGCGCACAGCAGCACCAGCAGACCGGCATCGATACGCCCCACGTCCTGGCCCTCGATCAGCACTTGGGCGCAGCGGACCCGTTGCACCAGGGCCTTCAAATCAAATCCTTGGCATCGTCGAAATGCGCTTCCACGTCGCTGGGAAGCAACTGGATCGTGGCCCGCAGCCCCGGCACCGCGCTCATCAGCGCCTGCTCCACGCTGGCGCGCACGGCTGCAGCACGGCCCAGCGACCAGTTCGAAGGCATGTGCATGTGCATGTCAACAAAGCGCCGTTGGCCCGCCTTGCGCGTGTTCAGGTGGTCAAAGCGGATGGTGTGGTGATCAAAGTCGTGCAGAATTTTCTGGATGTCCGCCAGCACCTCGGGCTCCACCGCCTCGTCCATCAGACCCTGGGACGAACGCCACATCAGGTGCACGCCTTCCTTCATGATGTTCAGCGCCACGCCGATGGCCACCAACGCGTCCAGCCAGAGCCAGCCGGTGAGCAGCACGCCGATCAAGCCAAGCACCACGCCGACCGAAGTCCAGACATCGGTCACCAGATGCTTGGCGTCGGCCTCCAGCGCGATCGAGCGGTGCTGCTTCGCGGCCTTGAACATGACCCAGGCGAGCAGCCCATTGAGTGCCGAGCTCACGACCGAGAGCAGCAGGCCCCAGCCCAGCTGCACCACCGGCTGCGGATCGAAGAACCGGTGCCCGGCGGCCCAGATGATGGCCGCCGCTGCGCCGATGATCAGCACGCCTTCAAAGCCGGATGAAAAGTACTCGGCCTTGTGGTGCCCGTAGGGGTGCTCATCGTCCGCCGGCCGCTGCGCAATGGTGACCATCATCAGCGCAAAGATGGCACTCGCCAGGTTCACGAAAGACTCCATCGCGTCCGACAGCAGGCCCACCGAGTCGGTGATGTACCAGGCCATGGTCTTCATCACAATCGTGACCACCGCCACCGCGATCGACGCCCAGAGCAGGGTGCGGGGCGTCGGCAGGGAAAGGGGCTTGGCGTTCATGCCCCGATTGTGCCCAAACCCGGCCCACCCGGGTGCGGCCAGAAAATCATCGCAGCAACGGGGCGAGCTGTTCCATGTCGGTGAAGATTTGCTGCACACCCAACTCGCGAAACTGCTGCGCCGTGCTGTGACCGATGCCGCAGGGGCAATAACCCAACACCGTGGCGCCGGCGGCCAGACCGGCGCGCGCGCCCGTGGTCGTGTCCTCGATCACGGCGCAGGCGCTGGCCGCAAAGCCGAGCGCGGCCGCCGCAGCCAGGTACACGTCGGGATGGGGCTTGGAGCGCGGCAACTCGTGGCCGCTGAAGATGCGGCCTTCAAAGTACGGCATAAGCCCCACCTTGTTGAGCTGCAGCACCAGCTTGCCGCGGTCGGCGCCGGAAGCACAGGCGATGCGTCCGTCATAGTCACGGTGAATTTCCTGCACCGCCTGCAGCGCATTCGGTATCGCCACGAGCTCGGCATGCAGCCGCTGGTCGCGCCGATCGCGAAACTGCTGCATCCACTGCGCCGTCAAGGGCTGGCCCGTGTGCTGCTCGATGCGGGCCTGCTGGTCCTTCACGGCCCGGCCCAAAAAGATGTCCATGCACTGCTGCGGACTCAGGCTCCAGCCGCGCTCGTGCAGCATGACCCGCAGCACCTCGTTGGTGATGCCCTCGGAGTCAACCAGCACGCCATCACAGTCAAACAACACGGCGTCGTATTTCATCGGTTCATGCGTCCATTACTTTGTTTTTGATAGCGGCCATCATGTCACGTCGCCATCGATATAAAACCAGCGCCCCTGTTCGCGCACGAAGCGGCTGCGCTCGTGCAGGCGCTGGGCGCGGCCCGTGGCGCCACGCTGGCGCGCCACAAACTCGACTGCGCCGTGGTCCGCGTCCGTCAGTTGGTGGCCACGCAGTTCCAGCCCCAGCCATTTCACGCCGGGCTCGAAGGTCAGCGCTGCAGGCCGCGAACTCGCGTGCCAAGTCGCCAGCAGATAGTCGCGCCGTTCCAGCACAAAGGCGCTGTAGCGCGAGCGCATCAGGCTCGGTGCGTCGGGCGCCGGCGCGGTCGCGAAATGCTCCAGGTAGCGACCACAGCAGGCCGCATAGGCAAGAGGGCGCTGGCGCGCATCGCGCTGGCCGCAGGGGCAATCGATGTCGGTCATGCCACCTTCAACGCTCGAATTTCAACCTGCCAGCGCCCGCTGAATCAGCATCTTCTGCACGTCCGAGGTGCCCTCGTAGATTTGGCACACGCGCACGTCGCGGTAGATGCGCTCCAGCGGAAAGTCGTTCACCACGCCGTAGCCGCCCAGCGTCTGGATGGCGGCGCTGCAAACCTGCTCAGCCATCTCACTGGCGAACAGTTTCGCCATCGCGGCTTCCTTCAAACAGGGGCGACCGGCGTCGCGCAGACTGGCAGCGTGCCAGATCAACTGGCGCGCGGCTTCGATCTGCGTGGCGCAGTCCGCCAAGCGAAAACCCACGGCCTGGTGGTTGAAGATCGCCGTGCCAAAGCTCTGGCGCTCTTTCGCATACGCCAGCGCGCATTCAAAGGCGCTGCGCGCCATGCCCACGCTTTGCGCGGCGATGCCGATGCGCCCACCCTCGAGCCCACCCAGGGCGATGCGGTAGCCCTCGCCCTCGGCCCCGATCAGGTTTTCGGCCGGGATGCGGCACTGGTCCAGGTTGATCTGCGCGGTGTCGCTGCTGTGCTGCCCGAGCTTGTCTTCAAGCCGCGCCACGACATAGCCCTGGGCCTTGGTCGGCACCAGGAAGGCGCTCATGCCCTTCTTGCCCGCGCCCTTGTCGGTGACGGCGATGACGATGGCCACGTCGCCATTTTGGCCGCTGGTGATGAACTGCTTGACGCCGTTGAGCACATAGCCGTCGCCGTCCTTCACCGCCGTGGTGCGCAGGCCCGAGGCGTCGGATCCGACATGCGGCTCGGTCAGGCAGAACGCGCCCAGCATCTCGCCCTGGGCCAAGGGTGTGAGCCACTGGCGCTTCTGCGCGTCGTTGCCGTGCTTCATCAGGATCGCGTTGACCGGGCAGTTGGTGACCGAGATCGCCGTGCTGGTGCCGCCATCGCCGGCTGCGACTTCTTCCAGCACCAGCGCCAGCGTCAGATAGTCGAGTTGCGCGCCGCCCCATTCTTCGGGCACGCAGATGCCATAGGCGCCCAGCGCGGCCAAGCCCTGATGCGCTTCCTTGGGAAAGTGGTGCTCGCGGTCCCAGCGCGCGGCATGCGGCCAGAGTTGCTCCTGCGAAAAAGCGCGCACCGCGTCGCGAATCATTTCCTGGTCTTGGCTGAGCAGCATGGGTTTACTTCTCTTTGGACAAATCCATGATCATGCGCGCGGCAAATACAGGCGGCGCGGGATGGCGTCGATCATCACGTACTCGGCCTGATCGCTGTGATAACCAAAGCCGGGCAGGCCCAGGCTTTCAATCACCGGCTTGCCGTCCAGCGCGGCGTAGGCCGCGTCGGTGCCGCCGCCGGTGCTGGGCACCACGCTGAGTTCCACACCGAGCTCCTTGTAGATGGCCACGGCGCGTTCCACCAGTTGGATGCCGGCCGCGTCCGCCTTGAAGGCCGGGCGACCAAAGTCCACGGTGATCTTGATCTGCGACTTGGCCAGCTTCTTTTGGCCTTGGATGCGGCTCTCCAGCGTCTTGAGCAGTTGCTCCAGATCGTCCTTGCGCGCGTAGCGGATATTGGCCTCCAGATAGGCCTCGTTGGGAATGATGTTGGGCACGGCGCCGGACTTGCCCACGGTCCAGTTGAAGCGCAGGTCGCGCGCCTTGTCGTCCAGGTCCAGCGTGCGCAGCACCACGTCCGAGGCTTCCACCAGCGCGTTCACGCCCATCTCGGGGTTGGCGCCGGCGTGCGCGGCCAGGCCCTGGATGTTCACCTTGTAGTAAACGATGCCCGCCGTCCCCAGCGTGAGCATCTCCTTGAGCGCCAGCGTGGGCTCGAAGGACAGCGCCAGGTCGTGGGCATTGGCTTCGCGCTGTATCAGTTCGCGCGAGCCGAAGGAGCCGCGCTCTTCATCGGTGTTGAACAGCACGGTGATTTGCCCGTAGTCTTGAAAGCCACGGCTCTTGAGCAGTTTCAGCGTGTGCAGAATCATCGCGATGCCGCTCTTGTCGTCCGCAATGCCGGGGCCGAAGGCGCGGTTGCCGTCGACGCGAAACGGCGCCTTGACCAGCGTGCCGCGCACGTACACGGTGTCCATGTGCGCCATCAGCAGCAGCTTCTTGCGGCCCTTACCCAGGATGCGTCCCACCAGGTTCTCGCCCACCACGCCGGCCTGCGCCGGATGACGCGTCACGGTCGCGCCCAGGGCCTTGAGTTCGGCTTCCAGCAGTTGCGCCATGGCCGTCAGGCCTTGCGCGTCGCCGGTGCCGGTCTCGATGTTCACCAGGCGCTCCAGCGTCTGCACCACGGCCGCCTGCTCGGCTGTGGCCGCGCTCAGCAGCGCGGCGTCCCGTGACTGGCCCCAGCTCGGGGTCAGAAAGCATGCGGACAAGAAAAGTGCTGCGCTGCTGCGGCGAAAGGCTGAGTTGCAAGGGTTCATCATGGGGTCTCTTTGTGGTTGCAAGGGGTCGGACACGAACAGCGGTTCAGAGAAGTTCCAGCGTCACGGCGGTGGCTTCCCCGCCGCCGATGCACAGCGTGGCCAGGCCGCGCTTGAGACCGCGCGCCTTGAGGGCATACAGCAGCGTGACCATGATGCGCGCACCGCTGGCACCGATGGGGTGTCCCAGGGCGCAGGCACCGCCGTTGACGTTGACGATGTCGTGGCTCAGCTTCAACTCGTGCATCAGCGCCATCGGCACCACGGCGAAAGCTTCGTTCACTTCCCACAGATCGACCTGGCTCGCGCTCCAGCCCGACTTGGCCAGCACTTTTTGCGTCGCGCCCACCGGTGCGGTGGCGAACCAGTTGGGTTCCTGCGCGTGCGTCGCATGCGCCACGATGCGCGCCAGCGGCGTCAGCCCGAGTCGCGTGGCGGTGCTGGCCTTCATCAGCACCAAGGCCGCAGCGCCGTCGTTGATGGACGAGCTGCTGGCCGCCGTGATGGTTCCGTCCTTCTTGAACGCGGGTTTGAGCGCGGGTATTTTGTCCAGCTTGACCTTGCCCGGACCTTCGTCGATGGCAATCACTTTGTCGCCGGCGCGGCCCTTCACCGTCACCGCTGTGATCTCGTCGGCGAACGCGCCCGACTGCGTCGCCGCCTGCGCCCGCTGCACGCTGGCGATGGCGAAGGCATCCTGGGCTTCACGCGTGAAGCCGTATTTGGCGGCGCAGTCTTCGCCGAAGGTGCCCATGGAACGCCCCGGCTCGTAGGCGTCTTCCAGACCGTCGAGCATCATGTGGTCGAAGATGCGGTCGTGGCCGATGCGGTAACCGGCGCGCGCCTTGGGCAGCAGGTAAGGCGCGTTCGTCATGCTCTCCATGCCACCGGCCACCAGCACCTCGGCGCTGCCGGCGAGCAGCATGTCGTGGCCGAACATGGCCGCGCGCATGGCCGAGCCGCACATCTTGGACAAGGTGACTGCGCCCGCGCTGATGGGCAGCCCGCCCTTGAACGCCGCCTGGCGCGCCGGCGCCTGGCCCTGGCCGGCCATCAGGCAGTTGCCAAACAGCACTTCCTCCACCCGTTCTGGCGCAACGCCTGCGCGCAGCACTGCGGCGCGGATCGCGGCGCCGCCCAGGTCATGCGCCGCAAGAGAGGCGAAGTCACCCTGAAAACTGCCCATGGGGGTGCGGGCAGCGCCAACGATCACGATGGAATCAGACATGATTTTCCTTTCAAAGAATGCAAAACAAGCGAGCGTTTCAAAGGCCGCGCGGGTAGCGCTTGAAGGCGCGGCGGAACACGTCCACCACGTCGGACGAACTGCCCATGGTGACATCGAGGTCCTTCACCAGCCCGTCCGAGAGGCCGTAGATCCAGCCGTGCACCGTCACCTTCTGCCCGCGACTCCAGGCGTCCTGCATCACGTTGGACAGGGCCACGTTGCCCACCTGTTCGATCACGTTCATTTCGCACAGCGCGTCTTCAAGCTCGGCCTGCGGCAGGTGGTTCAGGCGCTGGCGATGGCGCAGCCGCACGTCCTGTACATGGCGCAGCCAGTTGTCCGCCAGGCCGATGCGCGTGCCGCGCGCCGCCGCCAGCACACCGCCGCAGCCGTAATGCCCCACCACCATGATGTGCTCGACCTTGAGCGCATCCACCGCGTACTGGATCACCGACAAGGCGTTCAGATCCGAGTGCACCACGACGTTGGCCACGTTGCGGTGCACGAACACCTCACCCGGATCCAGACCGGTGATTTCATTCGCCGGGACGCGGCTGTCGGAGCAACCAATCCACAGGTATTTGGGACTTTGCTGCTGTGCCAGCTTGCCGAAAAATCCCGGGCGCTCGCGCTGCATGCGCGCGGCCCATTGGATGTTGTTGTCGAAGAGGTGTTGCAGCGTTTGACTCATGGCGGCATGTTAACGCGCTGGCGTATCGGAGCGAATGCTGGCCCACTGCACGCGGTCGATCACCTGCCCATTCTTGATGGCACTGCGGCGCAACTCGGCTTCCTTGAAGTAACCGCACTTGCGTGCCACCGCCTGCGAGCCCTCGTTCCACGCGAAGATCGGCGCATACAGACGCTGCACCTCGGGCAGGTTCGACCAGGCCCAGGCGGTGACCAGCGCAAGCGCCTCCGAGGTGATGCCACGGCGCCAAAAATCCTGCCCGATCCAGTAGCCGACCTCGGCGTTGCAGCGCAGCCAGCCGCTGTCCGGCCGCACGGAATTGCAACCGATGATCTGCCCATCCACATCGATACCCCAGACGTATCCCATGGCCGCAGAACGGCAGCCGACGTCACACCAGCCTTGGGCATCGGCCAGCGTATAGGGGCTGGGGAAACCATCAAACAGATTGCGGCTCACCGCCAGGGCGTCGGCGTGGCGCTGCAAAGACGGCGCGTCACTGGGAACCAGCGGACGCAGAACGCAACGTGCGCCATGCAGTACGGGTACGTCAGGCAAGTTCACATCGTCTCCGAAAACAGTTCGCGTCCAATGAGCATGCGCCGTATCTCCGAGGTGCCGGCGCCGATTTCATACAGCTTGGCGTCGCGCCACAAACGGCCCAGCGGGTAGTCGTTGATGTAGCCGTTGCCGCCGAAGATTTGCACGCCTTCGCCCGCCATCCAGGTGGCTTTTTCGGCGCACCACAGGATCACCGAGGCGCAGTCTTTGCGCACCTGGCGCACATGCTCCACGCCCAGCAGATCGAGGTTTTTGGCGACGGTATAGGCAAAGGAGCGCCCGGCCTGGAGCACGGTGTACATGTCGGCCACCTTGCCCTGGATCAGCTGGAATTCGCCGATGCTCTGGCCGAACTGCTTGCGGTCGTGGATGTAGGGGATGACGCTGTCCATCACCGATTGCATGATGCCCAGCGGGCCACCGGTGAGCACCGCGCGCTCGTAGTCCAGCCCGCTCATCAGCACCTTGGCGCCCATGTTCAGGCCGCCCAGGATCTGGGACTCGGGCACTTCGACGTTGTCGAACACCAGCTCACCCGTGTGGCTGCCGCGCATGCCCAGCTTGTCGAGCTTTTGCGCCACGCCAAAGCCGGCCATGCTCTTCTCGATCAGGAAGGCCGTCACGCCGCGCGCGCCCAGTTCGGGCTCGGTCTTGGCGTACACCACCAGCGTGTCGGCGTCGGGCCCGTTGGTGATCCACATCTTGCTGCCGTTGAGCAGGTAGTAGCCGCCCTTGTCCTGTGCCTTGAGCTTCATGCTGAGCACGTCGGAACCGGCGCCGGGCTCGCTCATGGCCAGCGCCCCCACATGCTCGCCCGTGATGAGTTTTGGCAAGTACTTGCTGCGTTGCTCGGGCGTGCCGTTGCGCCGGATCTGGTTCACGCACAGGTTGCTGTGCGCGCCGTAGCTCAGGCCCACCGAGGCCGAGGCGCGGGAGATCTCTTCCATCGCGATCATGTGCGCCAGGTAGCCCATGTTGGCGCCGCCGTACTCCTCGCCCACGGTGATGCCGAGCACGCCGAGCTCGCCCATCTTGCGCCACAGGTCCATGGGAAACTGATCCAGTCGGTCGATCTCGGCCGCGCGCGGCGCGATCTCGCCTTCAGCGAATTCACGCACCGCGTCGCGTAGCGCGTCGATGTCTTCGCCGAGTTGAAAGTTCAGTCCGGGCAGGTTGTTCATGGCATTCTCCTTTGGGTATCAATAGGTTTGGGGCACCGGCATCACGGTTTGTTGCAGCACGGCGCAGGGCGAGACCGTGCCGTCGGGGGCGACGTGCTGCACCTCGGCGCTGGTCACGATGAGGCGGCGTCCGCCCTTGAGCACGCGCCCGACAGCGCGCAGCTCGCCGTCCTTGAACGCGGCCAGAAAGTTGATCTTGTATTCCACGCTCACGACTTCCATGCCCTCTGGCGCCATGGTCAGCGCCGCGTAGCCGCCGGCGATGTCGGCCAGCGCACCGATGGCGCCGCCGTGAAAGCCGCCCTGCTGCTGCGTCACGCGCTCCGAGTACGGCAGCGCCAGTTCGCACCGCCCGGGCTCGACGCGCAGCAGCGTCGCACCCAGGTGGCGCATCAAGCCCTGGCGCTCGAAGCTCAGGCGCACGCGTTCAAACAGTTCGTGGGGCTGCGGCCCCGCAGGCTCGTCGCTGCGCGTACTTCGCTGCCCCCCGGAGGGGACCTTCTCGCCTTGGGGCGGCGCGGCGGCGTTCATGCCTTCTTCTGCGCCTTGGCCAGCAGCGCGCGGGTTTCGCGCTCGTGCTCCTTGACCTCTTCCAGGTTGGCCTGCAGGTCGGCCATCTGATCTTCCAGTTGCACTCGATGCAAGGCCAGCACCTGCAGGAACTTCTTCAGTTGCGCGCCGGTGTCGCGCGGGCTGTCGTACATGTCGATGATGTCTTTGGCCTCGGTCAGGCTCAAGCCCAGGCGCTTGGCGCGCAGCGTGAGCTTCAGGCGTGCCCGGTCCCGCGTCGAGTAAACGCGGTTGCGGCCACCCGGACCGGAGCGCTCGGGCTGCAACAGACCCATGTCTTCATAGAAGCGAATCGCCCGGGTCGTCAGATCGAATTCTTTGGCCAGGTCGCTGATGGTGTAGGTGATGCTCATGAATTTCAACTCTTCTTGCGGGACAGTCCAAAGCCACGCGCAGCGCGGGCTCGGTCCTCAACGGATTAAAGACAGGCTGGCGGGCCAAGCCCACCTACAATGACGATCACTCCATTGACGTTTACGTAAACGTCAATTATGAACCAGACTCAACACCCGCTCCAAGATCCATGAACGAACTCGAAAACCAGCTCCACTACCCCTGGGGCGACGAACTGCCCGCCGTCGGCCGCGCGCTGGAACTGGCGCCCGGCGTGAAATGGCTGCGCATGGGACTGCCGTTCGCGCTGAACCACATCAACCTGTGGCTGCTGCGCGATGAGCTTGACGGGCGCCAGGGCTGGAGCGTGGTTGACTGCTGCATCAGCAAGGAAGAATCCAAGGCCCAGTGGGAATCGGTGTTTGCCAACGAGCTCGACGGCCTGCCGATACTGCGCGTGATCGTGACCCACATGCACCCGGACCACATCGGCCTGGCCTCCTGGCTGTGCGAGCGCTGGCAAGCGCCGCTGTGGATCAGCTCCACCGACTACAACGCCGCGCGCATGGCCTGCCTCAGCACCACCGGTTTCGGTGGCGAGGCTGCGGCCCGGTTCTTTGCCGCGCATGGCCTGAGCGACCCGCAAGACCTGGAAAAAATCCGCGCGCGCATGGGCTATTACCCGAGCATGGTGCCGGCCGTGCCGCCGAGCTACCGGCGCATGATGGACGGCGACCTGATCGCCATCGGCAGCGGCGCGCAGCGCACGCATTGGCGCTGCATCAGCGGCTACGGCCACGCGCCGGAACACATTGCGCTGTATTGCGCCCAGACCAAGATGCTGATCTCAGGCGACATGGTGCTGCCGCGCATCTCCACGAATGTCAGCGTCTATGACATCGAGCCCGAATCGAACCCGCTCAAGCTGTTCCTCACCTCACTGGAACGATACCGCGCACTCGACCCCGACACGCTCACGCTGCCCTCGCACGGCAAACCCTTCCGAGGGCTGCACACGCGCCTGGACCAACTGGCGCAACACCACCGCGACCGCCTGGCCGAGGTGCTGCAGGCCTGCAGCGAACGCCCGCACAGCGCCGCCGACATGCTGATGGTGCTGTTCAAGCGCGCGCTCGATCTGCACCAGACCACCTTTGCCATGGGCGAGTCGGTGGCGCATCTGCATGCGCTGTGGTTTGAGGGCCGGCTGCAGCGCTCACTCGATGGCGACGGCGTGTATCGCTTTGCCCTTGCAGCGACCTGAGGTTGTGGCGGGGCGCGACGGCCATTCTTCATTGCCAGCGCGGCAGCCCGTCGTCCTTGAGCTGGCCGCGCAGCGCAGCGTAGTCGGGAACCACGGTGCGCACCGTGTCCCAAAAGCGCGGACTGTGGTCCATCACGCGCAGGTGGCTGAGCTCATGCGCCACCACGTAATCGATGACGCTGAGTTTGAAGTGAATCAAGCGCCAATTCAGGCGAATCGAGCCGTCGGACTTGGCACTGCCCCAGCGCGTGCCGGCATTGCTCAGCGACAAGCGCTGCCACTGCACACCGAGCTGCGGTGCGTAGTGGTTCAGGCGCTCGGCAAAGACGCGCTTGGCCTGGCGCATGAGCCAGGCCTGCACCGCGTCGCGAATCTGCTGCTGCGTGGCCTGGCGCGCCAGACCGATGTGCAGCGTGCGTCGCAGCTCGCCTGAGACCGCATCCGCCTCGGATTTGAGCTCGGCGCCCACGGCCAAAAACGCATGGCTGGGGTCCAGCACCAGCGTCACCGCGTCCCCCAGGAACGGCAGCGTCGCGCCGTCCTTCCACTCGATGCGCGCCGACTCCAGGCGTGCCTGGCGCTGGCGCGACTGCTGCAGTTTCTTCAAGATCCAGTCGGCCTTCTCGCGCACCGCCGCGTCCACTTCGTACAGCGGCGACCACTTGGGGGCGCTCACCGCCAGGCCATCGGGTCCGACCGAAAAGCCGATGGTGCGCCGCTTGCCGCGCTTGAACTCGTAGGCCACCAGGGTCTCACCCAGACGCAGCTCGCGGCTGGCGCGGGGATGGCGAAACGCGGATTCATCCGAGCCGCCGCGCCACAGGTCCTCGGCCGGCGCCATCGCGGGCGCGGCGTCTTGCGGGGTGCTGATTTTTGCGCGTTTCGGTGTCACCGCCCGGGCCCGCTTCGGCTTGACCGGGGCAACGGGCTGCGGCTGCGGATCAAACAAATCCAGCGTGTACTGAAACAGTCGCTGCAGCAAGGCCATGGGGATCTCAGCGGTAGGCCTGCGGGTCGAGGCGGCGCATCTCGGCTTCGATCCAGGCCTCGACCTCGCGCATCAACTCCTCGGGCTGGCGCCCGGCGCTGGGAATGGGCTTGCCAATCGAGATGTCAACCACGCCCGGGGTTTTGAGGAAGGCCTTGCGCGGCCAGCATTTGGCCGAGGTCACGGCCACCGGAATGACCGGCGCACCGGTCTCGATGGCCAGACGCGTGCCGCCGGTTTTGTAGTGGCCCTTTTGGCCGCGCGCAATGCGCGTGCCTTCCGGAAACATGATGACCCAGGTGCCGCGCGCGAGCAGTCGCTTGCCCTGCTCCACCACCTTGTTGAACGCCTGCGCGCGCTGGCTGCGGTCGATGTGAATCATGTCCATGCGGCCCATGGCCCAGCCGAAGAACGGGATGTAGAGCAGTTCGCGCTTGAACACAAAGGCCAGCGGATGCGGCATCAGCGCCACCATGGAAAAAGTCTCCCAGGTGGACTGGTGTTTCACCAGCAGAACCGCCGGACTGGTCTTCTCGGTCGGCAGGTTTTCCATGCCGCTGACGCGGTTGTGAATGCCCAGCAAGAGCGTGCCGCTGTTCACCGCCAGCGTGAGCCAGGCAGCGCACATCTTGTACACGGTGTCGCGACTGACAAAGGGGGCCGTCAGCACCACGGCCAGGGCCCAGGGAATGACCGTCACACCCATCCAGAAAAAGTGCAGCAGGGAACGAAGCAGTCGCATGAAAAACCTAACGCGAAAGAATGAAATCGGCAAAGGCCATCAGGTCCTCGTGCACCTTCGTGCCGGGGGGAAATCCGCTTGGCAATTCTCGGCCACGGTACTGTGCGCCCTTGCCGGTGAGCACCAGGTGCGGCGCGCAACCCACGGCGGCGCCACCGGTCAAGTCGCGCTGGCTGTCGCCCACCACGGCCACGTCTTTCAGGTCCACGTTGTAGCGCTCGCCGATCTGCTCAAACAGACCGGGCGCGGGTTTGCGGCAGTGGCAATGTTCGTCGGCCGAATGCGGGCAATAGAACACCGCGTCGATGCGCCCGCCCTGCGCCGCCAGCAGCTTGTTCATCTTGGCGTGCATGGCGTTGAGTGCCGCCACGTCGAACAGCCCGCGCCCCAGCCCCGACTGGTTCGACGCCACCACCACATGCCAGCCGGCGTGATTGAGCTTGGCAATGGCCTCGAGCGCGCCGGGCAGCGGTATCCACTCCTCGGGCGATTTGACGAAATCGTCGCTGTCGGCGTTGATGGTGCCGTCGCGGTCGAGGATGATGAGCTTCATGGTTTGAACTCCATTGCTTCATTCCTGCGTCGTTCAGCCCAGTCGAGGGTTTGTTGTACAGAACAAGATTCTTTGTCAAGCATTCCGATACGCTCTTTCAATGTATTGAAGTCCAACAGACCCGCCTGAATCAGCACCCGCACAAAGTCCGCATCCTTGTCCCTGCCGGCGACGCACTTGGATACTGCGAGATCGTGCAACTCCGGACAGATCGCCGTCACTTCACCCAAGTAGGTCAGGTGCGCACGCCGCATCCAGTCTGGCGGCATGACCGCAGTTTCGGGTCCGACTCCGTCAGCGTGGTAACCGAAGGTGTCATGGAACGTTGACAAGGCGCCAATCGCACCATCAATCAGGTCAGATTTTTCCGGGTGCAGCGCGGGATAAAGATCCAACTCGGCCGACAGCAGCAAGGCCGCAGGTGGTTTCTCGAGCAGCAGCAACACCGCCTGGCTGCCGACCAAAACGAACGACTTCTCCTGCGAGATCGCTGCGGCGGCGCGTAGCACGTGTTCGACTTCAGAGCGTTGCATGCTTCACAAGCCTGCGGCCCGGCGCGCGGCGGTGCGCTCTTGCGGTGACAACACAAAACCTAAAGGAGAGGTGCCGCGCAGAGTTGCAGCGTGCGCATCTTCTGCGCAAACTGCTTGCTCCAGTCGCCCGAGGTCACCGCTCAAAAGTTCCCGCCATTCCTGTCCGTAGACATCGCGCGCATCCAGGCCACGCTGCTCGCGCCACCGGTCCAGCGTCTGCAAAGCACGTTGCACCAGTCCCGGCTCACTTTGCAGACGCGGTACCGCCAGGCGATGAAACGCCAGGGTGAAGCGGTCAATATCCAGTTGCGTGGGCATGTTGTTTGAATTGCGCGGTGATTGGGATTCGGTGCATTCGGTGCTTCGGGCTAGTCGACCGCCTCACCCCAATAGAAGGGGCGAAGCTGCCGTAACGTTTTGGCTTGCCATATTTTCTCGTTACCGACTTCATTCAAGGGTACCGCAATCTGAACATTCAAACCCCAGTAGGCCAAACGTTCCTGACAAATCCCGCAAGCGGGAAGAACACGAAATGGAAACAGTTCAGACTCTCGATAAAGACAGGCGCTGGCGACGACCGATTCGTCGATTTTGTGGGCTTCACAGATAGACCCTGTTTCCGCGCAAAGGTTTGCCGAATCGACCCTCGCCTGCGCACACACACTCGTGAGAATTTTTCCTGAATTGGTGCGCAGGGCGGCAACGATGGCCTCGCCCACGGGGTATCTCCGCAGTGCCAGGGCGATTGCGGCGTCAACAAGTTCCTGATCGAGAGCCGGATTCATGGCGAGCCAAGTTCAACGTGAAATGCTGCGCGCAGGTGCATAGCGCTCATGCCGCCAGCTTGGACAGGTCCGCGACCCGGTTCATGGCGTTGTGCAAGGTCTGCAACAGGCCTTGACGGTTCAGGCGCAAATCGAGTTGTTCGGCGTTGACCATGACGCCGTCGAAGAAGGCGTCCACCGGTGCGCGCAGTGCCGCCAGGGATTGCAGCGAGGCCGTGTAATCGCCGGCCTCGAACAGCGCGTCGGCCTGTGGCAGCGCCGATTTCATGGCGCCGTACAGCGCCATTTCTGCCGCTTCCTGCAGCAGCACCTCGCTCACATGCGGGTCCACCGGCGGGGCTTTTTTCAGGATGTTGCCGATGCGCTTGTTCGCCGCCGCCAGGGCCGGCGCTTCGGGCAGCGCGGCGAAGGCGCGCACCGCTGCCAGGCGCTTGGGCACGTCGCCCAGGCGCTGCGGCTTCAGGGCCAGCACGGCGTCCACTTCCCGCGCACTGTAGCCCTGCTCGCGCAGGGAACCGGCGAGACGGTCGTAGATGAACTGCTGCAGTGCCTCCAGCGCAGTCGTGGCGTCGGCGGGCAGCTTGTCACCGAACGCCGCGTAGGCGGCGCGCAACAGCGCACCCAGGTCCAGCGCCAGATCGGCTTCGCTCAGCATGCGAATCACGCCCAGCGCATGACGGCGCAGCGCAAACGGGTCCTTGTCGCCGGTGGGCAGATTGCCGATGCCGAACATGCCCACCAGGGTTTCGAGTTTGTCGGCCAGCGCCACCACGATGCCGACCTGATGGCGCGGCAAGGCGTCACCGGCAAAGCGCGGCTTGTAGTGGTCTTCAATCGCGCAGGCGATGGCTTCGCTCAGGCCATCGTGGCGCGCGTAGTAGCCGCCCATGATGCCCTGCAACTCGGGGAACTCGCCCACCATGTCGGTGAGCAGATCGGTCTTGGCCAGCAGCGCGGCCTGGTCGGCCTGGGCCGCCAGCGCGGCACCGCCGAGTTGTTGTCCGATGGCCTGGGCGATGGCGCGCACGCGTGCCGATCTCTCGCCCTGACTGCCCAGCTTGTTGTGATAAACCACCTTGTCCAGCGCCGCCACGCGCGAGGCCAGCGTCTTCTTGCGGTCCTGGTCGAAGAAGAACTTGGCGTCGGCCAAGCGCGGGCGCACGACGCGCTCGTTGCCGCCGATCACCTGCGAGGCATCGTCCGGGCTGATGTTGCTCACCACCAGGAATTGGTTCGTCAGCTTGCCCGTGGCGTCGAGCAGCGGGAAGTATTTCTGGTTCGCCTTCATGGTCAGGATCAGGCATTCCTGCGGCACGTCGAGAAACTGCGGCTCGAACTGGCACAGCAGCACGTTGGGCCGCTCCACCAGGCCCGTCACCTCGTCCAGCAGGGCGTCGTCCTCGATGGGTTTGCAGCCGCCACCGAGCTTGGCAGCGGCCTGCGCCAGTTGCCGGGCAATCTCATCCCTGCGCTTGGCGAACGACGCGATCACGGCGCCGTCCACTTCCAGCGTGGCGGCGTAGCTGTCGGCGTTGGCCAGCAGCACCGGCGAGATGCGCGCTTCAAAGCGGTGGCCCTGGGTGTGACGGCCGGCCTTCAGGCCCAGCGCCTCCACCGGCACGACGTCACTGCCATGCAGCGCCACCAGGCCGTGGGCGGGGCGCACAAAACTCACGCTGCTCCAGCCCGGCAACTCGCAACCACTCTCCAACTGGTAGCTCATCACCTTCGGGATCGGCAGTTTGGCGATGGCCTCGGTCAGCGCCGCTTGCAGCCCCTGGGCCAGCGTCGCCCCCTTGACCATGCTCTCAAAAAACAGCGCTTCGGCTTTGCCGTCGGGCGCGCGCTTCAGGCCGGCGACCGCCGACGCATCCGCGCCCAGCGCCTGGAGCTTTTTCAACAAGGCCGGCGTGGCATTGCCCTGCGCGTCCAGCCCGACGCTGGTTGGCATGAGCTTTTGCGATGACGCGCGGCTAACGGCAACGCCAAGAACGGCAGGAATCCAAACCGCGAGTCGGCGCGGGCTGGCAAATGACTGGAGCTTGACCACTTCAGCGCGCAACACGAGATGGTGTTTTTCAAGTCCATTAAAAACGCCGTTGGCGAAAGCCTCGCCCAAGGTTTTCAGCGCCTTGGGCGGGAGTTCTTCAACGAACAGTTCGACGAGTAAATTTTGTGTGCTCATTTTTTGTAGTCTTGCTCACGCTGGCTTTTCACGCTCAGCACATAGGCGATGTCATTGATCGGGTCGTAACGGTACAAGGCCAGGTAGCCGCCGCCCTTGGAAATCACCAGTTCGCGCTGACCCAGCGCCACCGGTCGCCCCATTTTCGGGCTGGTCTGCAAAATGTCGATCGCGGCCACGATCTCCTGGATGCGCGCCACGCTGGTATCCGCTGCGTACTCGAATAGAAAATCAAAAATACGCTCAAAGTCGGCCTTCACCTGTACCGACAAGATGATGTGCGTCATGCCCTCGCCGCCTTGATCCGCTCCAGGCTTTTGCGCACAGGCGCTCGGGCGGGCTTCTTGGCGGCACGCGCCAGGGCCCAAGCCCTCACGTCGTGCCAATCCAGCCCCAGCTGCGTCGCCTGCATGTCCGCATCGCGCTGCGCCGCTTCGCGTTGCAGCGCCAAAGTCCATTCAGCCTCTTCGGTTTTTTGCGTCAGCGCATCCACCATGAAGCTGTGCGCAGACTGACCCGTGGCCTGAGCCAAATCGAGAATGCGCTGGCGCAGCGGTGAATCAAGACGCAAGGTGGTGGTGGACATGAGAGTGCTCCTATGCTTGTGACGCAATTGTGTCACAAAATATTACTCGCGGTTTCGACTCCTCGGGCCGTTGCAAAGCTAAGCGGGAATCTATCGTCACTTCCACTCACCGTCATTTGCCTGCCGACCGCAAAAAACACTTGCGGCTGCCGATGCCGATCCGAATTCGTAGTTCCGCGAAAGTTGAAACAAATTCACTCCATTGCCGTTACTCTGTACAAGGATTCGTTCCTGTTCAAGGAGTGCCCGCAAATTTCGGTAGCCACCTGCAAATTTATCGGTTGTTGACGCAGCAATAGAGTCGGCAAAAACAACAAATCGCCCTGATTCAAGCAACTCGCCACTCGCGTTCGCACCACGCCTGTTGATCAACTGCAACCGGCGCACAGACCGACTCTCAGCCTTCACAAAGGGGTGAACAAGTTGTCTGGTTCCTGCACTTCGAAGAGGCAGTGCAAGGTCGTTCTTCACAGTGCCACGGGCAGGTGCACTCACGACCCTCGCCTTCGCGGTCCTAATGAAGGCAACCGCTTGCTCCCGAGTGCAGTCAGCGCCGCGTTCATTACATCGACTTAGAAAGCATTCGACAAGGCTGGTCACGGGATCTTCATCGGCATCGCGCTGTGCAACAGGTAAAACGTCGTACATGATTCTTTCGGTGTCGGTTCGCTTCAAATATTTTTTCGCGTCTTCCACTGCCGCGCCAGACAGAACGGCCTTCTTTGACAAGAACGCGTCAAGAGTCAATTCGGCATCGACCAAACCAGCATCCTCTTCAAGCAAGTCAATTTGTTCAAAACACTTTTGCGAAAACTCACCCGATGCGCTAGAGAGATACATCCGCCAGTACCGACCATCGGTCAATACTGAAATATCAGCCTGGTTATTTCGGTTGTAATCGCGCACCTGAATTTCAGCCGCTTCCAGTGCGGGGAGCAGCCTCCCATGAGCTTTGATCTCAACAAAAACCGCTGGACGAATAAGCTGTGGCGGCATAAATAGCGCAATATCGACTCGCGTGGCATCCTCCCGTGGCATGGCCTGAAATTCCGTGTTTACTTCTTGAGGATTCCAAATATCCCAACCAAGTTTTTCAAGTACTCTGCAGACGACGCCCAGTCGGATGTGCTCCTCGTTTTTGTATTGAAAACACTTTAGCCGAGTGATGATGTCCTGGAGCGCACCCTTCATTTCATTCTCCCATGGGAAAAGAGTTGTTTCATCACGCCGCCTTCTTCGTCATCTGCGCCACCCATTCACGCGGTGCCAGCGGGAAGCTCTGGCGTTCGCGGCTGTCGTAATAGCTTTGCGCCACGCTGCGCGAAATGTTGCGGATGCGACCCATGTAGGCGGCGCGCTCGGTCACGCTAATGGCGCCACGCGCGTCCAGCAGGTTGAAGCTGTGGGCGGCCTTGAGGACTTGCTCGTAGGCCGGCAGCGCGAGCTGCTGCTCCATCAAATACTTGGCCTGCTTTTCGTGCGCGGCAAAGGCGGTGAACAAAAAGTCCACGTCGCTGTGCTCGAAGTTGTAGGCCGACTGCTCCTGCTCGTTTTGCAGATAGACATCACCGTAGCTCATGCTGTCGGTCCACTGCAGGTTGTAGACGTTGTCCACGCCTTGCAGGTACATCGCCAGCCGTTCCAGACCGTAGGTGATTTCGCCCGTGACCGGGCGGCAGTCGATGCCACCGACCTGCTGGAAGTAGGTGAACTGCGTCACCTCCATGCCGTTGAGCCAGACCTCCCAGCCCAGGCCCCAGGCGCCCAGTGTGGGGTTCTCCCAGTCGTCCTCGACAAAGCGGATGTCGTTCTTCTTCAGGTCGAAGCCCAGCGCTTCCAGGCTGCCCAGATACAGGTCCAGGATGTTCGAGGGCGCCGGCTTGAGCACCACCTGGTACTGGTAGTAGTGCTGCAGGCGGTTCGGGTTTTCGCCGTAGCGCCCGTCCTTGGGGCGACGGCTGGGCTGCACATAGGCCGCCTTCCAGGGTTCGGGGCCGAGCGCGCGCAGGAAGGTGGCGGTGTGCGAGGTGCCGGCACCGACTTCCATGTCATAGGGCTGCAGCAGCGCGCAGCCCTGGGCGTCCCAGTAGGACTGCAATTTCAGGATGATTTGTTGGAACGTCAGCATAGGTGCAAGCGTGAGGCCACGAAGGGCTGGTTCGGAACGAAGGTGGAGCGGATGCGGCTGCATCGCACGGGCACCTCGATTTTACGGCCCCGACAGGCCCCCGTGCGCGGGCTCAGTACCGAGCGCGCCGCCGCTGCCCGTAAGCCAGCGCCACCAGCGCCAGCGCCAGGCCCCAAAGCGGCCACAGGCCCCAGCACGAGACCCAGGCCGCGTAGGGCGTGATGTCCCAGCCGCTGGCCGCATCCAGCCCCATGCCCTGCACCTGGCCCACGAGCGCGCCGCGCTGCAGGCGTGGCAGGGTGTGGGTGACGACGCCGCGGTGGTCGATGATGACCGTGGCACCGGTGTTGGTGGCGCGCAAGCTGGGCCGGTCGAACTCCAGCGAGCGCATGCGCGCAATGCCCAGGTGCTGATCGATCGCCACCGAGTCGCCAAACCAGCCCAGGTTGCTGACGTTGACGAAGATCGTCGGGGCGCTTGCCGGGTCGGCAAAGCGCGCGCCAAGTTCCTCGCCAAACAGATCCTCGTAGCAGACATTCGGCGCCAGGCGCTGCCCCTGCCAATCAAAGGCCGGTTGCGCCAGCGCGCCGCGATTGAAGTCGCCCAGCGGAATATTCATCATCCGCGTGAACCACTTGAACAGCGTGGGCGTGAACTCGCCAAAGGGCACGAGGTGCTGCTTGTCGTAGTGGTAGGGCTGGCTCTGCCCACCCTTGAGTCCGAGCACCGAGTTGGTGTAGCCCTGCTGCATGCTGCCCAGCGGAATGCCGATCAGCGCGGCCCGCGGCTTGGTGCCGCCCGCGAAACTGGCGTTCAAATCTTTCCAATAGGCCTCGGGCAATTGCTGCGGCAACTCGGGAATGGCGGTCTCGGGCGCCACCACCAACGGCGTGCTCGCCGTGCGCAACTGGCCGCCATACCAGGCCAGCGCATCGATCACGCCGGTCCCGGGCTGGAATTTTTCGTCCTGGGGAATATTCCCCTGCAGCAGCGTCACGGCGAGGAACGGCGAGGCCGCAGGCGCCGGGCCTGGGTTCAGGGCCAGCAGCGCAGGCAGGGCCAGCAGCAGCAGCAGAATCAGCCGCTGTGCGTTGCCACAGCGCAGCCACTGCCACAGGCTGGCCGCGATCCAGGCGGCGATGGCGCCGATGCCATAGACCCCCACCCAGGGCGCGTAGCCCGCGAGCCAGCCGTCGATGTGCGCGTAGCCGGCGGCGCCCCAGGGAAAGCCGGTGAACCAACTGCCGCGCGCCAATTCGGCCAGCGTCCAGGTGGCGGCAAACAGCAGCGCAGCCGTCGCGCTGCCACTGGGCCTGAGGGCAGCGAAGATCGCGCCCGCACCGGCGTAAACCAGCGCCAGACCACCCGCCAGAAGGAGCACGGCCAGCACCGACAGCACCGAAGACAGTCCGCCATAGGTGTGCATGGAGATATACAGCCACCAAAAGGTGGAGCTCAGGCTGGCCAGCCCAAACAGCCAGCCGCTTCGGGCTGCGGCTTGCTTGCTGGGGGCGCGCTCCAGTTGGCCGTAGAACAGCGCCAGCGAGGCCAACTGCAACCACCACACAGCCTGACCTTGGGGCAAGGCAAAGGCAAAGGGCCAGGCCATGCTCAGCGCATGGGCACCGCCGGCGAGCACAAGCAATAGGAAGTTCAAGACGGTGTGACGGGCGCGACCTTGAACCACTTCACGGCACCGGCGCGGGTGAGCAGCACCATGAAACGCAGACCACCGAGCACCAGGTACTCGCCGCGCTTGGGCACATGGCCCATCTCGTGCGCGATCAGGCCACCGATGGTTTCGAATTCATCCTCCGGGTCGCTGCTGACCAGGGTCACATCAAAGGATTCGTTCACGCGCGCGATCGGCGTGTCGCCACTGACGCGCCAGGTCTTGTCGGCCAGCGCAAAGATGTCGCCGTCGTCGCCCTGCTCGTCAAACTCGTCCTCGATTTCGCCCACGATCTCTTCGAGCACGTCTTCGATCGTGATCAGGCCCGCAACCCGGCCGAACTCGTCGATGACGATCGCCTGGTGATTGCGGTTGCCGCGAAAATCGCGCAGCAAGTCGTTCAAGCCCTTGGTCTCGGGCACGAACACGGCAGCGCGCAGCAAGGCCCGGATGTTGAGTTCGGGCGCGCGTTGCAGCTTGAGCAGGTCCTTGGCGAGCAGGATGCCGATGATGTTTTCGCGCTCGCCCTGGTACACCGGAAAGCGCGAGTGCGCGGTATCGATCACCACGTTGAGCAGTTCATCAAACGGCGCGTCGATGTCGATGAGCTCCATGCGCGGCGCGGCCACCATCACATCGCCCGCCGTCATGTCGGCCAACCGGATCACGCCTTCGAGCATGACGCGCGACTCGGCGCCGATGAGCTGATTGGCTTCCGCCTGCGCCAAGGTGTCGATCAGTTCCTCGCGTGAATCCGGTCCGGGGTGGATGAACTCGGCCACCTTTTGCAGGAAGGAGCGCTTGTCTTCCTTGCCGGGAAAGACGGCATGGGTGCGCGCGGGATTCGGGTCTGACACAGTGGGAATGAGTTGGTTTTGCAAGCCATAGGATAGCGGATT
The DNA here is from genome assembly GCA_903844215.1 of uncultured beta proteobacterium. Lineage (GTDB taxonomy): Bacteria > Pseudomonadota > Gammaproteobacteria > Burkholderiales > Burkholderiaceae_C > CAIKVZ01. The sequence continues at coordinate 3,388 of CAIMSP010000153.1, read as the reverse complement.
GCTGTGACAGCACCAGGCCAGCTCCGTCGGGCCACGGCAGCGAGCGACAAAACGTGTAACCTACACGCTCATCTATGGACCTGCTGCTCATCACCTTCCTGACCCTGGTCAACGCCTTGTTTGCGATGTCCGAAATGGCCCTGGCCGCCAGCCGCAAACCGCGTCTGGCGGCCCGCGCCGAAGACGGAGACCATGGCGCGCAAGCCGCGCTCAAGCTGCTCGAACACCCGACGCAGTTTCTCTCCACGGTGCAGGTGGGCATCACCTCGATCGGCATGCTCAACGGCATTTTGGGCGAGGCCGCCTTCAGCGAAGGTGTGTCGATCTGGCTGCAGGCCTTGGGCCTGGCGCACAAGGCGTCGGAATTGACCGCCACCGGCATCGTCGTGACGCTGATCACCTTCACCACCATCATCTTCGGTGAGCTCGTTCCCAAGCGCATCGGCCAACTCCACCCCGAGATCGTTGCCGCCTGGGTGTCGCGCCCCATGCTCTGGCTGGCCACCGGCGTGCGGCCCTTCGTCAAGTTGCTCGCGGCCACGACGAATGCGGTGCTCAAACTGCTGCGCGTGGACACCACCGCCGGGCGCCCCGTGACCGAGGAAGAAATCACTGCCAGCCTGGAAGAAGGCGTGGACGCCGGGCTGATCGAACAGCACGAGCACCAGATGGTGCAAAACGTGTTTGGCCTGGACGACCGACCGCTGACCTCGATCATGGTGCCGCGCACCGATCTGCAGTGGCTCGACGCCAGCCTGAGCGTGGCGCAATGCCTGGAACAGGTCGCGCACGACGGCGAAAGCGAGGCCCACTCCTGGTACCCGGTGTGCCGCGATTCGCTCGAGCATGTGGTGGGCGTGATCAGCGTGGCGCGCTTGCTCAAGCTCGGGCCGCAGTATCCGGGCAGCATCGAGCCCGAAGTTCTGCCGGCCTCCTTTGTGCCGGAGTCGCTCACCGGCATGGAACTGCTGGAACAGTTTCGCGCCAAGTCCGCACGCCTGGTGTTTGTCGTGGACGAGTACGGCGTGGTCCAGGGCTTGATGACGCCGCACGATTTGCTCGAAGCCATCACCGGGGAGTTGCAGACCGACAGCCCGGCCGAAGCCTGGGCGACGCAGCGCGCCGACGGCTCCTGGCTACTCGACGGCCTCATGCCGATCAACGAAATCAAGGCGCGTCTGGACATCGAGGAACTACCCGACGAAGACCGCGGCCGCTACAACACCCTGGCCGGCCTGCTCATGGCCGTCAGCGGCCAGCTCCCGGCCGTGGGCGAGCGCATCGAATGCGCGGGCTGGATGTTTGAAGTGGTGGACCTGGACGGACGACGCATCGACAAGCTGCTGGCGGTGAAGTGCGCCGATTGAAAGCCCCAAGGGCGATCAGCACAACACGAAGAACACGCCACGGACTGGCTTCGCGACACGCATAATGGGCCGCTTTGACTTTCACGCTCCAGGCCTGACTCGCAAAATGGTGACACCATGAAACGGTATTTTTCCAAGCCCCCGTTGCGTTGGCTGCTGTCGATGCTGTTGCTCGCGGGCGCGCTCGGTGACGCCAGCGCGGCGCTGGGCAACGCACCCTCGGTCGCAGCGCCCGCCCCCGGTAGCAAACGGCTGGCGGCCACAGCGCCAGCCAGCATCGGCTACACGGTGCAGGAAGTCGTGCTGTCCACGCAAACCCGCGTGCGCGAATACGTCAACGCCGAGGGCATCGTCTTCGCGGTTTCCTGGAAGGGGCCGGTGCTGCCCGACTTTGGCGCACTGCTGGGCAGCTACGCCACGACGTTCCAGTCACAGATGAAAGACGCGGGTCGAGCCAGCATGCGCCGGGCGCCGGTCCAGTTAAAGAAGGACGGGCTGGTGCTGCGTTCCATGGGACGCATGGGCAACTTTTTCGGCAGCGCCTACGCACCCTCCCTGATTCCAAGCGGCGTGAGCATCAACGATGTACTTGAATAAATTCTTCTGGCAGATCCTCTTGGCAGCCGTGTTCGCGGGTCTGCTCGCGGCCTGCGGCGGGGGTGGGGGCTCGACCAGCGCGCCACCGGTCACGCCCCCGCCGGTATTGAGCAACACATTGGCGCTGAGCGTCGATTCCGGGCCCCTGGACGAACAGGGAAAATCCGTCGATGCCACGAACGCGCTGTACACCACCGTCACCGTGTGCCAGCCCGGCACCAGCAACTGCCTGAACATCGACCATGTGCTGGTGGACACCGGCTCCTCCGGTTTGCGCCTGCTGTCCTCGCTGGTCGCGCCGCTGGGCCTGAGCCCGCAGACCAGCGCCGGACTGCCGCTGCTCAACTGCGTGCAGTTTGTCGATCTGAGCTTCATGTGGGGGCCGGTGGCCAGCGCCGACATCACGCTGGGCGGCAAGACCGCTTCAAGCGTGCCGATCCAGATCATCGGCGACCCGGCATACAACGCGCTGTCGGCCAACTGCCAGAGCGGAACGCCCATGGACACCATCGCCACGCTGGGCGCCAAGGGCATTCTGGGGGTGGGCCTGTTCCTGCAGGACTGCGGCAGCAGTTGCGCCAGCAACGCCCTCAACGGTCGTTACTTCAGTTGCGCCACCAGCGCTTGCAAAAGAGCCACCGGCGTGACCGTCGCGCTGGACAAGCAGCTGCAAAACCCCGTGGCCCTGTTTGCCCAGGACAACAACGGCGTGTTGATCGACCTGCCGGGCGTCGCCTCCAGCAGCTCGCCCGCGGGCGCCACCGCGCTCAGCGGCTCGATGATTTTCGGCATCGGCACACAAAGCAACAATCAGCTCTCCGGCGCCAAGCTGCTGAGCACCGATGCCTCTGGCAATATCACCACGCTGCTCCAGGGCGTGCCCATGCCCAACAGCTTCATCGACTCGGGATCGAACGGGCTGTTCTTCAATTCCAGCGCGATCGCGGCTTGCAGCAACGCCAATTACAGCGGCTTTTACTGCCCGAGCGGACTCACGACGTTGACGGCAACGCTGTCGGTCACGGGCGCTGGCGCGGCCGGCGTGCAGGCGACGGTGCCCTTCGCCGTGGACAGTGCTGCCACGCTGTTCGCTAACGCGGGCTGGTCGGTCTATCCGACGCTCGCGGGCCCCAGCGGCGACTGGAGCAGTTTCGACTGGGGCCTGCCCTTCTTCTTCGGCAAACGCGTGTTCTTCGGCTTCGAAGGACGCTCATCGACGCTGGGCAGCGGCAGCTACTACGCGTTTTAACTGGACAGTGCCCAGTTCTCCCGTAGCGTTCATGCTGCCATGCGCTCGGTATCAGGTGGCGGGTCATGGCGGCGGTATTTGCGCATGATTTTCGCGAGGTCAGGTGCAAAAGCGGGAACCGAGAAAAATACCTGGAGGGTGGAGCGCAGTGCGTTGGCCACGATCAACTCGGAGG
>CAIMSP010000152.1 GCA_903844215.1 uncultured beta proteobacterium | reverse complement strand
TATGTGGACGGCACACCGACTTCGGGTGACATCTACAACGGGACCGCATGGAAGACGATCCTGGTGGGTGGCCTGAACGCCGGCGGCAAGGGCTATTACGCGCTGGACGTGACCGACCCGACCACGCCCAAGGCGCTGTGGGAATTCAAGGCCTCCAGCACGGCCTGCCCGACCAGTGATGCGACAGCAGCCACGAATACCGCCGACTGCAATCTGGGGCTGACTTTCGGTCGCCCCGTCATCACCAAGCTGGCCGATGGCACCTGGGTCGTGCTGCTGACTTCGGGCTACAACAACTCCACCGACGGCGGCAACGGCCAGGGCTATCTCTATGTGCTCAATGCCGACACCGGGGCCATCATCCGGCGCATCGGCACCGGAGTCGGTGACACGGGTGCGGGCACCGGGCCCAGCGGCTTGCGCGAGTTGAGCACGTATGTGAGCAACCCGGTGCAGAACAACACGGCCTTGCGGGTGTACGGGGGCGACCTGCTGGGCAACCTGTGGCGCTTTGACATCAATGGCGGCGCCACGCCGGCCGTGCTGGTCACCTCGCTGCGTGCCGCTGACGGCACGGCCCAGTCGGTCACGACGCGCATCAATCTGGCCGAGGTGAATGGCAATACCTTCTTGCTGGTGGGCACGGGCCGCTTGCTCGGCGGCAGCGATATCGGCAGCGCACAGCAGCAGACGGTGTACAGCATCAAGGACCCGATGGGCACGCCCGCGCTGCCCGCGGCCGAACTCGATCCGAGCACGCTGCGCGCCAGTCTCAAACCAGTCAAGCTCACGACCACGGGCTCGCTGCTGAACAAAGACCTCGCGCGCACCGCGCTCCCCTGCAGCGGCACGACAGCCCAATGTGCCTCCACGGCCGGTTGGTACCTGGACCTGACGCAGGGCTTGAACGATGCCACACTGGGCAGTGAGCGGGTCAACGTGGACATGGAGTTGGCTTCAGGCACGCTGGTGTTCCAATCGAATATCCCCAGCACAAGCCAGTGCGCCCCGGGCTACAACCTGTTCAATCAACTCGATTTTGTCAGCGGCTCCTCGGTCGGTGGTGCGGGGGTGACGAGTTTCGGCTACGCCACCCTCGCCGTCGGCGCTTCGCTGGCGAGGATGCCCGATGGAGCCTTCAAATGGATTGTCACCAACGCCGACGGAACCAAGAAACTGTATGACGTGGCGGTTGGCACCCCCCCTCCGGTCGGCAAGCGCATCTCCTGGCGCGAGATCATTGTTCCCTAAGCTGCTCAGGCACCCCCGTCGCGCCCACGCCCAAAGTCCGATAGGCTGCTAGGCGCGGGCTTGTGCCCCTGGGACTGGCGCCGCGCCGGGCCGCTCAAGCTGCGCTGACGGCCGGCTGGCGCGCGTCGTCCGGCGCAAGCGCAGCGGTCGCAGCCGAGGGCTTTGCCTCCCTTGGCGGGCACCGTTTGATCAAACCACAGTTATCAAAATGACCGCTTGTCTGCCGGTCATCGCCGTTGATCGCCTGGCCTGGCCGCGTCGCCCCCAACTTCAATATCATTTTGACAATATAGTCAAAATGAACAATACGAAGGGGAATGGTGATGCGCGCACACCGAGGATTCTCGCGGCATGAGTGGACGCTCAGGGGGCTCGCAGCATGCTGAGCCTGGACCTCTTATTGGGGTTGACATCGGCGGAGTTGCTGGTCGGTTTTGCCATCCTCGGGCTGCTGCTGGCGCTGGCGCTGCAGGCCTTTTCCAACGTCCGTCTGCGCTCGATGCTTCGCTCTCGTGCCTTGAACCTACAGGCTGACGCAGCGCCGGCGCGTGCCTTACCCGTCATCAAGGAGAAGTCCCTATGAAACCGCTACGACACAGAGCCGCGCCTCAGCAAGGCGCCATGATGATCGAATCGCTGATGGCCATCCTGATACTTTCGCTTGGCATTCTGGGTATGTTGGGCGTGAATGCCGTGGCCATCGGCGGCCAGTCCGACGCCCAATACCGCTCCGACGCCAACCGCCTGGC
>CAIMSP010000151.1 GCA_903844215.1 uncultured beta proteobacterium | reverse complement strand
CTGCTGCTGGTGAGCGCTGGCGTGCTCTACAACAACCTCACGGGGCGCGCCTATCCGCATGCCCAGCGCAGTCCGAGCCCGCCCGAGCCGGCCACACCGGCGCGTTTCAGCCCGGCCGATATGGACGCCGCGCTGGCGCACTACAACCAGGTGCTCGACGTCAGCCGCGACGATCTAGACCAGCTGCTGCACCTGGCAGAGGCCGCCTCCTATCAGCGCAATCTGGGTGAATTGCGCTGCGCCGACATCATGTCGCCCAACCCCGTGGCGGTGCAGTTCGGCAGCTCGTTGAGCGCGGCCTGGGCCCTGATGCGCGAGCACCGCATCAAGGCGCTGCCCGTGACCGATCACCAACAGGCGATTGTCGGCATCGTGACCGCCACGGACTTCTTCCGCCGCGCCGGACTAGACCAGCACAGCGGCCTGGGCGAGCGCGTGCGCGAACTCATCCAGGGCGATGGGCTGAGCAGTTCGGATCGACCCGAGGTGGTGGGCCAGATCATGACGCGCAGGGTGCGCGTGGCCGGCGTGCAGCGCCATGCGCTGGAGTTGGTGGAGTTGTTCTCGCAGGACGGCCACACCCACATCCCCATCATCGACGAGGCCAACCGGCTCGTCGGCATCGTGACGAAGTCGGACCTGGTGCGCGCCCTGCACCGCGCGGTCAAACCCTGAGCTGCAGCTGCGGCCATAGCGGCGTCGGAGTACCGGCCGCGTCGCTCGCAGTTAAAATCGGCCTCGATGCCCGTCGCCCCGGCGGGCTTTTTCTTGTGCTGTTTCGGGGCCATGTAGAGGACTACCATGTATAAAAACCTCGTGTCTGCGGGCGCCTGTGCGCTCGTTGCCGCCTGTTTTCTCTCGCCTGCGCTGGCGCAGGATGCCAAACCGCTCGCTTCCGTGGCGCCGCCGCTCAAGGTCGGCTTCGTTTACGTCGCGCCGCTCACCGACGCGGGCTGGGTGCATCAGCACGACGCGGGGCGCAAGGCGCTCGAGGCCGCGCTCGGATCCAAAGTCCAGACACGCTATGTCGAGAATGTGGCCGAAGGCCCGGACGGCGAGCGTGTGATTCGCGATCTGGCGCAGCAGGGCTACGGCCTGATCTTCACGCCCAGCTTTGGCTACATGGAGGCCACGCTCAAGGTGGCCCAGGAGTTCCCGAACCTCAAGTTCGAGTCCATCACCGGCTACAAGAGCGCGCCCAATGTGGCGACGGCGAATGCGCGCTACTACGAGGGGCGTTATCTGTCGGGCGTGGCTGCGGCGCGCATGAGCAAGACCCACATCGCAGGTTACGTGGCGGGCTTTCCGATTCCCGAAGTGCTGCAAGGCATCAACGCGTTCACACTCGGAATGCGCTCGGTCGATCCCAAGGCGCAAGTGCACCTGGTCTGGCTCAACACCTGGTTTGATCCGACGCGCGAGCGCGATGCGGCCATGACCCTGATGAACCAGGGCGCCGACGTGCTGGCCTTTCACACGGCATCGACGGCGGTGATGGCCGCGGCGCAAGAGCGCGGCAAGCTGGCCGTGGCCTACCACTCCGACATGCGCAGCGTCGCGCCCGACGCGCAGATCCTGGCGGTGACGCACCAGTGGGGCGCTTACTACACGCAGCGCGCCAAGGCCGTGCTCGACGGATCCTGGAAAAGCGGCAACGTCTGGGGCGGCGTGAAGGACGGCATGATCCGCGTCGAAGGCTTCGGCCCCAAGGTGCCCCAGGTGGTGCGCGACGAAGTGCTGGCGCGCCAGAAGGAGATTGCCTCGGGACAACTGAAACCCTTTGCCGCGCGCGCTGCCGTGCTCGACAACCAAGGCCAGGTCGTGATCGCCGCAGGTCAGTCGCTCAGCGACGAGCAAATCCTCAACATGAACTACCTGGTCGCAGGCGTGCGGGGCAAGATCAGCAAATAGCGCGACGCAAACTTTCCTGTTGCGCCGGGCCAGCGCCCCGAGTCATGAAAGTTGGCTGTGTGACTTTGACGCCGCTTTGAGGGGCCGCAGTCGCCCTGCCTACAATCGAGGCTGAACCACGGAAAGCCCACATGAGCATCAAAAGCGACAAATGGATTCGCCACATGGCCGAGACCACCGGCATGATCGAACCCTTCGAACCCGGTCAGGTGCGCGAGCGCGACGGCCAAAAAATCGTCAGCTACGGCACCAGCAGCTACGGCTACGACATCCGCTGCGCACCCGAATTCAAGGTCTTCACCAACATCCACAGCACGGTGGTGGACCCGAAAAATTTCGACGAGAAGAGCTTTGTTGACTTCAACGACGATGTCTGCATCATCCCGCCCAACAGCTTTGCGCTGGCGCGCACCATGGAGTACTTCCGCATCCCGCGCAATGTGCTCACCATCTGCCTGGGCAAGAGCACCTACGCGCGCTGCGGCATCATCGTCAACGTCACGCCGTTCGAGCCCGAGTGGGAAGGCTATGTGACGCTGGAGTTTTCCAACACCACGCCGCTGCCGGCGAAGATCTATGCCGGTGAGGGTTGCGCCCAGGTGCTGTTCTTTGAGAGCGATCCCGACGACGTGTGCGAGACCAGCTACAAGGACCGCGGCGGCAAGTACCAGGGCCAGCGCGGCGTGACGCTGCCGCGGGCCTGAGCCACAGCGGGCCGGCGCGGCCAAGCCCGCGCCCGCTGGCGGGCTGAAGCTGCGGGGATTCATCAAAATTGCCACAGATCGTCCGGTTATTGCGGGCTTGCGCCCTGACGCGAGGCGGTTTGGCCCTAGCATCCAGACCATGACAACAACACATTTTGGCTTTCAATCGGTGGACGAGCGCGACAAGGCGCAGCGCGTGCGCGGCGTGTTCGATTCGGTCGCGTCCAAGTACGATTTGATGAACGACCTGATGTCCATGGGCCTGCACCGCGCCTGGAAGGCCTACACCGTGATGGTGGCCGATGTGCGCGAAGGCCAGCAGGTGTTGGATATCGCCGGCGGCACGGGCGACCTGGCGCTGGCCTTCTCGAAGAAGGTCGGCAGCAGCGGTCGCGTGGTGCACACCGACATCAACGAGGCGATGTTGCGCACCGGGCGCGACCGCTTGCTTGACGCCGGCGCGGCGCTGCCGACGCTGGTGTGCGACGCCGAGAAGCTGCCGTTCCCCGACCAGCACTTCGATCTGGTGAGTGTGGCCTTTGGCTTGCGCAACATGACGCACAAGGACGCGGCGCTGGCCGAGATGAACCGCGTGCTCAAGCCGGGCGGCAAGCTGCTGGTGCTGGAGTTCTCCAAGGTGGCCAAGCCGCTGGAGAAGATCTACGACTGGTATTCCTTCAAAGTGCTGCCAACGATGGGCAAGCTGGTGGCGGGCGACGACGCCAGCTACCGTTATCTGGCCGAGTCCATCCGCATGCATCCGGGGCAGCAGGAGTTGAAGGAGATGATGAAGCAAGCCGGCTTCGGCCATGTTGACTGCCATAACCTGAGCGGCGGCATGGTGGCGCTGCATGTGGGCATCAAGTGTTGAATGGGTTTGGGTGATTTTTTTGGAGCAGGTATGAAGATTTTGACTTTGGTTTTGGCGCTCGCGCTGATGTGCACGGGAATGAACGCCGAGGCCGCACGCCGCATGGGTGGCGGCAAGTCGGTGGGGCAGCAATCGAGCCAGGTGACGCAGCGCCAGGCCAACCCGGCCCCGGCCGCAGTGCCGCAAAAGGCTGCGCCCGCACCGGCCGCACCGGCGCCGGTCGCGGCCCCGGCCAAAAGGCCATGGGGTGCCATGCTGGGCGGCTTGGCTGCGGGCTTGGGCTTGGCCTGGCTGGCGCATTCACTCGGTTTTGGCGAGGCCTTTGGCCAGATGCTGATGTTCGGCCTGCTGGCCTTTGCCATCATGATGCTCGTGGGCTGGTTCATGCGCAGCCGCAGGGCGGCCGCCACGGCCAACACGGGCGCACTGGCCTACCAGGCCGCTGACCCGAGCGCTTCCGCGCGCACCCCTTCGAGCTACAGCCCGGCCAACGTTGGCAACGACGCGTCGGCACGCCCCTGGGAACGCAACAGCGCCGCCTTTGACGCTGGCAGCGCGGCCCAGCCGTCCATGATTGGTTCGGCCCTGGTCGGGGAAAAGACCTGGGGCATCCCTCAGGGTTTCGATACCGCCGGCTTTGTCGAGGCGGCCAAGGCCCAGTTCGTGACGCTGCAGGCGGCATGGGATCGCTCGGACACGCAGTCGCTGCGCGTCATGATGACCGACTCGATGCTCGAAGAAATCAAGGGCCAACTGGCCGAGCGCGATGCACAACCCGGCGCCCAGGTGAGCAAGACCGAGGTGGTGATGCTGCAGGCCGACTTGCTCGGCATCGAAGAACGTGCCGGCGATTACCTTGCCAGCGTGGAGTTCTCGGGCCTGATTCGGGAAGACGCCTCTTCGGGACCGAGCCCATTCCGCGAGGTCTGGAACATGACCAAAGCCAAGGATGGCAGTGCGGGCTGGCTGGTGGCCGGGGTGCAGGCATTGCAATAGAACGGCCGACACAGGCCACGGTCCCGGAAAATCCGGGATAAAGCGGGAATAATGGGGACTATGGCAACACAGTCCCCATTTTCATTTTTCGACCCCTTGATCAACCAATTCGGCAGCGCCTTGCAGCCGCCCGCCTGGCTGGTGGACGAGCTGCAGCAACGCTTGGTGCTACTGCTCAATCACGTGCTGATGCAAGAGCCGCAAGCCCAGGCGCGCTTGCTGCGGCAAAAGGGCAGGGTGGTGTTGGCGCAGTGGCGCAGCTTTGCCATCAAACTGCAGGCCACGCCTGCGGGCCTGCTGGACCGCGCCAGCGCGGATGCCCGTGCCGACCTGACGCTGACCATCACCGAATCCTCGCCCTTTGCCCTGGCCCAGGCCGCGTTGCGCGGCGAGAAACCGGCGGTCTCGATCGAGGGCGACGTGCAACTCGCAGCCGAAGTGAACTGGCTGGTGGAGCATGTGCGCTGGGACCTGGAAGAGGATCTTTCGCGCATCGTGGGCGACATCCCCGCGCACACCATGGGCGACGCCGTGCGCCGCATGGCGAGCTCCTTGCGCCAGTTTGTCGGCTCCCGCGCGGGCGACACCGGCAAGGGCGCGCAGTGAGCCGCGTTTACCGCAGCATCTTCATCGTCTGGATCGTTTTTCGCTACGGTCTCGATGAGCTGGTACTGACGAGTTTCAATAAGCCCTGGCTGCGTGTCATCGCACGCATCCTGTCCATCGGGCGCGATCTGCGCGCGCCGCGCGGTCAGCGGCTGCGCGAAGCGCTGGAGCGTCTGGGCCCGATCTTCGTGAAGTTTGGCCAGGTCCTGTCCACGCGCCGCGACCTGCTGCCGCTGGACATTGCCGACGAATTGGCGCGCCTGCAAGACCGTGTTCCACCCTTTGATTCGAGCGTGGCGGTGGCGACGATCGAGCGTGCCTTTCGCAAATCCGTGGCTGAAATCTTTGTCAGCTTTGAGCAGATTCCCGAGGCCAGCGCCTCCATCGCTCAGGTGCACTTTGCGGTGCTCAAGGACCGCAACGGTCACCATCAGGACGTCGCCGTCAAGGTGCTGCGCCCGAACATGCGGCCCGCGATCGAGAAGGACCTGAGCCTGATGCGCATGATGGCGGGTTGGGTGGAGAACCTGTCGAGCGAGGGCAAGCGGCTCAAGCCGCTGGAGGTGGTGGCCGAGTTCGACAAGTACCTGCACGACGAGCTCGACCTGGTGCGCGAGGCCGCGAATGCGGCGCAGTTGCGGCGCAACATGGAGGGGCTCAATCTGGTGTTGATCCCGCAGATGTACTGGGACTACTGTGCCACCGAAGTGATCGTGATGGAACGCATGGTCGGCGTGCCCATCAACCAGCGCGAGCGCCTGGTGGCCGCCGGCGTGGACATGAAACAGCTGGCGCGCGACGGCGTCACGATCTTCTTCACGCAGGTGTTCAACGACGGCTTCTTCCACGCCGACATGCACCCCGGCAACATCCAGGTGAGCGTGGCACCGGGCACGCTGGGGCGCTATATCTCGCTCGATTTCGGCATCATCGGCACGCTCACGGAGAGCGACAAGGAATACCTGGCGCAGAATTTCGCGGCATTCTTCCGGCGCGATTACAAGCGTGTGGCGGAACTGCACATCGAGTCCGGCTGGGTGCCGCCGAGCACCCGTGTGGATGAACTGGAGTCGGCGATTCGCTCCGTGTGCGAGCCGTATTTCGACCGGCCGCTGAAGGAAATTTCGTTGGGCATGATCCTGATGCGGCTGTTTCAGACCTCGCGCCGCTTTCATGTGGAAATTCAGCCGCAGCTGGTGTTGCTGCAAAAAACCCTGCTCAACATCGAAGGCCTGGGGCGTGATCTGGACCCGGACCTGGACCTGTGGAGCACGTCCAAACCCTTCCTCGAAAAATGGATGATCGAGCAGGTGGGACCGCAAAAACTGCTGGAGCAACTGCGCGCCGAAGCCCCGCGCTACGCCAAGCTGTTGCCCGAGTTGCCGCGCCTGCTGTACGACTTCCTCAAAGCCGGCGCCGCGCGCCCGCGTGCCGACGACAAGCAGCACCTGCGCGAGCTGCTGATCGAACAGCGCCGCACCAACCGGCTGCTGCAAGGACTGATGTACTGCGGAATCGGCTTCCTGGTCGGCCTGATCGCCATGCAGGTGGTGCTGCGCGCGGGGCTCTTCTGACCCATTTGTGGCAAAGCCCAAGCGCGACGCGAAGCGAAGCGAATTTCACGCTGCCCCAACGGATCGTCGGCGTCGAATCAAGCTATCGGAAACCGCCGTTGGATTGTTTCGGGCTTGCTTCGGTAGTGCAGCGAGAACTGACTCAAGCTCGGTCATGGCCTAAGGCTGCCCGCCAACCAAGATTGTGCTGTTGCAGTGCGCACCGCCAGCGCCGCTGAAACCCATTCACAGCTTCGTTACACCTGCTTTCCCCGTGCCGGCTCAGGCTGATAGAGAATTGTCATTCTGATGTGCAAACCACTGAGCAACGGACATCACGGGTCCGACAGTCGCTGCATGAACGCGGGGCGGGGCAATGGCCCATTCGCGCGTGATCGCCCGCGCTGTGCCGATGGGTCCGGTGCTCGGTACGGCGGAAAAGCACCGGCCAACAGATACCAGTCGCGGTCGATTGTCCCCGCCACGCGCTTGGTGGCGCAAAGGCTCAGTGTGCTTGCGTCGCGTATGTAAACCTTTTGGATGCCGTATGAAATACTTCTCATGCCTGCTTGGCTTATTGTTGGCGATTCTGCTCAGCGCCTGCGGCGGCAGTGGCGGCAGTGGCGGCGGCGCTGGCAGTGGCGGTGTCGGGACACCGTCCGCACTGAGCTACAGCACCAGCGCGCCGGTGTACACGGTGGGCGTGGCCATCACGACCAACAGCCCGAGCAGCAGTGGCGGCGCTGTCACCTCCTATGCCGTGAGCCCGGCCCTGCCTGCGGGCCTGAGCCTGAACACCGTCACCGGCGTCATCAGCGGAACGCCCAGCAGCGCGAGCGCCGCCACCAACTACACGGTGACGGCCAGCAACGCCGGCGGCAGCGCCACGACGACGCTGTCGATCAGTGCAGCGACGCAAGCGACTGGAAGCGGCAAGACGATCACCGCAGCGAGTTGTTCTTACGCCGATGTGTCCTCCGCGATCACTTCTGCAGCAATAGGCGATACGGTCAATGTTCCAGCGGGAAACTGCACATGGAGCAGCACTTTACTGATAAATAAAGGAATTAGTCTCATTGGTGGAAATGGAGGAACAACAAAAATCACGGCCTCCCTAGGTGCTGGCTACGACGCTTCAAATTTTATCATCGACATCAATCCCACAGATTACAATGCAAACGATCTTATCAGGCTGAGCGGTTTTACATTGGATGCGAATAATAACGGCAGTATTCTTAAACTTGGTCAATTTGATAAAAGACCGCCTTTTAATGTGCCAACGAAGATCCGAGTCGATCATAATATTCTCCAGAATGCCAATCTGGTTGGAGGTTATGGTATCTGGAATTTCTGCACACTCTATGGTGTGGTGGATAATAATACAATTACGAATGTTGCGTACCCCATTAAAAATGATACACAATCGCTCGAAACCTGGAATACGACTTCACCGCAAAACAACTTTGTCTCCGGTAGTAATAATTATATTTATTATGAAGATAATACGCTGCATGAAATCGCTTATCCTGGCGGATCAGACGGACTTTTGGTTGAGCAGCAGTTTAGCGGGCGTTATGCCTTTCGCTACAATCAAATTGTCATGCATGCGGTAAGTTATTCGCTATTTGAAAACCATGGCCATCAGGGCGTCGGCCCCGGCAATAGCGGTAGCACAATGGGAAGCGGTTTCGGCGTTGAACTTTATGGCAATCAAGTGCTTACCAATGGCTACGGGGTAACGTTCTTCAAAACCCGGGGCGGAAGATCATTTGTATTTAATAATAGCGTAGATAATGGATTTGACATCAATGCCTATGACGGCTCAATGACGACCTGTGCGCAAACTTATGTGCGCGAGCAAACAATCTATGACAACTATTTTTGGGGAAGCCGTACGGGTTTGACCGGCGCCTTTGCCGGCGTGTCTGCTGATAATAGCTACAATATCACCTGTGATGGCAGGAGCAATATACCGACCTTGGGCAGAGATGTTGTCACCGATACAAGCTCACCGGGTGTTACCGCCGGAACCCTTGCGAATCGTCCTGCGATCTGTACTGAGAATCAAGGATATTGGGCCACAAACCAATCGACAACAAATCTCGCAGGAATGATCGGAGTTAACCCCATCACAGCGATCGCGGGGACATTATATAAATGCACCAAAGCAAATGTGTGGACAGCGATTTATACGCCGTTTGTATATCCGCATCCGTTGCGCAGTGGAAATTGAGAGTTGAATTGGGTCAGATTCAAATCACTCTCACTTTGAGGCCCTCAGCGCTTTAAAACCATGGCGCCAGCCAGCGCCTCGGCCACCTTGATGCCGTCCACTGCCGCCGAGAGGATGCCGCCGGCGTAGCCCGCGCCTTCTCCGGCCGGATACAGGCCGCGCACGTTCAGGCTTTGGAAATCGTCGCCGCGATCCATGCGCAGCGGCGACGAGGTGCGCGTTTCCACGCCGGTGAGCACGGCGTCGGCGCGGTCGAAGCCCTTGATCTTGCGGCCAAAGGCGGGCAGCGCTTCGCGCATCGCATCGATGGCGTAGTCGGGCAGGGCCGTGGCCAGATTGGTCAGGTGCACGCCGGGCTGGTACGAGGGCTGGACCTGGCCGAGTTGCGTCGATGCGCGCCCGGCGATGAAATCCCCTACCAACTGTCCAGGCGCCTCGTAGCTGCTGCCGCCGAGCACGTAGGCGTTGGACTCCAGTTGGCGTTGCAAGGCCATGCCGGCCAGCGGGTGGGCGCGGCCATCGGGCAAGGCCTGAGCCGGCTGCGCCAGGCCCTCGGTCGTGAATTCGCGCGGGAAATCCTGCGTGTCGATGGCCACGACGATGCCGGCGTTGGCATTGCGTTCCTTGCGTGAGTACTGGCTCATACCATTGGTGACGACCCGTCCCAGCTCCGAAGTGGCAGCCACCACCGTGCCGCCGGGGCACATGCAAAAGCTGTACACGGCGCGCCCGTTGGACGCGTGGTGCACCAGTTTGTAGTCTGCCGCGCCGAGCAGCGGATGGCCGGCGTGGCGCCCCCAGCGCGCCTGGTCGATCAGGCCTTGCGGGTGCTCGATGCGAAAGCCGACGGAAAAGGGCTTGGCCTGCATTGCAACGCCGCGCTGGTACAGCATGGCAAAGCTGTCGCGCGCGCTGTGGCCCAACGCCAGCACCACGTGGCGGGCCGGCAGTTCGTAGGTTTGTCCCTGAGCCACATCGAGCACGCTCAGGGCGCACAGTTGTCCGGCTTCGATGTGCACGTCCGTGACGCGCTGTTCGAAGCGCACTTCGCCACCCAGGGCAATGATTTGCGCGCGCAAGTTCTCCACCACTTTCACCAGTTTGAAGGTGCCGATGTGCGGGTGCGCCGCCACCAAAATCTCCTCAGGTGCCCCGGCCTGCACAAACTCGTGCATCACCTTGCGCCCCAGGTGGCGCGGGTCCTTGATCTGGCTGTACAGCTTGCCGTCGGAAAACGTGCCGGCGCCGCCCTCGCCAAACTGCACATTGGATTCCGGGTTCAGCGTCTTCTTGCGCCACAGGCCCCAGGTGTCGAGCGTGCGTTCGCGCACCTTCTTGCCGCGCTCCAGCACGATCGGTTTGAAGCCCATTTGCGCCAGCGCCAGTGCCGCAAAGATGCCGCAGGGGCCAAAGCCCACGACCACCGGGCGCCAGCGCAGGTCGGCGCCGGCCTGCGCTGGCGCATGCCAGCTCATGTCGGGCGTGGGGCGCACATGGGGGTCCTGCGCGTGCTGCAGCAACAGGCTCTGCTCGCGCTCGGCGCCCAGGCTCGCGTCCACGATGTAAACCTGCAGCAGGGCCGCCTTGCGCGCGTCAAAACTGAGCTTGAACACGCTGTAGTCGAGCAGTTCGGTGGGCGCTATCCCCAGCGTGCGGCAGATGAGCTGGGGCAGCGCGTCGGGCGCGCAATCGAGCGGGAGTTTGAGTTCGGACAGTCGCAGCATTTTGATGAGGGCTTGGATTTATCAAGCAAGGGTCAAATGGGAGCGTCAGCGCGCAGGGAGCTGACTCGCCGATAATAGCGCCGTGAAGCTTGCCAGACCGCCGCTGGTGCAATCGTGGAAACACGGCACTGGAGGAACGTCCGGACTGCACAGGGCAGCGTAGCAGCTAACAGCTGTCCACCGTGAGGTGAGGATCAGAGCAACAGAGACGAGTCGAGGCGATAACCCACTGGGGTGTTCTATGCGATGTCGGCGCAAGCCGATATCCGGATGGCGTCAAGCCAGCCGGACCAGGCGAAAGCCTGGTGGCGCATAGCCACCCGAGGCGGGGAACCCGCCTCGGGTGAAACGGGCAATCTCTACGCGCAGCAATACCAAGTAGGCCAACGTTGACGGGGCCCCCGGAGTTGGCGGGTAGGTAGCATCGAGCCGTTTGGTGACAAACGGCCCAGAGTAATGGCGGTCACACTGGCGGCTTCGCAAGAAGCTGCTGGCGCACAGAATCCGGCTTATCGGCGAGCTTCACACTTTTTTCAACGGCGATAGTTGCTATAGCCAAACCCGCTGCTCGGGCGTATCACGTACTCGGGTGGCGCTTGCACTTAGGCGGTCGTGGCGGGTGTCTGCAAGGCGCTGATGGGCGTGAGTTGCAGTCGGATGGTGGGGCCCGGATCGTGCGGCATTTGCACGCTGTATTGCTTGCCGCCGAATTCGTAGATCACCTGATAACTCATGATGCGGTTCTCCAGCACGTGTTGCGTGCTGCAGCGCTGCACATTTTGCGTCTGGGGCGCACCCGAGCCCTCGATGTTGTTGCCCATGATGGCGCCACCCAGCACGCCGAGCATGGTGGCGGCGGTCTTGCCGTTGCCCCCGCCCACGGCATTGCCCATGGCTCCCCCGGCGATCGCGCCCATGACGGCGCCAGCGCCCGAGTTTTGCGACGTGCTGGTCACGGTCTCGTTGCTGCAGACCTGGCGCGGCACGCTCACCTGCTGGACGATGGGCGTGACAGAAACGACCCGGGCCGTCTCTTGCTGGGCAAACCCGGCCGCTGCAAGCAGCGACAGGGTGGAAAACAAGGCAATTTTTTTCATGATTCATTCCTTCAGGGATAGAGACATTGACAGCTTACCGCACCTGAGACCGACGCCGACTGGGAAAGTTCAGCTGTCGAAGTGAGATAGATGCGACGCTGTCCATTTAACGGTAGGAGTCGGTGCTGCAGCGACAGCCCGGCGGCAAAAAAATGTAAAGCCGGCGTTACAGGCAAGGCCGACCGAGCCGGTGGCGAGCGGATAATTGCCCCATGCAAGTTCATTTCACCAAAATGCAGGGCGCCGGCAACGACTTCGTCGTGCTCAACGAGACGCGCCGGTTGCTGGGCCTGAGCACGGCGCAATACCAGCGTTTGGCGGACCGCCACTTCGGCGTGGGCGCCGACCAGATCCTGTGCGTGCGTCCGGCGCCGAGTCCCGACGTCGATTTCGAATACGTGATCCACAACGCAGACGGCCAGGAGGTCGAGCACTGCGGCAATGGCGCGCGCTGCTTCTTCCAATTCGTACGCGAGCACGGCTTGAGCGACAAGGATGTGATCCGGGTGCGCACCGTGAACCGGGTGCTGACACTGCAGCGTCTGCTCGATGGGCGCGTCAGCGTGGACATGGGGGTGCCTGAATTCGCGCTGCAGCGGGTGCCGTTTGACGCCACTGGCCTGGAGCCCGAGCGCGTTGACGCGGGCGAAAAATGGCCGCTTGGCGTGCTGCACCATGGTCGCGAAGCCACGGTGTTTGTCGCCGTCGTATCGATGGGAAATCCGCATGCGGTGCAGATCGTGGACGATGTGGCGCAGGCGCCGGTGCTCGAGCAGGGCGCGCTGATCGAACAGCACGCGCGCTTCCCGAACAGGGTGAATGCCGGCTTCATGCAAATCCTCAGCCGTTCGCACATCCGTTTGCGCGTCTTTGAGCGCGGCGCTGGCGAGACCCTGGCTTGCGGCACGGGCGCTTGCGCGGCCGTGGTCAGCGGCATTCGCCTGGGCCTGCTGGATGCGCACGTCGATGTGGATGCCCGCGGCGGGCGCCTGAGCGTCGAATGGCAGGGCGGCGACAGCTCGGTGCAAATGACCGGGCCCGCCGTCACCGTGTTTTCCGGCGACATCGACCTGCACGACTGAGTTGCGCCGCCGACTTCCAGCCTTTTCCTCCACCCCGGACTTTTGAAGAAGAATATTCAGCCCATGGACATCCAACACCCGATCACTGAAAACGACATTGCCAATTTTCTGGCCAACACGCCCGATTTCTTTGAGCGCCATGCCGAAGTGCTGGCCACGGTGCAATTGAGCAGCCCGCACGGCAATCGAGCCGTCGGCCTGCAGGAGCGCCAGGCGCAGATGCTGCGCGAAAAGATCAAGTCGCTGGAGCAGCGCAGCATGGACATGATGCGCCACGGCGCCGACAACCAGCTCATCGCCGACAAGCTGCAGCGCTGGACCTTGAGCCTGCTGCGCACCACGGAGGCGCTGCAACTGCCGGCGACGGTGGTGCGCGATCTGCAGTCCCAGTTTGTCATTCCGCAGGTGGCGATCCGACTCTGGGGCCTGGCTCAAACCCATGCGGCGGCGGATTTTGCAGCCGGCGTGAGCGACGATGTGAAAGCCTTTGTGGCTTCGCTGCCCTCGCCCTACGTCGGCGTGAATGCCGGGTTTGAGGCGGTGCAGTGGCTCACTTGGCCGGCCCAGGCCGAGTCGGTGGCGCTGATTCCGCTGCGACTGCCCGACGCGGCCACGCAGACTTTCGGCGTGATCGTCCTGGCCTCGCCCGACGCCCACCGTTTCCATGCGGCCATGGGAACGGACTTTCTGGAGCGCATCTCCGACATCGCCAGCGCCGGTCTGTCGCGGCTGATCTAAGGCCAGCCATCCTCACATGGACAGCAGCGCGCACCACGATCAGGCGCTGGTGGAGCGCTATCTGGAGCATGTGCGCGTCGAGAAGCGCCTGGCGCAGCGCACGGTCGAGTTGTACGCACTGGACCTGCACAAGCTGACGCAGCAGGCGCAGGCCGGCGCCTTGCCCTTGCAGCAGGTGCAAAACGCCCACATCCGGCGTTGGGTGGCGCAGATGCACAGCGGCGGGCGCAGCGCGCGCGGCATTGCGCTGATCCTGTCGGGGTGGCGCGGCTTTTACGTCTGGCTCGGGCGCCAGGGCCTGATCGACAGCAACCCGGTGCAGGACGTGCGCTCGCCCAAGGTGGGCAAGCCCCTGCCCAAGGCGCTGAGCGTGGACGATTCGGTGCAGTTGGCGACCTTCCAATCGCTGCGCAACAGTGCGTGGATGGAGGCGCGCGACGCCGCCATGGTGGAACTGCTGTACGGCAGCGGACTGCGCGTGGGCGAACTCATCGGCCTGGATGTTCAGGCCAGCGCCCAGGCGCGCGGCTGGGTGGATGTGCCGGCGGGCGAGGCCCATGTGTTGGGCAAGGGCAGCAAGCGGCGCACGGTGCCGGTGGGAGGCAAGGCCATCGAGTCGCTGCAACGCTGGTTAAGCCATCGCGCGACGCAGCATGCCGAAGAAAGCGCCTTGTTCGTCGGGCGCAACGGCACGCGGCTCACGGCCCAGTCGGTGTGGCAGCGGCTGAAGTCCCGCAGTCGGGAAGCGGGACTGTCCACGCCGGTCCATCCGCACATGTTGCGCCACTCCTTTGCCAGCCATCTGCTGCAATCCAGCGGCGATTTGCGCGCCGTGCAGGAGCTGCTGGGCCACGCCAACATCACCACCACGCAGGTTTACACGCGGCTCGATTTTCAGCATCTGGCCAGCGCCTACGACGCAGCGCACCCGCGCGCAAAAATCAAATAGGCTGGGGCATCAGCTTTGCTGCCAAGGCAGGCCGCGGTGGCGCCAGCCTTGGTGCTGGCCGCGCTGCCCGCGTTCGTCAGGGTTGCCTTCAAAGCCTTCGAGGATGTTGTAGGCCAGCAGTCCGAGTTCGGTGGCGCGCCGGGCGGCTGCGATGGAGCGCACGCCGCTGCGGCACAACAGCGCCAGCTTGCTGCCCGGTGCCGCCAAGGCCAGAAGTGCCGCGTCGAAATCCGGATTGAGTGTCATCCCAGGCCACTGCTTCCAGGCAATGGCGGCAGCGCCCGGCACATAGCCGACCCAGACGCGCTCGGCGTCGCTGCGCACGTCCACCAGCAGCGCTTCGCCGGCGCGCCACCAGGCGAAGGCCGTTTTGGGCGCGATGTCGCCGGCGTAGCCGATGGCTGCGCTCACCAGTTCGTGACTGGATTCAACGCGGGGATTGATCTGCATGTTCGGGGCTCCAGGGCAGGTGAGGATTCGCCCAGGGGTCGAGCGCTCCAGGCGCTATGGTAAGCGCCTCGTTTGCCCCGTGCGCCCGCCGCGCCCCCAATCCCACGACGGCTTCATCGCTTATGCTCAGCGCACATGAGCGCACAACTGTCTCCGACCAAAGAACACATGCTGGGGCTGGAGCCGCTGGAACGGCTTGGCCTGGACAACATCGTCGTGGTGTCCACGCGCCAGCATGTGGAGCAGGCCTACGCGACGCTGCTGGGCGCTGCGGTGCTGGGCTTTGACACCGAGTCCAAACCCACTTTTGTGCGCGATGAGGTCTCGCAAGGACCGCATGTGGTGCAGTTCTCCACACTGCACAAGGCCTATGTGTTCCAGTTGCACGATGAGGCCTGCCGTGAGGCCGTGTGCGCTCTGCTGCAATCGCAGCGCATCATCAAGGTGGGGTTCGGCCTGGCGGGCGACCACCAGCAGATCCAGCGCACGCTGGGCGTGCAAGTGCACAACGTGCTGGACCTGAACCTGATCTTCCGGGAGCGCGGCTATGTGAAGGAACTCGGCGTGCGCGGCGCCGTGGCCGTGGTGTTCAACCGCCGCTTCATGAAGTCACGCAAGGCCACGACCTCGAACTGGGCGAATCGCCAGCTTAGCGAGAGCCAGATCGTCTATTCCGGCAACGACGCCTGGGCGGCGATCAAGGTGTACCACGCGCTCGGACTGAGCTAAGTCCGCACGCCGTGGCCTATTGCAGCACTTGCGGCGCGTCGCCGGTGCCGATCGGGCGCGCTGTGCGGTGGCCTTCCTTGGCCAGCAGCTCCAGATAGAAGCCTGCTCCACCTTCCTTGGCGACGGCGTCGATCAAGCCGGTGATGGTGGCGAAGTGGACCTCGGTCGCGTTCTCTTCGGTCGTGCCAAAGCGGCAGTCAAAGTCCCAGAAGTCCACGCCCTCGGGCAGCGGCACACGCCTTTGGCGCTTCACGTATTTGCGGATTTCGTGCTTGGTGGCTTCCAGCACGCGGTCGCGATTCTTGCCTTCGATGTCTAACTTGAACGTTTTTTTCATAGCGCTCGATTATGGGGCTTGGCTACTTTGCAACGCGGCAGCTTAAACTGGGGCTCTGCAAGCACGCCCTTGAAACGATCTTTACATGCCATTTTCTTCCTTCGGTCTTTCTCCCACATTGCTGCGCTCGGTTGGCATGAAGTCCTATGCGGCGCCGACGCCGATTCAATTGGCCGCCATTCCGCCGGCGCTGCAGGGGCGCGACGTGCTGGGCTGCGCCCAGACCGGCTCGGGCAAGACCTTGGCCTTCGCTTTGCCCTTGCTACAAAAACTGGAGCAGTCGCCGAGCGCGAAGCCGCGGCGCCTGCGCGCGCTCATCCTGGTGCCCACGCGCGAGCTGGCGGCGCAGGTGGGCGGCGAGATCTACAGCCTGGCGCAGCATCTGCCGCAGGCGCTGAAGATCATCACCGTGTTTGGCGGCGTCTCGATCAATCCGCAGATG
Organism: uncultured beta proteobacterium; assembly: GCA_903844215.1. Lineage (GTDB taxonomy): Bacteria > Pseudomonadota > Gammaproteobacteria > Burkholderiales > Burkholderiaceae_C > CAIKVZ01. The sequence continues at coordinate 33,914 of CAIMSP010000151.1, read as the reverse complement.
ATGAACCTGCGCGGTGGTGCCGACATCGTGGTCGCCACGCCAGGGCGTCTGCTGGACCTGCTGGAGCACAACGCGCTCTCGCTGTCCGAGGTGTCGCTGCTGGTGCTGGACGAGGCCGACCGCCTGCTGGACCTGGGCTTTGCGGCGGAGCTCGATCGGCTGCTGGCGCTGCTGCCAATTCAAAGGCAAAACCTGTTCTTCTCCGCCACGTTCCCGGCCGACGTGCTGGCGCTGGCGGACCAACTGCTGCGCGACCCGGTGCGCGTGGACGTGCCCTGCGAGCCGCAGACCCGGCCCGACATCGTGCAGCGCGCGATCCTGGTGGACGCGAATCGGCGCACCCAGTTGCTGCGCCATCTGATCACCGAGAACCACTGGAAGCGCGTGCTGGTCTTTGTGGCCACCAAACACGCGGCTGAAATCGTCTCCGATAAATTGCGCAAGGCGCGCATTTATGCCGAACCTTTCCACGGCGAGCTGAGCCAGGGCAAACGCACCCAGGTGCTGGCCGACTTCAAGGCCTCGCGGCTCAAGGTCGTGGTGGCCACGGACGTGGCGGCGCGCGGCCTGGACATCGTGGCCTTGCCGGTGGTGGTGAACTACGACTTGCCGCGCTCCGCCCTGGACTACGTGCACCGCATCGGCCGCACGGGGCGGGCCGGGGAGGCTGGCGTGGCGCTGAGCTTCATCAGCGCCGACTCCGAGGCCCATTTCCGGCTGATAGAAAAGCACCAGCAAAGCAGCGTTGAGCGTGAAGTCATCGTCGGCTTCGAGCCCCTGGAAGAGCCCTTCGTCGAAGCGCGGGCGGAGCCGCACGCAAGCGCGTCCAACGGCGGCATCAAGGGACGGCGCCCGAGCAAGAAGGACAAGTTACGCGCGGCCGCAGCGCTGTCAGTGCCTGGAAAGGCGTAGTCGGCTAAGATTGACGTTTACGTAAACGTCAATCAAACAATTGGGGTCAGATTCCAATTATTTCCGGAGACCGCAGCATGTCCAATCTTTCCGCCGAGTTCCAAGCACTCGCCAGCTACCGCCCGCTAAACAAGGTGCGCTTCGTCACGGCGGCCAGTCTGTTCGACGGGCACGACGCAGCCATCAACATCATGCGGCGCATCCTGCAGAGCATGGGCGCCGAGGTCATCCATCTGGGGCACAACCGCAGCGTGGACGAGGTCGTGACGGCGGCGCTGCAGGAGGACGCGCAGGGCATCGCCATCAGCTCGTACCAGGGCGGCCATGTGGAATATTTCAAGTACATGATCGACCTGCTCAAGAGCCGGGGTGGCGCGCACATCCAGGTCTTTGGCGGCGGCGGCGGCGTGATCGTCGGCCCCGAGATCCGCGAGCTGCAGGCCTACGGCGTGACGCGCATCTTCAGCCCCGAAGACGGTCAGCGCATGGGCCTGGCGGGCATGATTGGCGAGATGGTGAAGGGCTGCGACGTGGACCTGTGCGGCTACGCGCCCGCCGCCTTGAGCGCGATCCGGGGTCGCAGCGAAGGCCATTGGCGCGCGTTGGCGCAGCTCATCACGGCGGTGGAAGGGCACAAGACGAGCCCGGCCTTGCTGGAAGAAATGCGCGCGCTGGCCGCCACCAAGAAAATCCCCGTGCTGGGCATCACCGGCACCGGCGGCGCCGGCAAGTCCAGTCTCACCGACGAACTCATCCGGCGCTTGCGCCTGGACCAGAACGACGCGCTGCGCGTGGCCGTGATCTCCATCGACCCGTCACGCCGCAAGAGTGGTGGCGCGCTCTTGGGTGACCGCATCCGCATGAACGCCATCGGACCGTGGACCAAAAATCCCGTTCGGACTGAGCTTGTCGAAGCCGCAGCGAGCCCTTCCACAAGCGCAGGGCGAACGCTGTCTAACGGGGGGCCGCGGGTCTTCATGAGAAGCCTTGCGACACGCGACTTCGGCAGCGAAATCAGCGCCGCCTTGCCCGACGTGCTGGCCGCTTGCAAGTGCGCCGACTTCGATCTGATCGTGGTCGAGACCTCGGGCATCGGCCAGGGTGACGCGGCGATCGTGCCGTTGGTGGATGTGCCCATGTACGTGATGACGCCCGAGTTCGGCGCGGCCAGCCAGTTGGAAAAGATCGACATGCTGGACTTCGCGGAGTTCGTGGCCATCAACAAGTTCGACCGCAAGGGCGCCTCCGACGCGCTGCGCGACGTGGCCAAGCAGGTGCAGCGCAACCGCGAAGCCTTCAGCGTGGCGCCCGACACCATGCCGGTGTTCGGCACCATGGCGGCGCGCTTCAACGACGACGGCGTGACGGCCCTGTACCAGGCTCTGCTGCCGCGCTTGCAGGCGCTGGGTCTGCCGGTCGTCGCGGGCAGCCTGCCGCAAGTGAATGTGCGCCACAGCACGAATCAGAACCCGGTGGTGCCGGCGGCGCGCACGCGCTACCTGGCCGAGATCAGCGACGCCGTGCACGCCTACAAACTGCGCGCCCGCTCCCAGGCCCGGTTGGCGCGCGAGTTGCAACAGTTGCGCGAGACCGCGCGCATGCTGCACGCCGACGACGCCACGCGCGACGGCGCCAAGACCACGGTGTTGCGCCTGGCCGATGAACGCGCCGTCCTGCAGGAGCCGGCGGCTGCCAAGCTGCTGGCGCAGTGGCCCAGCATGCAGACGGCGTACGCTGGCGACGAGTACGTCGTGAAGATCCGCGACAAGGAATTGCGCACGGCGCTCACCAGCAAGTCGCTCAGCGGCACCACGATCCGCAAGGTGGCCTTGCCCACCTACGAGGACCACGGCGAGATCCTCAAGTGGCTGATGCTGGACAACGTGCCCGGCAGCTACCCCTACACCGCCGGCACCTTTGCCTTCAAGCGCGAGAACGAAGACCCCACGCGCATGTTCGCGGGCGAGGGCGATCCGTTCCGCACCAACAAGCGCTTCAAGCTGCTCAGTGAAGGCCTGCCGGCCAAACGCCTGTCCACGGCCTTCGACTCGGTCACGCTCTACGGCAACGACCCGGACCCGAGGCCTGACATTTACGGCAAGGTCGGCAACTCGGGCGTGAGCATTGCGACGCTGGACGACATGAAGGTGCTGTACGGTGGCTTCGATCTGTGCAACCCCACGACCTCGGTCAGCATGACCATCAACGGGCCCGCACCCAGCATCCTGGCGATGTTCATGAACACCGCCATGGACCAGAACATCGAGAAATTCAAGAGCGACAACGGCCGCGACCCGACCGACACCGAAACCGCGAAGATCAAGGAATGGGTGCTGGAGAACGTGCGCGGCACGGTGCAGGCCGACATCCTGAAGGAAGACCAGGGACAAAACACCTGCATCTTCTCCACCGAATTCAGCCTGAAGGTGATGGGCGACATCGCGCAGTACTTCGTGCACCACAAGGTGCGCAATTTCTACAGCGTGTCCATCAGCGGCTACCACATCGCCGAGGCCGGTGCGAACCCGATCAGCCAGTTGGCGTTCACGCTGTCCAACGGCTTCACGCTGGTCGAAGCCTATCTGGCACGCGGCATGCACATCGACGACTTCGCGCCCAATCTGAGCTTCTTCTTCTCCAACGGCATGGACCCCGAGTACACCGTGATGGGACGCGTCGCGCGGCGCATCTGGGCCGTGGCGATGAAGGAAAAATATGGCGCGAACGAGCGCTCGCAAAAGCTGAAATACCACATCCAGACCTCAGGGCGCAGCCTGCACGCGCAGGAGATCCAGTTCAACGACATCCGCACCACGCTGCAGGCGCTGATCGCGATCTACGACAACTGCAACAGCCTGCACACCAACGCCTTCGACGAGGCCATCACCACGCCCACCGAAGACAGCGTGCGCCGCGCCATGGCGATCCAGCTCATCATCAACCGCGAGTGGGGCCTGGCGAAGAACGAGAACCCGAACCAGGGCGCCTTCATCATCGAGGAGCTGACGGAGTTGCTGGAAGAGGCGGTGCTGAACGAGTTCAATGCCATCGCCGATCGCGGCGGCGTGCTCGGCGCGATGGAGACGGGTTATCAGCGCGGCAAGATCCAGGACGAGAGCATGACCTACGAAATGCTCAAGCACTCGGGCGAGCTGCCCATCATCGGCGTCAACACCTTTCGCAATCCACACGGCGACGCGGTGCAGGACAAGCTCGAACTGGCGCGCTCCACGGACGAAGAAAAACAAAGCCAGCTCAACAGGCTGGCGCAGTTCCACGCCAAGCACGCGGCCGCAGCGCCGGCGCAACTGCAGCGGCTGCAGCAGGCGGTGATTGCCAATGCCAACGTGTTCGAGGTGCTGATGGACGCGGTGCGGGTTTGTTCCCTGGGCCAGATCACGAACGCGCTGTTCGAGGTCGGGGGGCAGTACCGCAGGAATATGTAGGCGCCGTGTGGGCGCTGCCGGCAGCACGCTGCTGCCGGGCGCCACCAAGGCGGACGTGCGCTGCCGTGGGCGTGCGACGTCCGCTAACGTTCAACCGCCCTTTTTGCAGCGCTTGCCGGGGTTCTTCTTGTTGTTGGTGGCGGTGCCGCGCTCCAGGCTGCGCATCTGGCCGTGGCCTGCGGTGTAGCACACGCCCTTGGGTGCCACGGGACGGGGAGTGGCTTTGCGGTCGGCTTCGGTTCTGAATTGTTGGGACATGGGTGACTCCGGTAATGGGGATAAGCCTGCGATTATCGTCGGTTTGCGTTGGCCTTCGGGCCCAGGCCGCTGTCCTTACACTATCGGCTTGGAGCGCAGGCCTGCCCGGCGGGTTCTGCAACGATGTCAAGGCCTTTGCCGCACAACTTAGGAGACAACATGAGCGTTACCGTATCCATCGATCTGGGCTATGAATTTGAGGTCAAGGCTTCGGCCAAGGACGTGTTCGACGTGCTGTCGGACGTGCCCACCTCGGCCAGCTTCTTTCCCAAGGTGAACAAGCTGGTGGATCTGGGCGACAACGTGTACCGCTGGGAGATGGATAAGGTCGGTACCTCGCAGGTCAACATTCAGACCATCTACGCCTCCAAGTACGTGTCGAATCGGGCCAAGGGAACGGTGCTGTGGACGCCGGTCAAGGGCGAGGGCAACGCGCTGGTCAGCGGCAGCTGGAACATCACCGACAACAAGAAGTCCACCCACGTCGTGCTCAAGATCGACGGCGAAGTCACGGTGGGCCTGCCCGCGTTGATGAAGCTGATCGTGGTGCCGGTGGTGGAAGGCGAATTCGAGAAGCTGGTGGACAAGTACATCGCCAACCTGATCAAGAAGTTCGGCGGCGAAGCCTGAAACCCATCATTCACCGAGAATCGATTCCATGAGCCTACACCGCGTCGCCATCAGCAGCACCGGGATCTACGTCCCGCCCGAAGTCATCACCAACGCGGAGCTGGTGCAATCCTTCAACGCCTACGTGCAGCTTGAAAATGCCCAACATGCGGCCGAAATCGCGGCCGGCAGCTTCACGCCGCTGGTCGAGTCCAACGTCGAGTTCATCGAGAAGGCGTCGGGCATCAAGCGCCGCTACGTCGTGGAAAAATCCGGCGTGCTCGATCCGACGCGCATGCGCCCGCGCCTCACGCCGCGCCCCGATGATCAAATTTCCCTGATGGCCGAGATTGGCGTGGCGGCGGCCAAGGATGCGCTGCTGCGCGCGGGCAAGAGCGCCGCCGACGTCGATGGCGTGATCTGTGCTGCGGCCAACATGCAGCGCGCCTACCCGGCCATGGCCGTGGAAATTCAGGGCGCGCTGGGCATCCAGGGCTTTGCTTTCGACATGAACGTGGCCTGCTCCTCCGCCACCTTCGGCATCGAGATGGCGGTGAACGCCGTCAAATGCGGATCGGCGCGCGCGGTGCTGGTGGTGGACCCGGAAATCACCTCCTCGCACCTGGCCTGGAAAGACCGCGACTGCCACTTCATCTTCGGCGATGTGTGCACGGCGATCCTGGTGGAGCGGCTGGACACGGCGCCGGCCGGATCGTTCGAGGTGCTGGGCACGAAGCTGCAGACCAGCTTTTCCAACAACATCCGCAACAACGCCGGCTTCATGTCGCGCAACGAAGACCGCGACCCCGATGACCGCGATCAGCTGTTTCGCCAGGAGGGGCGCAAGGTGTTCAAGGAAGTCTGCCCGATGGCGGCAGAACACATCAGCTCCCACCTCGCGGCACACGGCTTCACGCCCGCCGGTGTGCGCCGCTTCTGGCTGCATCAGGCGAATCTGGCGATGAACCAGTTCATCAGCCGCCGACTGCTGGGGCGCGACCCCACGGCCGAAGAAGCGCCGGTGATTCTGGACGAGTTTGCGAACACCGCTTCGGCCGGTTCCATCATCGCCTTCCATCGCCATCACGACGACATTCGCAGCGGCGAAGTGGGCGTGATCTGTTCCTTCGGTGCCGGTTATTCGATCGGCAGCGTGATTGTGCGGCGCAGCTGAGTTGGCCTTTCCTATTTCGTTTGAACCCCACACCATGAAATTCAAAACACTGTTCTCCTCCTGCCTGCTGTTTGCGGCACTGGCTCTCACGGGCTGCTCGCCGCAGGACGCGTCCAAACCGGCGACGCCGGCCAAGCAAGCGCTGTCGGTGGACGTCCTGGCCGCGCAGGCCAGGGGCTTTGCGGTCGGCGCCGTGATGAGCGCGAACACGGTCTATGTGTTTTTCGATCCCCAGTGCCCGCACTGCGGCCACCTGTGGGAGACCGCAGCGCCCTTGCAGAAGAAGCTCAAGTTCGTCTGGATTCCGGTCGGTTGGGTGAATGCGTCCAGCACGCCCCAGGCCGCAGCGCTGTTGACCGCAGCCAGCCCGGCCGCGCTCATGAGCGAGCATGAGGCCCTGCTGGCGGCCGGCAAGGGGGGGCTTTCGGCCTCGTCCAGCATCGCGCCCGATGTGGCGCAGGCGATCAAGACGAATACCGCGCTGCTCAACAGTTTTGGCGCCGAGTCGGTTCCCTTCATGGTCGCGAAGAACCTGAAGACGGGTCAGATCGTGAGTCGCGAAGGCGCTCTGGAAACCGCCGCCCTGGCCGAGTTTCTGGGACTCGACGCGCCCTGAGCGCCTTCAGTCCAAGGCGCGCTTGAGCCGGATTTCTTCCAGCTTCAGGCCGCCGGTGGCGCTGCCCTTGGTCACCGTCTGGGCGCTGCCCATTTCACGCTTGAAGCCCGCCAGATCGAAGAAGCGCAGCGCGCGGTCGTTGTGCAGCGAGAGCCAGGCCGTGACCTTGTTGCAGCCCTCGTCGCTCAGGCCTTCGCGCGCGGCGTCCCACAGCGCCAGGCCCACGCCCTGGTCCCAGTGCGACTCGTCCACGTAGAGGGCCCAGATCTCGCCCGTGGTGGCGGGCGTCTTGGGGTCGCGCGAGCGGTCGAAGGCGACGAAGCCGGTGATCACGGCGCCTTGCACGGCGACATGCACCTGGGGGTCCAGGTACTCGATGGCTTCGCGCCAGTAGGTCAGGCCCTTTTCCACTGCAGCCTCGCTGGTGAAGGCCATGAGCTGATCCGCTGGCAACAGGCCGTGGTAGGTCGCCTGCGTGGCGTAGGCGTGGAGTTCGGCGATGGCTTTGGCGTCGCGCAGCGCGGCGGGGCGAATTTGGAAACTGGACATGGGAGAAAAAACCCCGGTCAGGTACCGGGGCGGGTCGTGTTGGGAATGGCCTATTGTCGCTGCTAGTCTTACTGGGCTCGATGACCTGCGGCTGGGTGCCCGCGCTCGGCGCGCGTCACAGCGGCGTGAAGGCGCCCGCGTTGGCCACCGCCAGCGCCGTCATGTTGACGATGCGGCGCACCGTGGCCGAAGGCGTGAGCACGTGCACCGAGGCCGCAGCACCGAGCAGGATCGGCCCCACCGTGACGCCGTGGCTGGCGGTCATCTTGAGCACATTGAACAAGATGTTGGCCGAATCCAGATTCGGGCAGATCAGCACATTGGCTTCGCCCTGCAGCGTGGTGCTGGGCAGCGCGCTGCGGCGCACGGCGTCGGACAGCGCGGCGTCGCCCTGGATCTCGCCGTCGCATTCCACGTCGGGCGCCATCTGTGCGAACAGCTCGCGCGCCCGACGCATCTTGCGCGCCGAGGGACGGTCGGAGGAGCCGAAATTGGAATGCGACAGGAAGGCCACCTTGGGCGGCAGGCCAAAGCGCGCCACTTCCTCGGCGGCCATGACCGCGATGCTGGCCAGTTGCTCGGCACTCGGGTCTTCGTTGACGTAGGTGTCGGCGATGAACAGCGCGTAGCGGTCCAGCATCAGGGCATTGAGCGCGGCCAGGCCGCTGGCCCCCGGCTTGATGCCGATGACGTCGCGCACGTGCTGCAGGTGCACGTCAAAGCGCCCCAGCGTGCCGCACAGCATGGCCTCGGCGTCGCCCAGGCGCACCATGAGTGCGGCAATGGTGGTGCTGGAGCGACGCACGGCCGCCTTGGCCGCGTCCTGGGTCACGCCGTGGCGTCCCATGAGCTGGTGGTACAGCTCCCAGTACTGGCGAAAGCGCGGATCGTCCTCGGGATTCACGCAGTCCACCTCGCGCCCGAGCTGGATGCGCAAGCCCGCCTTGAGCAGGCGTGCCGCGATCACCGCCGGGCGGCCGATCAGGATCGGACGCGCCAGGCCTTCGTCCACCGCCACCTGCGCGGCGCGTAGCACGCGCTCGTCCTCGCCTTCGGCGTAGGCCACGCGTTGGGCTGCCGGCGACACCGCCTTGGCCGCGCTGAACACCGGGCTCATGATCATGCCGGTCTGATAGACAAACCGCGACAACTGCTGGTGGTAGGCCGCGTAGTCCTTGATCGGCCGCTCGGCCACGCCCGATTCCTCGGCCGCGCGCGCCACGGCCGGCGCGATGCGCAGGATCAGGCGCGAATCAAAGGGCGTGGGAATCAGGTAGTCGCTGCCAAAGCTGAGCTCCTTGCCGGCGTAGGCATTCGCCACTTCCTCGCTGATATCGGCCTTGGCCAGGTCGGCGATCTGGCGCACGCAGGCCAGCTTCATGGCCTCGGTGATCTTGGTCGCGCCGCAGTCCAGCGCGCCGCGAAAGATGTAGGGGAAGCACAGCACGTTGTTCACTTGGTTCGGGTAGTCGGAGCGACCCGTGGCGATGATGCAGTCGGGCCGGGCGGCCTTGGCCAGCTCCGGGCGAATTTCGGGCTCGGGGTTGGCCAGCGCCAGGATGATGGGCGCACGCGCCATGGTCTTCAACATGTCGGGCGTGAGCACGCCGCCGGTGGAGCAACCCAGAAACACGTCGGCGTCCTGCACCACGTCGGCCAGCGTGCGCGCGCTCGTGTTCTGCGCCACGCGCTGCTTGGATTCGTCAAAGCCGCCGGGGCGCCCGTGGTAGATCACGCCCTTGGAGTCGCAGGCAAAAATGTTCTCGCGGCGCACGCCCAGACCCACCATCACGTCCAGGCAGGCCAGCGCGGCGGCGCCCGCGCCCGAGACGGCGATCTTCACGTCTTCGATGCGTTTGTTCACCAGCTCCAGGCCGTTGAGCAGGGCTGCCGATGAGATGATGGCCGTGCCGTGCTGGTCGTCGTGGAACACCGGAATATTCATGCGCTCGCGCAGTTTCTTCTCGATGTAGAAGCACTCCGGCGCCTTGATGTCCTCCAGGTTGATGCCGCCCAGCGTGGGTTCCATGGCGGCGATGATCTCGACCAGCTTGTCGGGGTCGTTCTCCGCCAGTTCGATGTCGAACACATTGATGCCGGCAAACTTTTTGAACAAGCAGGCCTTGCCTTCCATCACCGGCTTGCCGGCGAGCGGGCCGATATTGCCCAGACCCAGCACGGCCGTGCCGTTGGTGATGACGCCCACCAGGTTGGCGCGCGTGGTGTAGATCGCCGCCAGCTTGGGATCGGCTTGAATGTCCAGACAGGGATAGGCCACGCCCGGCGAATAGGCCAGCGCCAAGTCGCGCTGATTGAACAGCGGCTTGGTGGCGTCAACCGAGATCTTGCCGTGGATCGGGCCACGGTGGTATTCACGCGCGGCGTCGCGCAGGGATTCCTCGGCAGGTGAGAGCGTCTTCATGGAGTCTCCTTCGGTTGGAGACCCATTGTGGACCTGCTGCGCCCCGATGACCAGGGCTTCAGCGACGCGGTCGCGCTCAATCCCCGAGGCAAATGCCCAGATCGCGCGCCGTCTGGATCGTGTCGCTGTCCAGTGGCACGGCCTTCATGCGACCCGCCACGTCGGCGAGTGCGACGTAGTTCACGTTCGGGAAGGCCAGTGCCACCATCACGCCGCTCAGACCCTGATCCAGCGCGCGCACCGCCGCAGCGCCAAAGCGCAGCGCCGCGAGACGGTCGAAGGCGGTCGGACTGCCGCCGCGCAGCAAATGGCCCAGCACCACGACGCGCGCCTCCTTGCCGCTGCGCTGCTGCAGCGCCTGCGCCACGTGCTCCCCCATGCCACCCAGGCGCTGCTCGTGCCCGGCCTCGGCGGCGGCGGCGACTTCCATGTCGCCCTGCAGGGGAACCGCCCCTTCGGCCACCACCACCAGCGAGTACAGGCGCCCGTCGTCGTCGCGGGCGCGGATCTGCCGCACCACCTGGTCCAGGTCAAACGGGATCTCCGGTATCAGGATGGCGTGGGCGTTGCCCGCAATCCCCGCATGCAGGGCGATCCAACCGGCGTAGCGCCCCATGACCTCGACCACCAGCACGCGCTGATGGCTCTCGGCCGTGGTGTGCAGTCGGTCCAGGCACTCGGTGGCAAACGACACGGCGGTGTCAAAGCCGAAGGTGGTGACGGTCTTGTCCAGGTCGTTGTCGATGGTCTTGGGCACGCCCACGACACGCAGTCCCTTGCGGTGCAGCGCGTCGGCGATGGTGAGCGAGCCGTCGCCGCCCACCGACACCAGCGCATCGAGTTCTTGTCGGGCGAAATAGTCGAGGATTTCAGCCGAACGATCCATTTCACCCATGCTGCCGTCGGGCAGACGGGTCGGAAAATGCAGCGGATTGCCCCGGTTGGTGCTGCCCAGAATCGTGCCGCCCAGGTGCGCGATGCCACGCACCCGCTCGCGCGTCAAGCGGATGACGCCGCCTTCAACATAGCGCTCCGGGAACAAGATGCCGTTGAAGCCGTCGCGGATGCCGTAGCACTCCCAGCCTCGATTCGTCGCTGCCAGCACGACCGCGCGGATCACCGCGTTGAGTCCTGGTGCGTCACCACCCCCGGTACAGATGGCGATGCGTTTGATGGGTCGGCTCATGGGAACTCCAGGCGGGGGCTTATTGGTTCATTTCCAGCAGCCATTGACGATCCTGCGGCGACCATTTTTGCGCCAGATCGCGCAGCTGATCGCGATCGGCAAACGGCGGGTAGCCGGCTTTGAGCGTGAGCCGGATGTAGTGGTGCACGAACGCATCCAGGCAGATATGCATCGGCTGGATGTCACCCACATCACGGGCTCGCGCCTTGCAGCGCAGGAACAGATCGAAGTCTGCCGCTTGCTGCTGCTCGTCCCAGGTGCCAATCTTGGCGAAGGCCGAGCGCCGCATCATCACCGTGTTGCCCACGAAACCGGGCTTGATCTGCTGCGCAAAGCGCTGTTGGCGGTCGCGGCAAAAGGCCTGCCAATCGGGGTACATCAGGCGGTGCATCAGGCGCAGCACGGTCTTGCTGTGGCCGAACAAACCGAGCACGTTCTTGATGGCCTTCCAGCGCCGCTTGAGTTGGCGCGTGGCCTGAGCGCTTTCGATCTGCTCGATGCCGCACACCGTGGCGACTTCCAGGCCGTGGGCGCTCATGCTGGCGATCAGCCGCTGGTCCCATTCGGGCGAGACGATGATGTCGTTGTTCAGGAACGCCAGCCAGTCGTAGCGGGCCACGGCAATGCCTTGGTTCTGAGAATGCGGGTAGGAGTAGTTGGCGCCGTTGCGAATCACCGTGGCGCCCACGGATTCAAAAAATTCCGCGCTGCCGTCGGTGCTGCCGTTGTCGATGATGATGAGCTCGAACGGGTGGCTCGTGGCGCGCTGCAGATGTTCCCAGAACAGCTCGTTGACCGCGCGTTGGTTGTAGATGGCGGTGATGACGCTGATCATGGTTGAAGTGGCGTTGGAGGGCAGGGCTTGCGGCGCGCTGCCGCACGAGGCACAGAGTGGCAAATTCTTGCACAGATTGAGGCTGGGTCTGCGCGCCGGCGCCAGGGTGAACGGCGCATCAGGGTTTGGCAGGGAGTGCCACGATCTGCAAGGCCTCGATGTGCGCCTGGTTTAAGGGCCCCGACTTGCCACCGGCTGCGCTGTAGCTGGCGTTGGATTGCAGATAACTCATGTTGAAGAAATCCAGCAACTCAGCCCGGTAACTGCCGCTGGCCAAGCTGGCGCGCAACGGCGTTGACATTCGCAGCGGGTGTTGGCCGTTGCGCTCTTCGATGTGCGGCATCTGCACCACGCCGCGCAGCACCTCGCGCCCGCTGTCATCCGTCACGCGCAACAGCTTGACGGCGTTGGTGACGCCGGTGTTGAGCGCGTAGGCATGGTTGTCGTAGCGCAGCTCCAAGCTGTATCGGCCGGCACGCTCCAGGGTGAAGCGCCCGCCCAACGGCACGCTCAGCACGGCCCCGGCGTCAAAGCAGACGGGCTCGCTGGTGTGCGAGCGATGGCCCGTGCGCACGAAGCTCGCTTCGACCGCGTAACAGCGGCGCATGCCCGCAAGCGCTGGCTGCGGGTCGGTCCAGTCGAGCTGGCGGGTGGTGCCGGCACGCTGGCCGTCGCGGTACAGGGTGTAGCGCAGCGGCGCGTCGCCCGCGCCCTGGGGCACATCAAAATGCAGTTGCAACTGGGCACCGCGCTGCGTGATCGGATGCAGCAGCGGCGCCTCGGGCGCAAACACCCGCGCATCGCTGTGGCTCAGGGCATCGACCTGGGCGCTGCGCGTGAGCCGCGCGTCACCGGCACGCAAAGGGCCAAAGCGCAGCACGATCTGGTTGCCGTCGGCGCTGAGCTGCTGTGCGCTGATGTCGGCCGCGACGACGCGACCGTTGAGCGTGACCTGCGCCAGCGCATAGTAGCCAATGGCCCTGGGGTCGTTGGGCGGTTCGGGCAACTGCAGCGTCACCGACAACGTGCGGCCGAAGAGCCGCAGATTGGACAGGGTGGCGCTCGGCGCTGGGCCGAGCGAGCGCCGCGCCGCCGTCGTCAGGAACGGCTCCATGTGCACACCGCCAGGCGTCACGTGCACGCCAAAAACGCTCTCTGCCACCATCGACAGATAGGCCGCCACCGACCAGAGCTGACGGCGCGAATTGATCACCGGGCCGTCGTCAAACTGCGCCTTGCCGGTGAGCCACTCCATGTTCTCCATGTTCGACAGATTCAAAGCCGCTGCGCGCTGCAGCGACTCCAGCGCATGCGACGCCAGCGCCGGGTTCTTGACCTTTGCCGCGGCGCGCAGCGCATAGGCGCTGACGAAGGGCCAGGTGGCGCGGTTGTGATAGACCTCAACGTTGGCTTGCTGCGGCGCAAGCACCGGGGCGCCGAACGGCGCGTGGGGATAGCCGGCCAAGGCGTCGGCCGCGCGGCCTGGCGCCGCCACGCCCGAGATCACCGCCAGCGAGCTGCCCAGCAAGTCAAATTTGTGCAAGGCCAGCGGCACCGCGTCGTCGGTGGTGATGCTGGCGTATTGCTTGACATCGTCGAGCCAGAAGACGCGGTTGATGGCGCGCTTGAGCTGTTCGGCCCAGGCCGCATAGCGCCGGGCGTTGGGCGTGTCGGCGCGCTCGCTGGCCAACTTGGACGCCAGGCGCAGGGCCTGGAAGTGCGACACATTCGTGGACAGCGACTTGCTGCCGGCCAGGCGCGACAGGTTGTTGACAATCCAGGGCGCGTAGCTCTGGGTGCGCCAGTCCAGAAACGACTGCTCGCCGCCGTACAGGCCGGAGCGGGCATCGAAGGCGGCGATGCGGTCCGCCTGCAGCGTCCCGTGCAGCGCGTTCCAGGCCTGGTTGGCAAAGGCCGCGCGTTGCGGACCGCTCAGCGCGTCCAAGGCGGCAGCGGCGCCCCAGGCCCAGCTCACGCGATCCGTGCTGACCGGCCAACTGCCGCCCGACCCCGTGTCCTGGACGATCTGGCTTGAGCCTGCGGGGATGCCGCTGGGCCAGGCCAGACCGGGGCGAAAACCACTGGTCTTGAACCGCAGTGAATTGACCACGCGCTGCGGGTCCAACCAGGCCAGCCCCAAGTGCGCGGCATAGGACAGGTCGCGGGTCCAGACGTAGCGCCATTTCTCGCCGGTCTGAAAGCATTCGCAAGGGATGGGCAAGCCATCGTTGTAGGCGTCGTCGCGGATCTCGCTCACGCTGTTGAGTCGGGCATCGTCCAGCGCCTGCGCGAACAGCGCATCGAACAATGCATTGGCTGAGTTCACGCGCGGTTCATTCAGTTGCTCGATCAGCTCGCGTTGCTGCGGCGTGTTGTCGCGCTGCGCTTGGGTGCTGCGCAGCCTGAAGCGGCGCAGGCCGTCGCCAGCGACCCCCAGCTCCACCGAGACCGTCTCGGTGCGGCCGCTGGCGTCCCCCGGATAGGGCTCAAACCGCTGCTCCAGGGTCTGGCCGAGCGCGGGCGCCGCCATGCAGAGCAGCAGGCTGGACGTCAAAAAGTGGATTTTCATGCTTGCTTTACGGTGCTCGGTTGTGACTTAGTGCGCGCTTCGGCGGCTTTTCATGGGTTCTTGCCCTTTGGTGCAATTGTTATTTATTTTTGTCGTACTAGGATGAACTGGTTGCGAGCGAAGTCAACCGGTCTGCGATTCCCGGTCAAGTGAAATTCACAAGCCAATGCGAAGCCCTGATCGTCACCCAGGCGGTGCAACGGTGCAGTGTCAGCGAGCGCTGCGCCGAATGGATCGGCATTTGGACTGCAGTGCCCAAGGGTGCCAAGGGCGGTGCGAAGGCGCTTGGCAGCGTCAACATGTTGAATTTAGAATTGATAACATCAATTGGAAATCGAAGCCAGAGAATGGGGAAATGAGATGATCAAAAATGTGCCAACACTGAGCATCGCTGTATGGTGCGCCCTGGCCCTGATTTCGGGAATGAAGATCTCCGACGCGGGGCGCGACCCGCAATTCCTGGTCTTGGTGTGCCTGTGGCCCGCCTGTTATGCGCTGCACAAGCTCACCTGCTGGATGGCGCGCAGGTACTTTGGCGATGCAAGCGGATCACTGGAATACTGAGAACGCGTCCATGCGCAAGAAGCCGGCATTGCAAGCGTTCGTCGGCTCCCGTTCGTCAGCGGCTGCTGCGCGGGCAAGCCGAAGCACTGCCTGCAAATGTCAGCCTACCCGTACCGTTATTCCGTGCGCTTTGTGGCGTCCTATGGCCGTGCCTTTGAGCACTTGCTGGCCAGGTGCAACGCGGGTTGCGTGAGCCACGATCGGCGCTGGGGCAACTGCCCGATGCGCCGCTAAATCCGCCACCGCCACCGCCACCGCCATGGCCCTGGCCAAGCGCTGCGTTCGCGACAGCCTGCCAAGCAGGCTAGACTTTGCGCCCATCTACGACTGAATCGGGAACGTATCAATGAGCGCAATCGGCAACTTTCTTTGGTTCATCTTGGGTGGCGTCTGGATGGGCCTTGGTTGGTGGCTTGCCGGCCTGCTGGCCTTCATCACGATCATCGGCATCCCATGGGGAAAGGCTTGCTTTGTCATCGGACAGTTCACGTTCTTCCCGTTTGGGAAAGAGGCCATCAGCCGCAAGGAATTGTCGAATCAAGACGACATCGGCACCGGCGGACTCGGCGTGATCGGCAACATCATCTGGTTCGTCTGCGCCGGCGTCTGGCTTGCCATCGGCCACGTGGTGTCGGCGATCCTGTGCTTTTGCACCATCATCGGCATTCCGTTCGGCATCCAGCACCTGAAGTTGGCTGGCATTGCACTTGCGCCCATCGGAAAGACCATTGTTTCCAAGGAAGTGGCTGCTGCCGCGCGGCAACAAGATGCGCAGGCGTACGTGGCAAAGCGGCGCGGCTGAAGTGTCTCCTATCCCCCGGGGCCAGGCCTGAGAAATGAAGAATCGGCCAGGCTGCCCATCGCTTTGGAGCACGGCCATGACCACCACTGAAATTCAACTGCCAAGAGTCGCTCAACCCCGAATCAGCCGACTGGCACGCGCTGCTGCATGACCCTGCCGGGCTGGGGCTTGCACCCGCTGAAAGGCCGAGCTGCAATCTCTCCCGAAATGGCCCTGCGTATCGAAGCCTGGCTGGGTTTGGACCGTGGTGGTGAGGCCCGCCGATGGCTGGCAGAACAAAGTGCCTATGACGTGTGGCAGGCCAGGCAACGTTTTAAGGCCGCACCGATGCGCGTTCACCCTGCGTCAGCGGTGGTTGAGCCCGAGCCGGTCGCATGAACGCACCGTGCCCAGCACCACTTTCCTGATTTCGAAAGAGATGGCGGGCATCGGTGTCCCTTGAGCGGCGTGCGGTGGCAGCAGTCACCTGGATTCTTGTGCAGTCATGATGGAAACCATGTACCGCCGTCTGTAACTAGCCTGCGCGACGCCCAAAGAAAAAGGGTTTGCTACTAAATTACTAGCAGCAAACCCTGATATCTATTGGTGCCGGAGAGATGAATCGAACACCCGACCTTCTCATTACGAATGAGCTGCTCTACCGACTGAGCTACACCGGCTTTGGCGGCGCTTGTGGCGCAACCAGTCTCGGATTATAGCTGGACCTCAGTCGGCCAGCGCCCGCGACACGACTTCGCGCACGTCGTTGCTCAGATCGGCCTTGGCGGCGACGCGGCTCAGGGCTTCGTGCGCGGCGTTGCGGTAGGGTTGGGCCAGCTTCTTCCAGCGGTCCAGGGCGCGTGCCAGGCGCGCGGCCACTTGCGGGTTGATGGCGTCGAGCTCCATCACGCGCTCGCTCCAGAACACATAGCCGGCGGCGTCGGCGCGGTGGAAAGCGCCCGGATTGGCACTGCAATAGCTGAAGATCAGGCTGCGCGCCCGGTTCGGGTTGCGCAGGCTGAAGTCGGGGTGGCTGAGCAACTGGCGCACCGCAGGCAGGACGTTGCCGCCGTGGTCACAGGCGCCGGCTTGCAGCGCAAACCATTTGTCCAGCACCAGGGCCTCGCTCTTGAACAGCGCGTGAAAACGCCGCAGCGCGGGCGGCGCGAGTTCGTGGTTGCTGCCGACCAGGG
This sequence comes from uncultured beta proteobacterium, assembly GCA_903844215.1. Classification (GTDB taxonomy): domain Bacteria; phylum Pseudomonadota; class Gammaproteobacteria; order Burkholderiales; family Burkholderiaceae_C; genus CAIKVZ01. The sequence goes on along the minus strand of CAIMSP010000151.1, from coordinate 16,800 downwards.
CGCTCAGGGCGTTGAAGCGGTCGGTCATGTTGCCCGCGTCCTTGAAGCGCTGGTAGGCACGTCCTGGCCAGCTCACGTCCTGGCTCTTCTTGGCCGACAAACACAGCTGAGCCAAGGCCAGCCCGGTCAGTGCGCGCCGGCCCGAAGACGCGGCGTCCGGCACATACGCGCCCGTGTCCTGGTGCGCATCAAAGGCCCACTGCCAGTCGGCGTCCAGCGCCTGCGCCAGTTGCTCGCGCATGGCTTCGCGCACCGCGTGCACGCGCTGCGGATCAAACTCGTCGAGCTGTTCGGCGATATAGGTTTCGCCCGGCAGCGTGAGCACCAGTTCCTTGAAGGCCGGGTCCAACTGGGCATGGCGCAGCACGCTGCGCATGGCTTCGATGTAGGCCTGATCGAGCACGACGTCGCCGCCCTGGGCAATGGCTTGCAGGGCGCGCGCCAGTCCCAGGCGCTGACCGGCTTCCCAGCGGTTGAACGGGTCGTTGTCGTGCGCCAGCAGCGTGAGCAACTGGGCGTCGGTGTAGGCGAAGTCCAGCACCACGGGCGCGCTGAAACCACGCAGCAGCGAAGGCACGGGCTCGGCGTCCAGGCCGGTGAAGGTGAAGCGGTGCTGTGCCTGCGTGAGCACGGCCAGACCGGCGCTCAGCGGCGTGCTGTCCGGCGTCAGCGTCAAGGCCAGTTCGGCGCCATCGGCGCCCAGCAGACCCAGTGCGACCGGTATCACGAACGGCTCCTTGCTGTTCTGGCCGGGGGTGGGCGCGCAGCTCTGCGTGAGCGTGAGCGTGTAGCTGCGCGCCTGGGCGTCGTAGGCGCCGCTGGCGTGCAGGCGCGGCGTGCCGGCCTGGCTGTACCAGCGTTTGAATTGCGCCAGCAGCGCGGCCAGGGCGGAATGCGGATTCGCGTCGGCAATGGCCTGGGCGAAATCGTCGCAGGTCACGGCCTGGCCGTCGTGGCGCTCAAAGTACAGCTTCATGCCCTGGGCGAAGCCGGCGCGTCCCACCAGCGTTTGCATCATGCGCACCAGCTCGGCGCCCTTTTCGTACACCGTGACGGTGTAAAAATTATTGATCTCGACGTAGCTGTCCGGGCGCACCGGGTGCGCCATCGGGCCGGCATCTTCGGGGAACTGCATGGTGCGCAGCACGCGCACGTCCTGGATGCGGTTCACGCTGCGCGCGGAGGCGGCGGCGGGGCTGTAGTGGCCGTGCGCGTCCGGCGCGCCCGCCATGTCGAGCGAGAACTCCTGGTCCCGAAACACCGTCAGGCCTTCCTTGAGCGAGAGCTGGAACCAGTCGCGGCAGGTGACGCGGTTGCCGGTCCAGTTGTGAAAGTATTCATGGCCCACGACGGACTCGATGTTGGCGTAGTCGGTGTCGGTGGCCGTGGCCTGATTCGCCAGCACGAACTTGGTGTTGAAGACGTTGAGTCCCTTGTTTTCCATCGCGCCCATGTTGAAGTCGCTGGTGGCGACGATCATGAAGCGCTCCAGGTCCAGCGGCAGGCCAAAGCGCTTTTCGTCCCAATCGACCGAGGCCATGAGCGAGTTCATCGCATGCTCGGTCTTGTCCAGATCGCCGGGGCGCACATAGACCTGCAGCAAGTGGTCCTTGCCGCCGCGCGTGGTGATGCGCTGCTCGCGCGACACCAGCAGCCCGGCCACGAGCGCAAACAGGTAGCAGGGCTTGCGGTGCGGGTCCACCCATTTGGCGAAGTGGCGGCCGTCTTCCAACAGGCCCTGGGCCACCAGATTGCCGTTGGACAGCAGCACCGGGTATTTCGCCTTGTCGGCGCGCAGCGTCACGCTGTAGCTTGCCATCACATCGGGGCGGTCCAGAAAATAGGTGATGCGCCTGAAGCCTTCGGCCTCGCACTGCGTGAAGAAGGAGTCGTTGCTCAGGTACAGGCCCATCAGCTTGGTGTTCTTCACCGGCGCACAGGTGGTGAAGATCTCCAGCTCGAACGGCCCTTCAGCCGGCAGGTTTTCCAGCACCAGGCGCTGCCCTTCCATCCTGAAGGAGCAGCCCTGGCCGTTGACCAGCACGCGCGCCAGGTTCAGCTCCTCGCCGTCGAGCTTGAGCGCTTGTGCCGCCACAGCGGGGTTGCGCCGCAGTTGCATCTTGTTGAGCACGCGGGTCTTGGCCGGGTCCAGGTCGAAGCTCAGGTCCACGGTGTCGATCCAATAGGCCGGCGGCGTGTAGTCTTCGCGCTGCACCAGTGTATGGGGTTGATCAGGCAACATTCAGGTTCTCCAAAAAGGCCGAGTTCAGCAACTCGTTGTAATCGCGCACGGCGGCCAGCACGTGCGGCCCCGCCAGTTGCGTCGGGGTATGGGTGGAGCAAATGGCCACGGCGCGCATGCCGGCGCGGCGCGCGGACTCGATGCCGAAAGGCGAATCTTCGAACACGATGCAGTCGCAGGCGTCCTTGTCCATGCGTCGGGCGGCTTCCAGAAAGATCGCCGGCTCGGGTTTGCCGGGCAGGCCTTCGTCGCCGCCGACGATGGCATGGGGCGCCTGGGCCAGCCGCAAATTTGACAGCACAAAGGCGATGTTGTGCCGGTCGCCGGCCGTGCCGACGCCCACCTTGAGGCCGCGCGCGCGGGCGCGGCCTTCGAACTGCGTGAAGCCCGCCACCTCGGCGAACACCGGCGCATAGAGGGCGCGATACAGCTCTTCTTTTTGCTGCGCCAGCGCCAGGCACTGCGCTTCGTCCAACTCGGCGCCAAAGAGTTCGCGCATGCACTCGACGGCGGTGCGCCCGGTGGTGCGACGCATCACTTCTTCCAGTGGAATGTCCAGAGCGTGCAGCCGCGAGAACTCGACCCAGGTCTTGGCGTGCCAGGGCATGGAGTCGATCATCGTGCCGTCCATGTCGAAAATGAGCGCTTCAACCTTCATCACACGCCTTGCTTGAGCGAGGCTTCGATGAAGACGTCGAGGTCGCCGTCCAAGACCTTTTGCGTGGCCGAGACTTCGACGTTGGTGCGCAGATCCTTGATGCGCGAGTTGTCCAGCACGTAGGAGCGGATCTGGTGGCCCCAGCCGACATCGGTCTTGCTGTCTTCCAACTTTTGCTGCTCGGCCTGGCGCTTGCGCATTTCATGGTCGTACAGGCGCGAACGCAGGCGCTTCCAGGCCACGTCGCGATTGCCGTGCTGGCTGCGACCGTCCTGGCACTGCACCACGATGCCGGTAGGCAAGTGCGTCAGGCGCACGGCCGAGTCGGTCTTGTTGATGTGCTGGCCGCCGGCGCCACTGGCGCGGAAGGTGTCCACGCGCACGTCCGAAGGGTTGATGTCGATCTCGATCGAGTCGTCGATTTCCGGATAGACAAAGACCGAGGCAAACGAGGTGTGGCGTCCGCCGGAGGAGTCGAACGGGCTCTTGCGCACCAGCCGGTGCACGCCGGTTTCGGTGCGCAGCAGGCCAAAGGCGTATTCGCCCTCGATCTTGATGGTGGCCCCCTTGATGCCGGCCGTGTCGCCCGCCGTCTCGTCTTCGATGGTGGTGGTGAAGCCCTTGCGCTCGGCGTATTTCAGGTACTGGCGCAGCAGCATGCTGGCCCAGTCGCAGGCCTCGGTGCCGCCCGCGCCCGCCTGGATGTCCAAAAAGCAGGGCAGGGGGTCGGCCGGGTTGTTGAACATGCGGCGGAACTCCAGGCCCTCGATGGTGGTCGCGAGCTTGGCGGTCTCGGCCTCGATCGTGAGCAGGCTGTCCTCGTCGGCATCGCCCTTGGCCATGTCGTAGAGCTCGGTGTTGTCGGACAGCTCGGAGTTGAGCTGGTCCAGCGTCAGCACCACGCCGTCCAGCGCCTTCTTCTCGCGGCCCAATTCCTGCGCGCGTTTGGGGTCGTTCCAGACGCTGGGGTCCTCGAGCGAGGCGTTGACGGTTCTTAGACGTTCAGACTTGGCAGGATAGTCAAAGATACCCCCTGAGCTCGGCCGTGCGCTCGCTCAGGTCTGCCAAGGTGGTGCCGATGAGGTTGATGCGTTCTGCGTCGATCATGATGTGCTTTGAAAAAAGTGAATCGGCGATTTTCTCACGACCGCCGATCCCATCGGTGCCCAGGGCCATGACGCGCGGCTCAAGCCCGCGCCCGACGTCTTCTTTGCGCATGCTTCAGGGTCTGGCGCATCAGGTTCTTCAGTAACGCAGCGGTTCAGGACGGGTCAGCGGTGCCGGACTCCACGGCCGCCGCCGCTGCCACTTGATGCTGCTCGATGGCCCGCGTCGCTGCGGCCCAGGTTGCGGGCAGTTGCTGCACCAGGCTGCGGCAAGCGGCGTCATCGCGCGCACGCGCAGCCGCCTCCAGCGCCTGGCACAGCTCGCCCAGGGCCAGCGCGCCCACCGTTGCCGTAGCTGATGCTGCCGTCCACCTCGGCCACCGACATGATGGCATGCTGATCGAGGACGAATTTTTGCTGCTCAAGCTCGTTCAATGCGCGCGACGCAAAACTCGCACCAGGCCCAGGCATTCGGGCAACAGGAGTATTTTTCCCTGATTGGCCCCAAGCGGCGCTGCTGGGTCGAAGCGCCAGGCCAGGGCCCGGCCCATCCATTGCATCGCCCTTGGCTTTGCGCCGCAGCCAGCGCGCGGGTTCAGCGCCGGGGTGGGGGCACCTTGGCGCCAGGGCGCACGCGCTGGCGCACCGCTTCGCGCAGCAAATACTCGAGCCTTGCAGCAGTCAGTGGCCGGCCAGAAATGCTTCGAGCAGCGCGGCCAGTTGCTGCGGTTGATCGTGCTGCAGCATGTGTCCCGCGTCCTCGATCACCGCGATCTGGCACTGCGCCACGGATTTCAGCCGCTCGTGGTATTGCTCCAGTGTGTACTTGCCGTGGTACCACTGGCTCATGCTGTCGCTGTCGGCCTGCACCGCCAGCAGCGGCGCCGTGATGCGTTGCCAGGCGGCCTGAACTTCTTCCCAGCGGTACAACTGGGCGCTGACGATCTTGTGCGCGGCGTCGCCCAGAATGCGCCATTGGGTCGAGCCGTCGGCCTGAACGACGGGGGCGGACCAGTGCTGGGCCAGCCAATGCGCCTTGTCCGAATCCAGTCGCGGATTGGTCTTCATCAGGCGCTGGGCCACGCCCGCGAGCGAGTCGTAGGGCTTGAGTGCGAGCTCGCCCCGGTGCAGCGCCTTGAGTCCGTCCATCCACTTGGCGTAGCGCAGTGGTGCCTGCTCGGCCTGGGTGGCGGGCATGCCAAAGCCTTCCAGGTTCACCAGGCGGCGGATGCGTTCCGGGCGCACGCCGGCGTACAGCATCGCGATGTTGCCGCCCATGCTGTGGCCCACCAGATCCACCGGCCGCTGGCCGACAAAATGGTCCAGCAGAAAATCCAGATCGCCCAGATAGTCGGCAAACGCGTAGTGGTCCGCGCCCCCCGAGGGCGTCTGACCAAAGCCGCGCCAGTCGGGGGCAATCAGCGTGCGCCCGCGCATGAAGTCGGCGCTGAAGGCGTCCACCATGAACTGGTAGGACGCGGCCACGTCCATCCAACCGTGCAGCAGAACCAGCGGTGGCGCCGCGTCAACGGGGTCTGCGGCGTGCCAAACGAGGACGTGGTAACGTACGTTACGTATCGAAACGGTCTGGCTTTGAGCGACTCTTTGACAGGTGTACATGCAGGCCATCATACGGGGGAGAAGGGCCTGTTTCAGTCGCCTAGTGGACGCCTGAATTGCCGCTGAAGCAGGGCCTTGGGCCCTCTTTTTGGCGCTTAGCCCGCTTGTCCGCTCCCTGCCTTTTGGGCAAAATGAAATCGCCCCTCCGCCTGTCTTCGAGAAAGTGAGTTCCCCATGAAAACACTGCTGGCTTTGCTACTGACCCTGGTGTGCGCTGCGGCTGCCGCGCAATCGGCCGATTTGGCCGTGCCCCGGGGCCTGCAGATTTACGCCGAGCCCATGGGCGTCAAGCTCGGGCGGGGTGTGGATGTGGGTCAGCAGCCGCAGAACCTGGGACTGCGCATCGACTCGCGCAACTGGAGCTTCAACCTGGTGATACCTCAGGTGCTGACCAGCACCAGCTTGCCGCTGTCGGGCGTGGGCGCCGCCTGGAATTTTTCGCCCGCCAGCAGCCTGGGTTTGACCTATCGCATGGAGAGCAACCTGCTGCCTGACGCGCCTGCGTCGCGCAGCATGGCCCTGTCCTATGGCTACCAGTTCAGCTCCGGCCTGCGCCTGAGCACGAACCTGGGCCATGGCCTGTCCGACAGCGCGCCGCGCTGGGGTGCGGGGCTGTCGCTCTCGTTCACCCATTGAGCCCTGCGGTCCTGAGGATGGCGCGTAGCAGCGACGGCGACGCGCCCGACCACTACCACGAGCTGCACTCCCGGTTCGGCTGGCTGGTTCCGAAAAAATTCAATATCGCCCGTGAATGCTGCGCGCGCTGGGCCGCTGGCCCGGACGCAGCGCAGCGCATCGCCATCCGCTTGCATGGGGTCGGCGCGCGGTCCTTTAGCTACGCCGAACTGCAACAGCAGGCCAATCGATTGTCCAACGCGCTGGTGCAACTGGGCGTGCAGCGCGGCGACCGCGTGGCGATCATCCTGCCGCAGCGCTTCGAGGCGGCCGTGGCCTATATGGCGGTGCTGCAGCTGGGCGCGGTGGCGATGCCGCTGTCCACGCTGTTCGGCCCGGAGGCGCTGGCCTTTCGCCTGCTCGACAGCGAGGCCGTGCTGGCGCTGTGCGAGGGCTCGGCGCTGCAGGGCTTGCTGGACGCGCGCAGCGGCTACCCGGTGCTGCGCCAGCTGGTCGCCATCGACGCCAGCGACGCGGGCCAGGGTCTGGATTACGCGGCCCTGTTGGCCGCGCAGCCGGACCGCTTTGCGGCGCTGGACACCGAGGCCGACGAAGCCGCCCTGTTGATCTACACCAGCGGCACCACTGGCGACCCCAAGGGCGCGCTGATTCCGCACCGCGCGCTGCTCGGCAACCTGAGCGGCTTTGTCTGCAGCCAGAACTGGTTCGGCTTCAATCCGTCGCCACACGCGAATACGCCCGCCACCGCGGCGCAAGCGCGCAGCGTCTTTTGGTCGCCGGCCGACTGGACCTGGACCGGCGGCCTGATGGATGCGCTGCTGCCCACGCTCTACTTTGGCCGGGAGATCGTGGCCTACCCGGGTCGGTTCAGCGCCGAGATGGCGTTTGAAATCCTGCAGACGCACGGCGTGACGCACACTTTTTTGTTTCCCACGGCACTCAAGGCCATGATGAAGGCCTACCCCAGCCCGACGCCGCAGTTCAAGCTCCAACTGCAGGCCATCATGAGCGCGGGCGAAGCCGTGGGCGACGCGGTGTTTGCCTACTGCCAGCAGCAACTGGGCGTGACCGTGAACGAGATGTTCGGCCAGACCGAGATCAACTACATCGTGGGCAATTGCGCTAGGCTGTGGCCGGCAAGAGGCGGCAGCATGGGCCGACCCTATCCAGGCCACCGCGTGGCGGTGATCGACGAGGAGGGCCGGGAGTGCCCGGTGGGTGTGGCCGGCGACGTGGCGCTGCATCGCTTTGACGTGCACGGCGACGCCGATCCGATTTTCTTTCTGGGCTATTGGAAGAATGCCGCCGCCACGCAGGCCAAGTTCACACTCGACTGGTGCCGCACGGGCGACCTGGCCACGCGCGATGCCGACGGCTATCTCTGGTATCAGGGGCGCTCGGACGACATGTTCAAGGCCGCCGGTTACCGCATCGGCCCCGGCGAAATCGAGAACTGCCTGGTCAAGCACGCGGCGGTGGCGAATGCCGCCGTCGTGCCCAAACCAGACCGCGACCGCGGCGCTCTGGTCAAGGCCTACGTCGTGCTGGCGCCTGAATTGGCCCGATTGCGCGCCACCCTGGGCAGCGACCGGCCGCAGTGGGATGCCCAGATGGTGGCGCAATTGCAGGCGCATGTGAGAGGCCGGTTGGCGCCCTACGAGTACCCCAAGGAAATTGAATTCATCGACGCGCTGCCCATGACCACCACCGGCAAGGTTCAGCGCCGCGTGCTGCGGCTGCAGGAAGCGGCCCGGGCGACGACGCGCTGAACCTCCCTCACCCCAGCCCTCTCCCCGCCGGGGCGAGGGAAAAATCCCAGGCCGCCGCTCCAGCCTTGCTGCCATTGAGGCCAGCTCCCAAGCCCCCTCGCCCGCTCGCGGGAGAGGGCCGGGGTGAGGGTGCAGAGTCAAGCGATCAGCTCCAGTTCGGCGCGCGCTTGTCGATGAAGGCCTGCACGCCTTCGAGCGCGGCCTCGTCCATCATGTTGCAGGCCATGGTCTGGGCCGCGTCGGCGTAGGCCGCAGCGATGCCGGTTTCCAGTTGCCGGTAGAACAGCGCCTTGCCCAGCGCCACCGCGACGCGGGGTTTGGCCACGATGCTGGCCACCAGGCGTTCCACCTCGGCGTCCAGCGCCTCGGGCGCGACCACGCGGTTGAGCAGGCCCTCGCTCAGTGCCTGCTCGGCGTTGATGAAGTCGCCCGTGACCAGCATCTCGAACGCTGCCTTGCGCCCCAGGTTGCGCGACAGCGCCACGGCTGGGGTGGAGCAGAACAGTCCCAGATTCACGCCGCTGACGGCGAACCTGGCGTTGCTCGAAGCCACCGCCAGGTCGCAGGTCGCGACCAGTTGGCAACCCGCCGCCGTGGCCGTCCCATGGACGCGCGCGACCACGGGCACGGGCAGCTGTTGCAGCGACAGCATCAGCTTGCCGCATTGCTGGAACAGCTTCTGGTAGTAGGCGCTCGAGGGCGCGGCGCGCATTTCTTTCAGATCGTGCCCGGCGCAAAAGGCCTTGCCTGAGGCCGCCAGCACGAGCACGCGCACGCCCTCGTCCCGTGCCAAGGCGTCGAGTTCGCGTTGCATCTCGGTCATCAACGCTTCGGACAGCGCATTGAATTGAGCCGGACGATTGAGCGTGAGCGTGACCACGCCGCGTGCATCGCGTGTCGAGGTGATGGAAGTTTCGCTGCTGTTCATGGGATCTCCTTGGGGTGGGCGTGCGCGCGCGTCAGTCGAGCGCGGCGCTGGACGTGGCGCGCTCGCGCAGCACGAATTTCTGGATCTTGCCGGTGGATGTTTTCGGAATCGGCTCAAAGCGGATGTCGCGCGGCACTTTGTAGCCCGCCAGCAGCGCCTTGCAATGCGCCACCAGTTCGGCTGCGCTCACGCTCGCGCCGTCCTTGAGTTCCACAAAGGCCAGCGGGGTTTCGCCCCACTTGGGGTCGGGCTTGGCCACCACCGCGCAGGCCACCACGTCCGGATGGCGGTACAGGGCGTCCTCGACTTCGAGCGAGCTGATGTTCTCGCCGCCCGAGATGATGATGTCCTTGCTGCGGTCCTTGATCTTGGCGTAGCGATCCGGCTCCATCACGGCCAGGTCGCCGGTGTGGAACCAGCCGCCTTCAAAGGCCTTGGCGGTGGACGCCGGGTTCTTCAGGTAGCCCTTCATCACGATGTTGCCGCGAAACATGATCTCGCCCATGGTCTGGCCGTCGGCCGGCGTTTCGAGCATGTCGTCGGCGCCACGCACCGTCATGGCTTCCTGCAGCGGGTAGCGCAGGCCCTGGCGAGCGTTCAGTCGCGTCTGTTCCGACAGGTCCTGGGCGGCCCAGGTCTGGCGTTTCACGGCCACGGCGGCGGGACCGTAGACCTCGGTCAGACCGTACACATGGGTGATGTCAAAACCGATGCGCGCCATGCCCTCGATCATCGAAGCCGGGGGCGCGGCGCCCGCCACCATGGCGCGCACCTTGTGCTGTATGCCTTCGCGCAGCGCGGCGGGCGCGGCGATCAGCAGGCTGTGCACGATCGGCGCGGCGCAGTAGTGATCCACCTTGTGCGTCGTGATGGCGTGAAGAATGGACTGGGCATCAACCCGGCGCAGGCACACGTGGGTTCCGCCCAGCATCGCCACGGTCCAGGGGAAGCACCAGCCATTGCAGTGAAACATCGGCAGCGTCCACAGATAGACCGGGAAATTCGGCATGGTCCAGGTGACGGCGTTGCACACCGCATTCAGGTAGGCGCCGCGGTGGTGCGTGACCACGCCCTTGGGGTCGCCGGTGGTGCCCGAGGTGTAGCTCACGGCGATGGCGTCCCATTCGTCGGCCGGCCCCTGCAACTGCGCCACGGGGGCGTGCGCCGCGAGCAGCGCTTCGTACTCGCACGACCCCAGCAACTCGCCTGCGCCGCGGTATTCGCTGTCGCTCACGTCGATCACGACCACCTCCTGGCCGTGCTCCTGGCGCAGCAGGGCCAGCGCCCCCGCAATGGTGGGCGCGAACTCGCGGTCGGTGATCAGCACCTGGGTCTCGCAGTGCTTCATCTGCCAGGCCAGCAGCGGCGCGTCCAGCCGGGTGTTGAGCGTGTTGAGCACGGCGTTCAGGGCCGGAACGGCGTAATGCGCCTCCACCATCTCGGGCGTGTTGTGCAGCATCACGCTCACGGTGCTGCCGCGCACCACGCCCAGCGAGCGCAGCGCCGCAGCCAGTCGCGCCGCGCGCTCCCGCGTTTGGGCCCAGGTGTAGCGGCGCGCGCCGTGCACCACCGAGGGCAGGTCGCCAAACACTTCGGCGCTGCGCTCGACAAAGCTCAGCGGCGAGAGGGCGACGAAATTGGCCTCGTTCTTGTCCAGGTGCTGGTCGTAAATCGTGTTCATTGCATTCTCCTTTTGATTCCAAGTGTCTCCCGCCGGCCTTGGAACATTCTGACAGCCGATGAAGCATACTCGGCCCCCATGAAAACCATCACCCTTGGACAATCCGACCTGCATGTCACCACCTACTGCCTGGGCACCATGACCTTTGGCGAGCAGGTGGACGAGAGCACCGCACACGCCATTCTGGACCGCTCGCTGGAGCGCGGAGTGAATTTCATCGACAGCGCCGAGATGTATTCGGTGCCGGCGCGCGCGCCCACCTTTGGCGCCACCGAAACCATCATCGGCAACTGGTTTGCCAAGCGCCCAGGGGCGCGCCAGAAACTGGTCCTCGCGACCAAGGTGGCCGGCCCGGCACGCGGCATGAACTGGATTCGCGGCGGCGCGGCGGACCTGACGGGCAGCGACATCATTGCCGCCTGCGACGCGTCCTTGAAGCGCTTGCAAACCGAGGTCATCGACCTGTACCAGATCCACTGGCCGGTGCGCAACGTGCCGTCCTTTGGCGCGCTGTATTTCGACCCGAGCAAGGAGCAGGAAGTCACCTCCATCCATGCGCAGTTGCGGGCGTTGGCCACGCTCGTGGCGGCCGGCAAGGTGCGCGCCATCGGCCTGTCGAATGAGTCGCCCTATGGCGTGCACGAGTTTGTGCGCCTGGCAGAGCAGCACGGCTTGCCGCGCGTGGCGACGGTGCAAAACCCTTATTGCCTGATCAACCGGTCCGTAGAGAACGGGCTGGACGAAACCATGCACCGCCTGGGCGTGTCCCTGCTGGCCTATTCGCCCCTGGGCTTTGGTCTGCTCAGCGGCAAATACGACGCGGCCGGCCTGGAGGCGCCCGATGCCGCCAAGGGCCGCATGAGCCTGTTCGAATCCATGAAGAAGCAGCGTTGGGGACGCCCGGCCTCGCTGGCTGCAGCCAAGCGCTACAACGCGCTGGCACGCGAGCATGGCCTGACGCCGACGCAAATGGCGCTGGCTTTTTGCCAGAGCAAGTGGCAGGTGGCCAGCAGCATCATTGGTGTGACCAGCGTGGCCCAACTGGATGAAAACCTGGACGCTGCGGGCATGACGCTGACGCCCGAGGTGTTGAGCGCGATCGACGCCATCCGTTGGGACATCCGCGACCCGGCGGTTTGATCTGACGGGCGGGCGTGACCCTCAGCGGTATTCCAGTTCCTTCTTTTCGTAGAACCCGCGCAGCGTGAAGAAGGCCTTCTTCTTGATGCCGGTGTTGGAGATCAAGCCCTTGCGGTTCCAGCCGTCCTGAACGCCGGGGAGCAGCCGCTTGGGTGAGCGAAAGTCGGCCAGGATCCAGGGGCTCACGCCGCGCAGGTTGGGCATCAATTCCAGCATCAGCAGCGTCTGCTGGTACAGGTATTCCTGGTACTCCTCGGTCCAGCGTTCGTCGCGGCTGCCGTGCCTTCCTGCGACCGCACCGGCGCCAAATTCCGACACCACGACCGGCTTGTCAAAGCCGATGTCCCAGCTCGTTCTGGGCGCATCCGAGGGCAGGCCGCCGTACCAGCCGATGTATTCGTTCACGCCAATCAGGTCGAGTTGCGCGCCGATGCGGTCGTCCAAGACCTGGGTCAAGGGGTCTGACGCCTTGGCGTGATGCTGCAGCGCGGCGCTCAGCAGCCGCGTCGAGTCCAGGGCGCGGGCCTGCTCCATCAGGCTGAGCAGGAAGGCGTTGCGCGCGGCCGAGGGCGGGGTCTCGTTGGCCATCGACCAGACGATGATGGAGGCGCGGTTGCGGTCCCGGCTGATGGCTTCGCTCAACTGCTGCCGGGCGTTCTTCAGCGTGGCGGGGTTGCCGAAGTCCACCGTCCAGTAAACCGGAATTTCCTCCCACACCAGCAAGCCCAGTTGGTCGGCCAGGCGCAGCATGTGCTCGTTGTGCGGGTAGTGGGCCAGACGCACGTAGTTGCAGCCCAACTCCTTGGCCCAGGTCAGCGCCTGCAGCGCGTCCGCTTGGCTGAAGGCGCGCGCGCCACGCAGCGGGTTTTCTTCATGGATGCTGATGCCGCGCAAGTAAATCGACTTGCCGTTGAGCAAGATGTCGGGGCCCCGTGTGCTGATGGTTCTAAAGCCGATGTCGTCGCGCAGGCGCTGCGAGGCGGTTTGCACGACAACCTGGTACAGCTTGGGCGCTTGCGGCGACCAGTAATGGATCTTGTCCGACGTGATTTCAAATGCCGCGTAGCCCTTGTGCGTCGTGAGCGACTGCAGCAAACCCAGTTCCGCAATCTCGATCTGCACCACCTCGCCGTCGGCCGCGCCTTGCAGTTGCACGAAGCCGGCAATCGTCTGGGGTGAGTTCTTCTTCAACTGGATCTGGTAGTCCTGGATAAAGCTCTTGGGCTCTTCGATCAGCAGCACCTCGCGCGTGATGCCGCCGTAGTTCCACCAGTCGGTGTTCACCGTCGGCACGGCCTCGATCAGGCGCCGGTTGTCCACCTTCACGACCAGAAAGTTGGCCTTGGGCCGAAGCAGGGAAGTGAGCTCAAAATTGAACGGCGTGAAGCCGCCCTCGTGTCGGCCCAGCTTGTGGCCGTTGAGATAGACCTCGGCCTGGTAGTTCACCGCGCCGAAATAGACAAACAAGCGGTGTTGCGGGTCGCCTCGGGGGTCGTCGAAGCTGCGCTTGAACCAGACCGTTCCTTCGTAGTAGAAGAGGCTTTCGCGCTGCGTGTTCCAGTCGCCGGGGACGTTTAACGTGGGCGATTGGTCGAAGTCGTACTCCACCAGTTCGGCCTTGTCGCGGGCGTGGTGGTTCATGAAGAAGGCCGAGAGCGAGGGCGGCTGTTCCTGGTCGTAGGCTTGGTGCCGGTAGTTGTAGTAGCCGGTCTCGTAGGGGTCGATGATGCTGGCCCAGGCGCCGTTGAGCGACACGCTTTGGCGCTGGCCGGTGTTGCTCAACAGGGCCTCGCCGCGGGCCAAACCGCTCAGCAGCAACAGCACGAACAGCAAATAACGCATGGCTTCCTTGTGGGTGGGGACCGACCCGACGCCGCACAACGCAGGGTCCGGGGCATCGGTGAAAATAGCCGATCGTACTGGCACCGCGCCTGCACCCCTGCGGGCCCACTTCTCCATGCAAAAAAAAGTCAACGCTCAGCTGCGCGTGAGCGACACCCCGGCCACCCAGTTCCTGCGCGCGCAGCAGGTGGCGTACAGCGAGCACCCCTACGAGTACCTGGAGCACGGCGGCGCCACGCACAGTGCGCAAGTGCTGGGCTTTGATCCCTTTGCCGTCGTCAAGACGCTGATCATGCAGGACCAGGACGCCAAACCGCTGGTGGTGTTGATGCACGGCAACCGCAAGGTGTCCACGAAGAACCTGGCGCGCCAGATCGGCGCCAAGTCGGTCGAGCCGTGTCAGCCCCTGGTCGCAAACCGGCACAGCGGCTATTTGGTCGGTGGGACTTCGCCGTTTGCCACGCGCCGTCCGATGCCGGTGTACGTCGAGGAGAGCATCCTGGCGCTGGCGCTGATTCTCATCAACGGCGGGCGGCGCGGTTTCCTGATCGGTCTGGACCCCAAGGTCTGCGCCAGCTTGCTCGACGCGAAGCCGGTGCAATGCGCCTTGCCCTTGTGAAACCTGGCTTGGGCTGGGGTGCGCTGGCGGCGCTGGCAGAATGACGCCAACTCTGGAGACTTTCTTGGATACAAACAATCTGCTGTTGCCGCTGTTGGCGACGCTGCTGGCTTACCTGCTGGGTTCGCTTTCCTTCGCGGTGATCGTGAGCCGCGTGATGGGCTTGAACGACCCGCGTTCCTACGGCAGCAAGAACCCCGGCGCGACCAATGTGCTGCGCTCTGGCAGCAAATCGGCCGCCGTGCTGACGCTGCTGCTCGACGGCGTCAAGGGCTGGTTGCCGGTGGCCCTGGTGGTGGCTTGGGGCGGCGCCTGGGGTCTGGGCGCGGGCACGGTGGCACTGGTCGGCCTGGCGGCCTTCCTGGGCCATCTGTACCCGGTGTTTTTTGGCTTCAAGGGCGGCAAGGGCGTGGCCACTGCGGCCGGCGTGTTGCTCGGCATCAGCGGCTGGCTCGGGCTGGCGGTGCTGTTGACCTGGCTCTTCATGGCCGTGGTGTTTCGCTATTCGTCGCTCGCTGCCCTCACCGCCGCCCTGTCGGCGCCGGCCTATTACGTGCTGGGGGACGCGCTGCTGGGCCGCCCCGAGCCTTGGATTGCGGCGACCGTGATGGTCATGAGCGCGCTGCTGATCTGGCGCCACCGCGAGAATATTCAGCGCCTGGTGAAGGGGCAGGAATCCAAGCTGGGCGCGAAGAAATAAGTTGGATTAGTAGCGGCGTTCCAGCGTCATCTGGTCGCTGTCGCGCTGCATCTGAAAACGGCTCAGAAAGCTGTTGCCCAGCAGCACATAGGGCATGGCCAGCGGCGAGACGATGGCCTCGACATCGAACAGCTCGACCTCGCCCAGGCGCAGCGTGTTGAGCTTCATGCGCCAGCCTTGCGCGACGCCGTTGGCCGTGTTCATGCGCGCGGCTTGGCCGGCGCGATAGTTCAGGCCCACGCGCTCGGCCTCGGCCACGCTGAGCGTGACCAGGCTGGCTCCGGTATCGACCATGAATTGCACGCTGCGTCCGTTGATCATTCCCTGGCTCAAGAAGTGTCCGCCCGAGCTCGCGCTCAGCGTGATCCTGGCGCCACTGCCCGCGCCCGAGCCCCCGACACTCACCGGGGACTCGCCCACGCGCAGCGTCTGGCGTTGGCCGCCGATCTCCAGTACCGCCTGCTCACCTGCGGTTGACAGCACTTTCACCCCCTGATGCGATTCGCCCGGAGCCACTAATTTCGGCGCCGTGCCATTGACGATGAGCAAGGCCTTGCGGCCCAGCATGCCCGACAGTTGCACCGACTGGGAGCGCGCCGGCAGCGCGCTCAGCCCCAGCAAGCCGGCCAGCAGGCGCAGTGCAAAACGGCGTTGCGGATGTGCTGCCATGCGAGGGCTACCCACCTCAGGCCGCAAAGTGTTTGCGCACCATGGTCTCCATCAGAGCGCGGGCCTGGTCTTCGCTGGCGTTCATCACCGTGGCGTGGATGTGCTTGGACAGGTGGGTGAATTCCAGGATCAGGCTGGGGTCGAAATGCGTGCCCGCGCTCTGGTGCAGGATTTCCATCGCCAACTCCACCGGGAACGGCTCCTTGTAGGGCCGCCGCGAGCACAGCGCGTCGAACACGTCGGCGATGGCGAAGATGCGCGCCACCAGCGGAATGGCCTCGCCCGCGAGCTGGCGCGGGTAGCCCGAGCCGTCCCATTTCTCGTGGTGGCAGGCCACCACCGCCTTGCCGCCTTCGAGCCAACCCGCGCCGGTGACGATTTCCTCGCCCATGGCGACATGGCTGCACATGATGGCCATCTCCTCGGGCGTGAGCTTTCCCGGCTTGAGCAGGATCGCGTCCGGAATACCGATCTTGCCCGCATCGTGCAAAAAGGCGCCGGCAATGAGTTCTTGCATCTTGCTGCCGGTCAGCCCCATGGCCTCACCCAGCGCGGCCGAGATCCAGGCGACGCGAAAATTGTGTGTGCCGTTGTCGGAGTCGCGTTTGGCGATGGCGCGACCCAGCGCCTCCATCATTGAAATGTGTGACTCCAGCACCTCCTGTGCCTTGCGCCGGTGCTCCTCGGAGAGCTCAAGCACGAAGCGGTACAGCGCGCCAGCGCACAGCAGGGTTGCCAGCAGCACGACCGCGACTGCGCTCAAGGCGGCCGCGGCGACGCCATCCTGTGCGCGCACCAGCAGCCAGCTCAGCGCCGCCGCCAGCAGCGCCAAGGGCAGGGCGGCGCTGGCGATGCGCCAGGCGACGCGGCGGCGAAAGGCTTGCATCGTGCGCTTGCGGCGGGGTCAGTCGCGGAAATTGTTGAAGCTCAGCGGCACGTCGGTGATGTCGCTGCGGATCAGCGCCATCGCGGCCTGCAGATCGTCGCGCTTGGCGCCATTGACGCGCACCGCATCGCCCTGGATCGACGCCTGAACTTTGAGCTTGCTCTCCTTGATCAGGCGCTGGATCTTCTTGGACAACTCGGCCTCGATGCCGTTGCGCACCTTGATCACCACCTTGACCTTGTCGCCGCCCATTTTTTGCACGTCGCCGATGTCCAAAAAGCGCACATCCACGTTGCGCTTGGTG
>CAIMSP010000150.1 GCA_903844215.1 uncultured beta proteobacterium | reverse complement strand
TTGTTCAGCTTCAAGCCCTCGGACGTGTGTTCTTCCACCAGCAGAAAGCGCCCGCCCTGCTCGATCACGGCGGCCACGGTGACGTTGGGTTTCCATCGAGTGCTCATTCCCAATTATGAAACATTGCGGGACAGACCAAAGCGACGCGAAGCGCGCGTGCTCTGTCCTCAACTGATTGAGATTGCGGGACAGACCCAAGCGGCGAAGCGCGCGTGCTCTGTCCTCAACTGAATGTGAGAGATTGGCACTTCATTGACGCACATCATGCTCGATTTGGGCTGGAACAACGGTGTTTTCAGTTAAGCTCTGCGCCGCAGTAGCTGCACATGGCTGGCCCACGGTGAGTCACTGCGCGAGCTGTTTCCATCACTTAGTCTAGGAGTCGCTTCATGCAGACTGGCGTAGCAACTGGGACGACATCGGCCACGGCCGCTGCCCCCGCGAACACTCAAACGGCGCAGCGCATCGGCGTTGCGCGCGAAATCTTCCCCGGCGAAAAGCGCGTGGCCACCGTGCCCGAGGTGGTGGGCAAGCTCATCAAGCTGGGCTTTTCCGTCAGCGTCGAAGCCGGTGCGGGCGACGCCTCCATCATCAGCGACGACGCCTATCGCGCCGCTGGCGCCACCATCGAGCCCGATGCGGCCGCGCTGTGGGCCGCTGCCGACATCGTGTTCAAGGTGCGCGCCCCCACCCTCGACGAAGTTGCGATGCTGCACGAGGGCCTGACGCTGGTGAGCTTCATCTGGCCGGCGCAGAACCCCGACTTGCTCAAGGCGCTGTCCGAGCGCCGCGTCACGGTGCTGGCCATCGACGCGTTGCCGCGCACCCTGAGTCGCGCCCAGAAGATGGACGCGCTGACCTCGCAGGCCGGCGTCGCCGGCTACCGCGCCGTCGTCGAGGCCGCGAATGCCTTTGGCCGCTTCTTCAACGGCCAGATCACGGCTGCGGGCAAAGTGCCGCCGGCCAAGGTCTTCATCGCTGGCGCCGGCGTGGCCGGCCTGGCGGCGATCGGCACCGCTGCCAGCCTGGGCGCCATCGTGCGCGCCAACGACACCCGCGCCGAAGTGGCCGATCAGGTGGTGTCACTGGGCGGCGAGTTCGTCAAGGTCGAGTACGAGGAAGAAGGTTCGGGCGGCGGCGGCTATGCCAAGGTGATGAGCGAGGGCTTCCAGCTCGCCCAGCGCGCGATGTACGCCAAGCAGGCCAAGGAGGTCGACATCATCATCACCACGGCGCTGATCCCGGGACGGCCCGCGCCCAAGCTGATCACCGCCGAGATGGTGCAGAGCATGAAGCCCGGCAGCGTCATCGTCGACATGGCGGCCGAGCAGGGCGGCAACTGCGAGCTGACCGAGCCCGGCCAGTCGGTGGTCAAGCACGGCGTGACCATCGTCGGCTACACCGACCTGGTCTCGCGCCTGTCCACGCAGTCGTCCACGCTGTACGCCAACAATCTGTTTCGTCTGTGCGAGGAGCTGTGCAAGACCAAGGACGGCGTGATCAACGTCAACATGGAAGACGAGGCCATCCGCGGCCTGACCGTCACCAAGGAAGGCGCCATCACCTGGCCCGCACCGGCGCCCAAGGTCGCGCCAGCGCCTGCGGCTGCGGCCAAGCCGGCGGCAGCCCCGGCGGCGAAGAAGGGTGGTCATGGCCACGGCGACGCCGAACCCATGGCGGGCAGCCAACTGGCCATCGTCTTCGGTGTGGCCGCAGCGCTGTTCTGGCTCATCGGTGCAAACGCGCCCAAGGAGTTCCTGTCGCACTTCACGGTGTTCGTGCTGGCCTGCTTCGTCGGCTACATGGTGGTGTGGAACGTCAAGCCGGCGCTGCACACGCCGCTGATGAGCGTGACCAACGCCATCAGCAGCATCATCGCCATCGGCGCGCTGGTGCAGATCTCGCCCATCGCGGGCGCCAGCGGTCGCCCCGATGAGCTCATACGCTGGGTGGCCGGGGCGGGCATCGTGCTCACCGCCATCAATATGTTCGGCGGCTTCGCCGTGACCCAGCGCATGCTGGCCATGTTCCGTAAATAAGGGAGACGACTCATGTCTGCAAGTCTGGCAACCGTCTCCTATATCGGAGCAACGATTCTTTTCATCCTGAGCCTGGGCGGTCTGTCCAATCAGCAAACCGCCTTGCGCGGCAACCTCTACGGCATGATCGGCATGACGCTGGCGGTGCTGGCCACGGTATTCGGCCCGCAGGTCACCTGGGCCGGCATTCCCTGGATCATCGGCGCCATGCTGATCGGCGGCTCCATCGGTCTGTACGCAGCGAAAACCGTGCAGATGACGCAGATGCCCGAACTCGTGGCCTTGATGCACAGCATGGTCGGTCTGGCCGCGATGCTGGTGGGCTTTGCCACCTACATCGACCCGGAAGCCACCAAGGGCGTGGTCGGTGCGGCCAAGTCGATCCACGAGATGGAAATCTACGTCGGCATCCTGATCGGCGCGGTGACCTTCTCCGGCTCCATCATCGCCTTTGGCAAGCTCTCCGGGCGCATCGGCGGCAACCCGCTGCTGCTTCCCGCTCGGCATTGGATGAATCTGCTGGGTCTGCTGGTGGTGATTTATTTCGGCCGCGAGTTCATGCAGGAAGGCGCCACCATGACGCCGCTGCTGGTGATGACGGCGATCGCCCTGCTGTTCGGCATCCACATGGTGATGGCCATTGGCGGCGCCGACATGCCGGTGGTGGTGTCCATGCTCAACAGCTACTCGGGTTGGGCCGCAGCGGCCACCGGCTTCATGCTGTCCAACGACTTGCTGATCGTCACCGGCGCCCTGGTGGGCTCCAGCGGCGCCATCCTGTCCTACATCATGTGCAAGGCCATGGCGCGCAGTTTCATCAGCGTGATTGCCGGTGGCTTCGGCACCACCAGCGCAGCGCCCAAGCCGGCCGGGGGCGCTGCCCAGCCCGCGGGCGAGGTGAGTCCCGTGAACGCCGCCGAGACGGCGGAGTTGATGCGCGAAGCCAAGAGCGTGGTCATCGTTCCCGGCTACGGCATGGCGGTGGCCCAGGCCCAGCACACGGTGTATGAAATCACCAAACTGCTGCGCGAAAAGGGCGTGAACGTGCGCTTTGGCATTCACCCGGTGGCCGGTCGCATGCCGGGCCACATGAACGTGCTGCTGGCCGAGGCCAAGGTGCCTTACGACATCGTGTTCGAAATGGATGAGCTCAACGACGACTTCCCCAAGACCGATCTGGTGATGGTGATTGGCGCCAACGACATCGTGAACCCGGGCGCCCAGGACGACCCCACCAGCCCCATCGCCGGCATGCCGGTGCTCGAAGTCTGGAAGGCCAAGACCTCGATCGTGATGAAGCGCAGCATGGCCTCGGGCTATGCCGGCGTGGACAACCCGCTGTTCTACAAAGAGAACAACCGCATGCTGTTTGGCGACGCCAAGAAGATGCTCGACGAAGTGTTGACGGTGCTCAGGGCCTGACCATTTTTGGGCAGAGCGTCGCTTGACCCACGTGCGCGCGGGTCAAACTGATCCAGGATCTTTTCAAAGGCCCCGCGGCGTCCAGCCCGGGGCCTTTCGTGTCTTTGGACTGGTCGCATGAAAGTTAGGGAAAACATAAGTGGGCGGCCCGGAAATTCGAGGCAGAATTCGTGCCTTACCAGAGACTGACATTTCGCGATGGCGTGCACATCGCGAACTGACGGTCCCTGTCATCAACCGATCTGGAGACATGCATGACCGAACGTATCTGGCTCAAGTCCTACCCCGAAGGCGTTCCCGCGGACATCGATGCGACGCAGTACGCGTCGCTGTCGGCCCTGTTTGACGAGGCCTTTCAGAAGTACGGCAGCCGCACCGCCTACAGCTTCATGGGCAAGGACATTTCCTACGCCCAGACCGACACCCTGAGCCGCGCCTTTGCCGCCTACCTGCAGGGGCTGGGGCTGGTCAAGGGCGACCGCGTCGCCATCATGATGCCCAACGTGCCGCAATACCCGGTGGCGGTCGCGGCCATCCTGCGTGCCGGTCTGGTGGTGGTGAACGTGAATCCGCTGTACACGCCGCGCGAGCTCGAGCACCAGCTCAAGGACTCGGGCGCCAAGGCCATCGTCATCCTGGAAAACTTCGCCACCACCCTGGAGCAATGCATCGCCAAGACGCCCGTCAAGCACGTCGTGCTGTGCGCCATGGGAGACCAGTTGGGTTGGCTCAAGGGCGCGCTGGTGAACTACGTCGTGCGCAGCGTCAAGAAGTTGGTCCCCGCCTTCAGCCTGCCCGGCGCCGTGCGCTTCAACGATGCGCTGAGCACGGGCCGCCGTGGCACGCTGAAAATGCCCGAGGTCAAGCCCGATGACGTGGCGGTGTTGCAATACACCGGCGGCACGACGGGCGTGAGCAAGGGCGCCGTGCTGCTCAATCGCAACCTGGTGGCCAATCTGCTGCAGGCCGAGGCCTGGTTTCAGCCGGCGCTAAAGAAGATTCCGGCGGGTGAGCAGATGGTCGAAGTCTGCGCCCTGCCCCTGTACCACATCTTCGCCTTCACGGTGGACATGATGCTGTCCATGCGGCTGGGCGGCAAGCTGATCCTGATCCCGAATCCGCGCGACATGGTGGCGGTGCTGGCTGAATTGGCCAAGCACAAAATCCACGTTTTTCCGGCGGTCAATACGCTGTTCAACGGACTGGCGAATCACCCCGACTTCGGCAAGGTGGACTGGAGCAGCCTGGTGGTGTCGGCGGGCGGCGGCACCGCCGTGCAAAGCGCCGTGGCCAAACTCTGGTTCGAGAAGACCGGCTGCCCCATCGCCGAGGGTTACGGTTTGAGCGAGACCTCGCCGATTGCCACCTCGAACCCGGTGACGGCGACCGAGTACTCGGGCACGATCGGCGTGCCGGTCTCCAGCACCTGGGTCAAACTGCTCGACGACGACGGCGTGGAAGTGGCGCTGGGTCAGCCTGGCGAGATCGCGATCAAGGGCCCGCAGGTGATGGCCGGTTACTGGCAGCGGCCGGATGAAACCGCCAAGTCCATGACCGAGGATGGCTACTTCAAGACCGGCGACGTGGGCGTGATGGACGAGCGCGGTTATTTCAGGATCGTGGACCGCAAGAAGGACATGATTCTGGTCAGCGGCTTCAACGTTTACCCCACCGAGATCGAGGACGTGGTCGCCGGCCTGGCGGGCGTGATGGAATGCGCCTGCGTGGGCATGGCCGACGAAAAATCGGGCGAAGCGGTCAAGCTGGTGATCGTGAAGAAAGACCCGAACCTGAGCGAAGCCCAGGTGCGCGACTACTGCAAGATCAACATGACGGGCTACAAGCAGCCCAAGCTGGTGGAGTTCCGCACGGAGCTGCCCAAGACGCCGGTGGGCAAGATTTTGCGGCGCGAACTGCGCGACAAAAAATAGCGCGCGTGGCCAGCAGCGTCGGGGGTCGGGATAAGATGACACCATGACGATCAACAAACCAAAGCCCGTGCTGGGCATCGTGGGTGGCAGCGGCGTTTACGACATCGAGGGGCTGAGCAACAAGCGCTGGGCGCGCGTGGCTTCGCCCTTTGGCGAGCCGTCGGACGAGCTGCTGTTCGGTGAACTCGGCGAGCAGTCCATGGTGTTCCTGCCGCGCCATGGACGCGGTCACCGCATCCCCCCGTCGGAAATCAATTACCGCGCCAACATCGACGCGCTCAAGCGCGCCGGCGTGACGGACCTGATCTCGGTCAGCGCCGTGGGCTCGCTGCGGGAGCATTTGCGCCCCGGCATGTTCGTGCTCGTGGACCAGTTCATCGATCGCACTTTCGCCCGCGAAAAGAGCTTCTTTGGCACCGGACTCGTGGCCCATGTCTCGATGGCGCGACCCGTGTGTTCGCGCCTGGGCGATCACATCGAAGCGGCCACGCGCCACTGCGGTATCGAGGTGGCGCGCGGCGGCACCTACCTGGTGATGGAGGGCCCGCAGTTTTCCAGTCTGGCCGAATCGGAGCTTTACCGCAGTTGGAACTGCGACGTCATCGGCATGACCAACATGCCCGAAGCCAAGCTGGCGCGCGAGGCCGAGATCTGCTACGCCAGCGTGGCCATGGTGACCGACTTCGACTGCTGGCATCCAGACCACGAGGACGTCACGGTGGAGGCCATCGTCAAGGTCCTGCTGGCGAATGCCGACAAGGCGCGCAGCATGGTGCAAGCCGTGGCGCCGCGCGTGCAAGCCGACGCCTGCGCACCGAGCTGCGGCTGTCGCAGCGCCTTGCAGCACGCGCTCATCACGGCGCCCGAGGCGCGCGACCCGCTGCAGTTGCAGCGCCTGGACGCCGTGGCGGGCCGCGTGCTCAGGGCGGCGTGATGCGCGCGCTGGCGCCAATGTCGGGCGACGAAGCGGCGCTGCGCGAGGCCATGGTGCGGGGCATGCAGCGCCTGGCCGCGCTGGGTCTGAACCGCGGCAGTTCCGGCAATCTCAGTGGGCGCCTCGGGGCGTCCTTCTTGGTCACGCCCTCGGGTGTGCCGGCCGAGGATTTGCGCGCGTCGGCCATGGTCGAGATGGACTACGCCGGCGCCGTGCTCGCGGGCGGCCAGCCTTCGAGCGAATGGCGCTTTCACCGCGACCTGCTGGCCGCGCGCAGCGACGTGGCGGCGGTGGTGCACACGCACTCGCGCTACGCCACCACGCTGGCCTGCCTGCAGCGCGAGCTGCCGGCCTTTCATTACATGATCGCCGCCGCCGGGGGCGACAGCATCCGCTGCGCGCCCTATGCGCTGTTCGGCACGCAGGAGTTGTCCGACGCCGCGCTGGCGGCCTTGCAGGACCGACGCGCCTGCCTGCTCGGCAACCACGGCATGATCGCCCTGGGCAAAGACCTGGACGCGGCGCTGGCGCTGGCGCTGGAAGTGGAGTCGCTGTGCGCCCAGTACTGGAGCGCCGTGCAACTGGGGGCGCCGACGATTCTTTCGTCCGAGCAGATGCAGGCGGTGCTGGAAAAATTCAAAGGCTACGGCCCGGGGAGCAAGCCATGACGCAGCCGGTTCAGACGCTGCGCTGGCGCGCCGGCCTGCTGGAGATGATCGATCAAAGGGTGCTGCCGGCGCGCTTCGAATACCTGTGCTACGCGAATGCGGCCCAGGTTGCGCAGGGCATCCGCAGCATGGTGGTGCGCGGCGCGCCCGCCATTGGCTGCGCTGCGGCCTACGGTGTCGCGCTGGAAGCCTTGACGCTGCGCCTGGCCAGTCCTGAGTGCTTCACGGCCGGCCTGCAAGACGCCTTCGAGGTGCTGGCGGCCAGCCGCCCCACGGCGGTGAACCTGTTCTGGGCGCTCAAGCGCATGCGCGCCCTGTGGGAGGCGCACCGGCACGCGGCGGTGCCGGCCATCGCCGAGCGACTGCTGGAAGAAGCCCATGAAATATCCGCAGAAGATGTGCGCATCAACCGCGCCCTGGGCGTGCACGGCGCGGCCCTGTTGAGCGATGGCGCCAGGGTGCTGACGCACTGCAATGCCGGGGCCCTGGCCACGGCCGGACATGGCACGGCGCTGGGCGTGATCCGCTCGGCGGTGGAGGCGGGCAAACGCATCGCGGTGATTGCCGACGAGACCCGACCCTTCCTGCAGGGCGCGCGGCTCACGGCCTGGGAGATGGTGCAGGAGCGCATTCCCGTGACGCTGATCACCGACAACATGGCCGGGCATTTGATGCGCTGCGCTGAGGTTGACGCGGTCATTGTCGGCACCGACCGCGTGGCGGCGAATGGCGACGTGGCCAACAAGATCGGCACCTACATGGTGGCGGTGCTGGCGCAGCGCCACGGCATTCCGTTTTATGTGGCCTGCCCGCTGTCCACCATCGATCTCGCGCTGGCCGACGGCAACGCGATTCCGATCGAGGAACGCGCGGCCGATGAGGTGACGGGCTTTCGCGACTGCCAGTGGGCGGCGCCGGGGGTGCAGGTGCGCAACCCGGCCTTTGACATCACGCCGGCCGAACTGGTGACTGCGCTGATCACCGAAAAAGGCGTGGTCCGGCAGCCCGATCGGGCCCGCATTGCGGCCCTGTTCAACTGACACCGGCGCCAGCGCAGGCGCCATGCGGCGCTGGCCGCAGGCCTGTGCCTGGCCCTATGGACTGCTGGCCTTGAGGATGCCGCGCAAGGCATTGCGACTGTGTGCGCCGTAATTTCCCAAGAGCGCGGCGATCGTGGCTTCGAGCTGCTGCTTTGCCTCGGACGAGGCGGTCTTCCCGACCTCATCGTTCAAGGCGATCGTGCTCGATTGAGGGCCAAAGTCAAACTGCGGATCGGCGACATAGGTCTTGGGCATGCTCTTCAATATCGCCTGCACCACGGTGGCGGCCTTGGCTGCGGCTTGCGCGGAAACCACGTCGCGCAGGTAGTTGTCGCTCCAGGCCGGGTAACTGCCATCCATGTCCATCGCCCTGAGGGAGATTTCCAGCGACGAGTCCTGCTGCAGAACGGCATTGCGGCGCATGGCCGTGGCCTGATAGGCCTCCAGTGCGAGGTGGCGATTGGACAGCAGGATGACCAAATCGTCCTTCCACTTGGGCAGGCCCACCATGGCCAGCACGTTGATGCCGATCATCTTCGCCACCCCGTCGCCGGGCGACAGACTGGCGTGGAACGGCTGGCTGAGGTCCTGCAAGTAGTGCATTGCGATGCCGGCGAAGCGCCAGCCCCAATAGGGGTGACCGGTGCGCAGCGCCAAGATGGAGAGCGTGGCGAACTGGTGATGACGCAGCAGGGGAAAAGTGTGGGTGACAAAGCTGGCGGCCTTGTAGATCGCCGGACTCTCGTGATAGAAACCCATGTGAAACGGCGCCTGCGACGAATAGGGCAGCGACGGATTGCCGAAGGGCTGCGGGCCCAGGCCCATCAATTTCCCCCACTCTGAAGGGTTGTCGGCCCAGAGGTTGATGTCCAGGCCATTGTCCGGCTCTTCGGTCGCCGTGGCCAAGACCGACAGGGCATCGATCGACTCGTTGGCTTTCAGTGGGAAATAGCTCAGCGCCACGCCGGCGCTCACCGGCAAGGTGTTCACGCTGGCGTGCGCCAGCGCTGCGCCAGCGGGCCGCGGCTTGCGCGGATCGGGCTGGTAGTACAGCGCAAAGGGATAGTTGGGCGCCACGCGCAAGGCCATCAAGAACCCTTTTTTCAGCCCCTCTTCGCCCAGCGCGGGATTCGCTTTGAACGCCAGCGCGGCCGGAAGCGCTGGGTAAAACTTCAGATTGGCTGCCGCCCAGACCTCCTGTTGCGCCAGCAATTTTTCAATCGCAGGCTCTTCGGCGCGCAAGAAATCTTGCAGCGACTCCACCTTGGGCGGCGCCGCCTGCGCCACCTCCGGCATGCGCTCAAAGGCGCGGTAGCTTGGCAGCCGATGATCGCCCCAGGCCATGGCGTCGCTTGCGATCAAGCCGAAAAAAAGGATCGACAAAGAGGTCAGTAGTTTCATGGGCGGCTCGATTTCAGGCTTGGGCAAGTTGTTTTTCCAACCAGACTTCAATCTCGCCAAATACGCTTTCGCGATTGAGTTCGTTGAAGTTCTCGTGATAGTTCTGGGCATACCAGTGAAGTTCCAGCAGCGGCTTGGGGATGGTCTGCAGCAAAGCGCGCGAGGCCTGGGCGTCGGCCAGTTTGTCGTCGCCGGCCAGCACCGCCAAGGTGGGGTGGCGCCAGGCGGACAGATCGCCGCGCAGCGCCGCCTGCGCCGCCAGCAGCGCGGCGGCAAAGCGAAACGACACTTCGCTGGCGCGGATGTGGTCTAGTTCATCCGCGTGGTGGCGCGCCAGGATCTCCGCGTCATGGGTCAAAAAGGCCGTCAGCGACGCCATCGGCACCTTGGCCTTGGGAAAGAGCCGGGCCAGCAACGAGGAAAACGCGAGCAGGAGTTGGGGCACCTTGACGGCGTTCACAAAGTAGGGCGAGGACAGGATCACGCCCTTGATATCCGCGTTGCCCGCGAAGCGGCCGAGTTCCAGGTGCGCCGCAATCAGCGCGCCCATGGAGTGGCCCATGAGGAAGATCGGCTTGCCCGGATACTCGGCCTGGACCCACTGCAGAAACAACTCGGTGTCTTGCAAGAAGATGTCAAAGCCGGGAATGTCCACGCGCGCCTGGCTGGCGTGGCCGCACAAGTCGTAGGCGACGGTGGCGATGCCCTTGGCGCGAAAGTAGCGCGCGGGCGTGACGTAGTCCCCGGCGTGCGCCATGCCGCCGTGGATCGCCAGAATGACGGCACGTGCCCGCTGCGGGCTCCAGATGTGCACCGTGCGCGCCACCTGATCCGTGGCGCTGAACGTGCTCAGCCGGTCTTCTTGGAATCTCATCTCGCGTGGTCTTTCGTTGGCATGAAACAAGGAGGCGCACGGTCCAGCGCCGGACCCCGAATGTCTTTGCGCGCACCGCATTGTGCGCCGCGCGGCGCCGGAGCAATTTTCACCCTCACAGCGGCATGGAACGCGCGATGATGGCGCGCACATCAAGCCCGCGCGGCATGGCCCCGTACTGATGCTGGCCACGGCTATCAAGGCGCGAGCGGCAGAAGGCGTCTGCTACAAAATCGGGAGCGGACTGCAGCAGCAGCGCGGCCTGCAGCGCCAGCGCCATGCGGTCCACCAGATCGCGGGCGCGGTATTCGAGCTCGCTGTGATCGAGCAGGTCTTTCTTCAACTCGGCCACGTGGCGCGCCAGGGCCGCATGCGCGCCGCGCGCCTTGTCCACTTCGTCGAAGAAGGCCGGCAGCACCTGCGGCGTCTTGGCCATGGCGCGCAGCACGTCCAGGCACTGCACGTTGCCACTGCCCTCCCAGATCGCGTTCACCGGCGCCTCGCGGTACAGGCGCGGCATGGGGGTGTCTTCCATCACGCCGCTGCCGCCGATGCATTCCATGGCTTCGTATGCGTGCTGTGGCGTGCGCTTGCAGATCCAGTATTTGCCGATGGCCGTGCCCAGGCGCACCAGCAGGTCCTCGGCCGGGTCCAGGCTGCGGCGGTCCACGGCGCGCGCCATGCGCATGGACAGCGCCAACGCGGCCTCGGACTCCAGCGCCAGATCGGCGAGCACGTTCTGCATCAGCGGCTGATCGGTCAGCAATTTGCCGAAGGCCATGCGCTGACGGCAGTGGTGCAGCGCCTGGGACAGCGCCATGCGCATGCCGGCCGCGGAGCCGGTCATGCAGTCAAAGCGCGTCATCGCCACCATCTCGATGATGGTCGCCACGCCGCGGCCTTCGCTTCCCACCATCCAGGCCAAGGCGCCGCGCAGTTCGGTCTCGCAGGAGGCGTTGGAGGCGTTGCCCATCTTCTTCTTCAGGCGCTGGATCTGCATCGGGTTCTTGCTGCCGTCGGGGCGCCAGCGCGGCAGCAAAAAGCAGGACAAGCCCACGCGGGTCTGGGCCAGCACCAGGAAGGCGTCGCTCATCGGCGCCGACACGAAGTACTTGTGCCCGACCAGTTCGTAGGCCTGGCCCGGCCCTTCCACGCCGATGGCCACGGCGCGCGTGCTGTTGCTGCGCACATCCGAGCCACCCTGCTTCTCGGTCATCGCCATGCCGATGGTGATGCCGGCCTTTTGATCCGCCGGCACATTGCGCGGGTCGTACACGCGCGACATCAGCTTTGGAAGCCACAGCGCGGCCAGATCGGGTTGCTGCTTCAGGCAGGGTGCGGCGGCAAAGCTCATGGTGATCGGGCAGCCGTGCCCCGCCTCCACCTGCGACTGCAGGTAAAAGCCCGCCGCGCGCGCCACATGGGCGCCGGGTTGGGGATCGCTCCAGGGCGAACTGTGCAGGCCGGCTTGAATCGCCGAGCCCATCAACTGGTGATAGGCAGGATGAAAGCGCACCAGATCGACGCGATGCGCGCGCCGATCGTGGGTGTCGAACTCGGGCTGGAACTGGTTCGCCAGATGCCCCAGCTCCAGATACTCGGCGCTGCCCGCGCGCGCGCCGAAACGCTCCAGTTCGGCCGCCGCCCAGTGCGCGCCCTCGCGCTGCACGGCCTGCTGCAGCGCGCTGTCGCCGCTGAAGAGGTTGTAGTCGCTCAGCTCATCAGGCTGATTCAACACCTCGTGCGTCACCGCGCCGAAGCGGTCGGTTGCGGCGTCGTTGGACGCGCTGGTTTGGTCGAGATTTTTCATGGCCCAACTCCTTGAATTCACCCTCACCCCCACCCTCTCCCGCCGCTGCGGGCGAGGAAGTCAATCCCAGCCATCGCTCCTTCTTCCTCCCTCGCCCTTTGGCAGAGGGCCGGGGTGAGGGTTCGCATGCCCTGCATCCGCAAGGATAGAACGATCCGCGCTTGACCGCTACGGGCCTGCCAGCAGCGCATGGACGACATAGCGCGCCTCGGTTTTCAGGCCGGTGTCGATGTCGGTGATCAGACCTTCATAGACGCAGGACAGGATGTGCTGCGGCACCAGGCGGTTGTCCAAGGCCTTGGCACGCAGCATGGCGTTGGCCAGCATGAAGAGCTGCTGCACGGCGGGCGAGGACACGGCGCCGCCGGGAATCTTGTAGCCCTTGCTGTCCCAGGGCTGTTGCACCGGCCCGGTTTGTGCCAGCAACCAGGCGCGCGCTGCCGGCACTTCGCTGCCTGGCGGCACGAGCGCATGGATCAGGCCCCGCTGGAGCGCGGTCTCGGGCGCCAGCGCCTCGCCTTCGAGCAGCAGTGGCAGCGCCTGCTGGATGCCGATCAGGCGCGCCAGCCGTTGCGTCCCGCCGCCACCGGGCAGCCGGCCGCGACGGACTTCGGGCAGGCCCAAGCGCGCTTTGGGCCGGTCGGCGGCCACGCGGTAATGCGCGGCCAGGGCGAGCTCCAGGCCTGGGCCCAGCGCCGATCCGGGCAAGGCGCAGGCCACCGGCTTACCGCAGCACTCCAACTGGCGCAGCGTGCGCTGCCGCGCCATCGTGCGCGCGAACAGTTCGGCTGCATCACCGTCGCAAGGCAGCCATTCGAAGTCGCCGGCGAAATTGGGATCGGCCGACGTCAGCAGAATGGCTTTCACCGCCGCGTCTTGGGTGGCCGCGGCGATGGCCGCCAACAAGGCGGCGCCGTGCTCGGCGTGGCCGAGATTCTGGCTGCGCCCAGGCAGGTCACAGAGGAGGGTGGCGATGCCTGAGTCGTCGAGTTGGTAGTTGATCATGCTTTCCAATCAGTTGAGGACAGAGCACGCTCGCTACGCGTAGCTTTGGTCTGTCCCGCAAGTTAATTACGTTCAATGATGGTGGCGATGCCCATGCCGGCACCGACGCACAGCGTGGCCAGGCCGGTGCCCAGGTTGCGCCGTTCCATCTCGTCGAGCAGCGTGCCCAGGATCATGGCGCCGGTGGCGCCCAGCGGATGCCCCATGGCAATGGCGCCGCCGTTGACGTTGATCCGGTCGTGCGGCACGGCCAGCCGCTCCATGAAGCGCAGCACCACGGCGGCAAAGGCTTCGTTCAGCTCGAACAGCTCGATGTCCGAGGCCTTCATGCCGGCACGCTTCAAGGCCTTCTCGGCGGCATAACTGGGACCGGTGAGCATGATGGACGGCTCCGAGCCGATGGTGGCAAAGGCGCGAATGCGTGCCCTGGGCTTCAAGCCCAAACGCGCGCCGATGGCGGCATTGCCGATGAGCACGGCCGCCGCGCCATCGACGATGCCCGAGCTGTTGCCGGCGTGGTGCACATGGTTCACGCGCTCCAGTTCCGGGTAGCGCTGGCGTATCACCGCGTCAAAGCCATACTTTTCTCCCAGCTCGGTGAACGAAGGCTTCAAGGCACCGAGCGTGGCCAGCGTGGTTTGCGGCCGAATGGTCTCGTCCTGCGCCAGCACGATCAGGCCGTTGAGGTCGCGCACCGGCACGATGGAGCGGTGAAAGTAGCCCGCATCCACGGCGTGTTGCGCCCGGCGATGGCTCTGCACCGCGTAGCCGTCCAGGTCCTGGCGCGAGTAGCCCGATTGCGTGGCGATGACGTCGGCCGAGATGCCCTGCGGCACGAAATAGCTGGGGATCGCGCTGGCCGGATCGACCGCCCAGGCCCCGCCGTCGGAGCCCATGGGAACGCGCGACATGGCTTCGACGCCGCCGCCAATGGCCAGCTCCGCCTGGCCCGACATCACCTGCGCCGCAGCCATGTTGCAGGCCTCCAGGCCGGAGGCGCAAAAGCGGTTCACCTGCACGCCCGAGACGCTCTGGTCGTAGCCGGCGGCCAGCACCGCGATGCGCGCAATGCAGGCGCCCTGCTCGCCCACCGGCGTGACGCAGCCCAGCACCACGTCGTCCACCAACGCGGTGTCGAGCTGATGGCGCTCGCGGATGGCGCGCAAGGCCGTGGCCGCCAACTCCAGCGGCGTCGTGCCATGCAGGCTGCCGTCCTTCTTGCCCTTGCCGCGCGGCGTGCGCACGGCGTCGTAGATGAATGCTTGCATGGTGTTCCCTGTTTATAGATGGCGACTGATCAGCTCTTTCATGATCTCGTTCGTGCCGCCGTAGATGCGCTGCACGCGGGCGTCGGCCCAGGCGCGGGCGATCGGGTAGTCGTGCATGTAGCCGTAGCCGCCAAAGAGCTGCACGCATTGGTCCAGCACCTTGAACTGCATCTCGCTGGCCCAGTACTTGGCCATGGACGCGGTCGCGGCGTCGCATGGTGGGGCGCGACTTCCTTCTCCATGAAGCGGCGCGCCGACTCGCGCAGCATCTCGTGTTCTTCGCTAAACAGCGTGCGGGCAATCATGCGGGGTCTCCTGGCGGGCGTGGATGACGAGCATTATGAATTGGCGCGTGCAACGCAAGGCCCGGCGCCTGTCGCCAGCGCAACGGGTCTTGAGCCGTCCTTGATGGCTCGCTGCGATCACCGGCTCGTGAGCACAAATTCGTCATCGTCCACCAGCACGCCATTGACGGTGTCGTTCTGCGCGATCGTTCGGGTGTAGTGAAACCCGATCTTTTCAAGCACGCGCACGCTGGCCTGGTTGCCAACCGTCACCGTCGCGATGAGTTTGTCAACGCCATTCGACAGCAGGTGCTGCGCCACCCTCTGCGCCGCCTCGGTGGCCAAGCCCTGGCCCCATGCGTGAGCGAAAAAATAGTAGCCGAAATTCACCGCCACGTTGTCGGCGTCGATGCAGGCGTCAACGCTGCCGATGGCAGAGGAGTCTTGCTTTGAAGTCACGAACCACGACAACCAGGCCTCGCTGCCGTCGGGTGAAATTCTTGATTCACCGCGCCGCCAACTTTCGCGCAGCAACTCCACGGTCTGGGGTTTGCGAAGTGATATCCACTGTCGCAGCGCATCGTTCTGCAAAGGCAAAAAAGCGGCGTCGGCATCGGTTGACATCTGCGGCCGCAAGTTCAGTCGTGCCGACTCCAAGTGCAGGCTCAAGCGGCGCGCGATTTGTTCGGCTTTGGTCATGCCTCAATTATCGATGGGCCGGGCACAACGGTGTGCTCGCTTTCGCCGGGCAAGGGCCACAACCGGCGGTGAACAAATGAAAACGGCATCTTCGTGCTCGTTCGCAACGCGGGTTCGGACCATCGTGCTGTAGGCTGTTGCGCCAGACGCGCTATCGTTGTTGGCGTCATGGGCCCTTGGCCTGTCCGCGCCGCCATCCGTCCGCGCGACCTTGCGTTGGCCTTGCTCGTGATCGTGGCGCCATGACGTCGGCGCTGCGCCATTTGAGCCTGCAGTCGTTTGCCGCCGTGGCCTACCTCGCCTGGGCGGCCACGCTGCTGGGCTACGGGATCTGGACCTACCTGATGTCGCGCTACCCCGCGAACCGCGTCGCCCCTTTCAGCATGCTGGTGCCCTTGGTGGGACTGAGCACGGGCTGGCTGGTGTTTGGTGAATCGCTCCAGCCGATTCACTTCGCTGGCGGCGGCCTGCTCATGAATTTGTTCGGCGCACCGCTGTTCGAGGGACTGCAGAGGAAGGCTTGATGATCACGGGAGCGCGCGCCCTTCGACAAGCTGGCCCAATCCAACGGCTGCTCTCGCTATGATCTTGCGACATAGGAATCCGACCATCGAAATCGTCCTCTTTGACCCCGAATTCCCGGCGCAGCCCACTCCACCACCGCAGGATTTATGAAACTCGCCATCGTCTCCGACATCCACGGCAACCTCGCAGCGCTGGAGGCGGTTGCGGCCGACATTCGGCGCCAGGGCGTGGATCAGACCGTGAATCTCGGCGACAGCCTTTCGGGTCCGCTGCTGCCGCTGGAGACGGCGCAGTGGTTGATGAGCCAAGGCTGGCTCAGCCTGGCGGGCAACCATGAACGCCAGATCCTCACGCAGGCAGCGGATCGGCGAGGGGCTTGCGACAGCTACGCCCATTCGCAATTGACGCCCAAAGAGTTCGACTGGCTACGCTCGCTTTCGCACTGCGTGCACTGGTCGGCGGACGTGCTGCTGTGCCACGGAACGCCCCGCAGCGACTGCGAGTATTTGCTCGACAGCGTGACTCTGGGCGCCATCCACGCGGCCAGCGCCGAAGTAATCCAGGCGCGCATCGGCGCCGAGACGGCGTCGTTGATTGCCTGCGGACACTCCCACATCGCGCGCTCGCTGCGCAGCGCGCTGGGGCAATGCCTGGTCAACCCCGGCAGCGTCGGCTATCCCGCCTATGAGGACGTCTATCCGGCGCCCCATGTCGTCGAGTCCGGGTCGCCCGATGCGCGCTATGCCATCGTCGAATCATCGGGCCCCGGCTGGATCGTGGCCCTGCGCTCCGTGCCGTATGACTGCAAATCCATGGCGCTGCTGGCGCGGGCGCGGGGACGTCTGGACTGGGCGCATGCGCTGCTGACGGGCTACATGCGGTGACGACATTCTTCGCCGCGAAAGTCATGCGCCCTGATAGCGGCGTGTCAGCGACGTGTTGACCGGTACTCTGAGGCCGCGCAGATTTGGCTTACGGTCAACTCAAGAAATGGTGCAGCCCTGGCGTTCTACGGGAAACTTGATTTTCAACATACGGGTTTCACGCTGTTTGAGTTTGGCGCAGAACAACACCAGAACCATGT
Organism: uncultured beta proteobacterium; assembly: GCA_903844215.1. Lineage (GTDB taxonomy): Bacteria > Pseudomonadota > Gammaproteobacteria > Burkholderiales > Burkholderiaceae_C > CAIKVZ01. The sequence goes on along the minus strand of CAIMSP010000150.1, from coordinate 35,374 downwards.
TTTCGTTTCCTCAAACTGATTCGAATCCGACATCGACGACGTCCATGTTCGTCACTCAATGTGGCAAGCAACACGGCTCAAGGAAAGCCAGCTCACGCCCCAAACCGTCTAACGCGCCAGCGCCCACGCCAATTGCGAGGGTGAAATGACGTCCACGCTATGTGCCGCGCCCGATTTCATGGGCCAGCCCTGGTGCACAGGCGCCACGACATACGCATGCTGCACACCCACATCCTGGCAAGCCTGCCAAAAGCCCTTGGTCACGGTGGGCGCGCTGGAAAACTTGATCTCAAAGCCGAACTTCTTGCTTCCCAATTCCACCACCACGTCCAGTTCGGCGCCGGCGGCGGTGCGGTAAAAGCTCACGTCGGCGCCCTTGGGAACGAGTGCGCAAATCTGCTCCAGCATCAAGCCTTCCCAGGAATGACCCGCCATCGGGTGGCCGATCAAGCTGTTCACATCCGGCAGGTTCAGCAGGGCGTGCAACAAACCCGAGTCGCGCACATAGACCTTGGGCGACTTCACCAGCCGCTTGCCCACGTTGACGAAGTGCGGCTCCAGGCGGCGTAGCATCTTCGTGTCCACCAGCGAGTCGAGGTAGCGCGCCACCGTGGTGTGGGAGATGCCGCCCAGGGACGCGGCAATGTTGGATGCATTAAACAACTGCCCATGCAAATGCGCCGTCATGCGCCAAAAACGATGCAAGGTCTGGGCCGGCACGTTCACCCCCAGTTCGCGCATATCGCGGTTCAAAAACGTCGCTATGAAATCGGTGCGCCAGCCGAAAGAAAGCGCATCGCTCGGAGCGGCAAAGCTCACCGGAAACCCGCCGCGCAGCCACAGCTTTTGCAGCGCGAGCAAGGTGGCCTTGGGGTCAGCACCTGGGGTCACAACTTCGCGCACCTGCAAGGGCGTCAGTTCCAGGTAGCTGACGCGCCCTGCCAGCGACTCCGAACTTTGCTGCAGCAGTTTGCCGGAGGCAGAGCCCAGCAAAAGGAAGCGCCCCGGTCGGCGCTGGGCGTCAATTTCCGGGCGCAACTGGGCGAACACTTCGGGCACGTATTGAACCTCGTCCAGCACCACCAGTCGGTCCCGATGTGCTTGCAAGAAGCCGCTGCCGGCGACAAGTTTTTCGCGGTCGTCGGCCAACTGCAAATCCAGGCTGATGGCGCCGGGATAGGCCTTGGCAATAGTTGCAGCCAGGGTCGTCTTGCCAACTTGCCTCGGCCCCAGCAGCACGATGGCGGGCGAGAAAGCCAGTTGCTCGTGCGCCGCCTGCAACAGCGCACGCGGAAAATCCCGGCGCTCTTTCAAATCAGTTTGATTTCCAGTCATCCTTGCATTTTGCCTATCACACGATCAATATGCAAGGATGAAATTTTTCAGAAGCAAAATGAGTCCTCTACCGGCTGCACCCCTATGGCAGCAAATGCCCGATGAAAAAAGCAGTGATCTTGCGGTCAACCTCCGGCAACTGGCTGCGATCAAATCCGGGTGGGTCATTCAGCAAGTCACCGACAAGGCCGCTGAACGCGGGAGGCAGCGGCGACAGCAGCGCGCCGTGTCCGCCCTTTGGAAAATCGGCACCGGGTCGGACACGCACGTGCTTGGTGATGCAGGCCGCCAGGATAGCAGGCCGGCGCCCCATGCTGGAGCGCCACGTCCAGCGCGCTCGGTTTCGGATTGCCCAGAAACCGCGACACGCCGACCACGCCGCCGGTGGCAGCGCAGGCACGGATTTGCGCGTCGCTGATGTTGCGCCCGTGCTCCACGTCCTGACAGCCATCGGCCACGCTGTTGACCAGCGCATACTTTTCGGGATGCGCGGCGATGGTGGCGCGGTAGCCGGCGATCACCGACAGGATTTGCGACACCGGGTTCATGTCCATGCCGACGTTGATCGACACATAGTTCAACCCGGCGGCGCGCAACTGGTCGATCGGCGCAAAACTGGCCCGCGGATGCAGCGGCAGGCACATTTTGACTGGAGCACCCATCCAGGAACTTGCATCAATTGGCATCTTTGAGTACCTGAATGTCTTTACTTCGCACCACAAGCTGGTCTATCGAGCCGCTGCTGGCGTGACTATGCGTTGACGAGCGAAATCTCTGCAGCCCAACCCGTCATCTGAACCCAGCCGCAGTGGCCACTCCGCTAAAGGTCCGCTGCATAGCGCGCCAGCATGCCCGCCTGCGATTGGGCTGGCGCATCGAAGCCAAGCTGGTCGTTGATCATTTGCCCCATGCTGGGTAGAACGCAGCGGTCCACCTGCGACGACGCATCCCAGAGGAGGGAGCGCATCCCCACGCGGCGACGCGTCCAGGGCCTGACGCGCGCCGGTGCTGGCGACAACGACCAAGGGCGAGAGTTGAACGAAGCGGCGGCCATCGGGTCAGAACGCAGGGGTGATTGCAGGCCAAACTTGCTGCGCCACCCGCACCATGTTGCCACCCAACACCTGTGCCACCTCGTCGGCGCGCATGCCGGTGGACTGCAGGGCGGCGTCGAGCGTCTCCCAAGTGTCGATCGGCGCGTAGCGGATGTCCGACGTGCCACGCGCGTAGCCGGCCGACTCTGGCCACCAGTGGCTGCGATCAAAGTCCCCCGGCGGCCGATCATCGAGCCCCTCCTGGGAGAAGCCAATGTCCAGACCGATGCCCACATGCGCCACGCCCACCAGGTCCGCCACGTAGACGGCATGGAGCGCCACGTCCAGCGCGCTCGGTTTCGGATTGCCCAGAAACCGCGACACGCCCGACACGCCGACCACGCCACCGGTGGCAGCGCAGGCACGGATTTGCGCGTCCGTGATGTTGCGCCCGTGCTCCACCAGCGCCAGCGGATTCGCGTGGCTGAAGATCACCGGCGCGGCGGATGCGTCCATGATCTCCAGGCTGCACAAGCGGCCAGTGTGCGAACAGTCGAGCAACAGGCCTGCGGCGTTGACGGCGTGCACCATGCGCCGGCCCAGCGCAGTCAGGCCGCGCTCCACGTCGTGACAGCCATCGGCCGCGCTGTTGTTGCGGTTGTAGGCGAAGTGGATTTGCCGCACACCCAGACGGGCATACAGCGCCACCATGTCGGGCTGCTCCAGCAGCGGCATGGCGCCTTCGAGATCAAAGCCGATGGCGATCTGCCCCGCCACGCGGGCCCGTTCGATCTCGGCCACGCTGTTGACCAGCGCATACTTTTCGGGATGCGCGGCGATGGTGGCGCGGTAGCCGGCGATCACCGACAGGATTTGCGACACCGGGTTCATGTCCATGCCGACGTTGATCGACACATAGTTCAAGCCCGCCGCCCGCAACTGGTCGATCGGCGCAAAACTGGCCTGCGGATGCAGCGGCAGGCACATATGGGCGTCCCAGCGGATCATGTGGGTTCCTTGGTTTTGACGATGGGATGGGTGGCGCGCACGGCGGAATTTTTCGATGAAACCAGTTGCTGGATCATGATGCCGCTTTTCGATCCGCCGGATGGTTGACGCCGTCGTAGGTTTTCACCGGTTCCAGGTCGAATGGATTCACACCCTCAAGGCAGCCCACGTTGTAGCCGTATTGCGTCGGGTCGGACCGCCTCTGGTGGTGGGTATAGATCCCGCAGTGGGCGCAGAAGTAGTGCTTCGCCGTCTTCGTATGGAACTGGTACAGCTTTAGATCCTCCTCGCCCTGAAGGACCGTGATCCCGGCGAGAGGGACAAATGCAACAATCGTCCCGCGGCGCCGACACATCGAACAATCGCAGCGGCGCGCACCGACGATGCCATCGGGCAAGTCAAGCTCCAGCACCACGGCCCCGCAATGGCACGAGGCCCGATGCTTGGCTTGAATTTCGGTGTTGCCCACTTTTTTTATCATGAAAGTATCCTATACGGTGTGAGCGTCGTTCCGCGCCTTTGCAGGAACTCCGCAAACAGCGGGTCATCGATGGTGGTGCCCTCTGCGGTTTTTGACAGCAGGCCGCTGCGCTTCAACTTCTCTAGGGATGAGCGAACTTTGGAGATCGTCGGCTTGACTCCGGGAACCATTTCCAGCGTCTTCAGCGTGGCCTGGCTCAGCGGCGGTTGGCCCTTGGCTACGGCCACCAGTACGCCCCGGTCGAAGGCATTCACCGAATTCAACAGGGCGTGCCAGATCGCCAACTGGTGGTCGCTCCTGACATAGTTTTCGATGCCGCGCTGCACATCGGTAACGCCCTCGGCCGACATCGCCTTGACCAGGTCTCGCATTAGAGCGGGCTTGAAGCCGATCTTTTTGAAAGCGTCGCGCAGCCCGGCCATATCGAGCTTCTTGCCGGCGTGAACCTTGCCGAAATGCGCGGCCAGCGGGCGCAGAAATTCATCGCCGAGCATGGGGAAATCGATGATCTGCGCAAACTGGTACATCGGTGCGCCGGCGGTGTTCATGAGGCGGGCCAAACCTTCCTGCGACGAACCCGTGAAGACGGCGCAGACATCAGCGCGTCGCTTATGCAGCACCGAGCGCAGGGCCGCGATCATGGACACGCCGTCAGGCACATCGCCCAGGGTTTGAACCTCGTCCAGCATCAGCAGAACCCGGCCCTTGTGCTGCCTGGCCAACCGGGTCACCAGGGCGTCCAGCCGCAGGGTCGAAGACTCGGGCAAGGCGCGGCGATGCGGCTCATCGCCGAGGTCGACGCTGGCACCGAGCAGGCCGATCTTTTTGACCTGGGTCTTTGCCATCTTCGCCAAGTTGCCGCTTGGTACCAGCAGGTCGTCCAGCGCCTCCTCCAGCGCATGGTTCAGCGCTGCCAGTGGAGCAGACTTGTGCAACCACAGATCGGCATATACCGGCAGCATCCCGGCGGCCTTCGCCGCCGGAGCCAGGTCGTTGTCAAGGAAGTAGGTTTTGCCAACGCGTCGGGGTGCAAACAGGGCCAGCGGCCTGCCGGGCTGTGCGTCAAGCAGCGCGAGATAGCCCAGGGCGATGCCCGCGCGTCGCACTTCAATGTCGTCGAAAGTCTTCATGGCGGCATTGTCGTTCATTGTCGTAAAAATCGCAATTGCCAATGATTTGACAATGAACGACAAGCGCCAAACTGCGTCGTCAATGCCAAAACGGCGGCAGAACCGGGCGTTTGATTTGCGGTACGCTTGGGGCTCCATGAAATCACTTCTCTGCGCCGTTCTTCTTTGTCTGGTTGGACTGACGTCGGTGGTCGCCAAGACGCCGGGCGAAGTCGAGGTCGGCGGCACGCTGCGCGAGGCCACGATGCAAGGTCTCAATGGGCCCGCGCGCAAGCTGTCCGATTTTCGCGGCAAGCCGCTGATCATCAATGTGTGGGCCAGCTGGTGCGGCCCCTGCCAGCAGGAGATGGGTTCTCTGGAGCGGCTCGCGTGGCGCGAGGAGTTCGGCAAGATGACGGTGATCGGCATTTCCACCGACGACTATCCGGACGCGGCCAAGGCCTTTTTGCGCAAGACCAATGCCACCTTCAACCACTACATCGACAGCCGCCTGCTGCTGGAAAACATGCTCGGCGCAGACCGCTTGCCGCTGACCTTGCTCGTGGACGCCAAGGGCCGGGTGCTGCAAAAAGTTTATGGCGCCAGGGAGTGGGACAGCGCCGAGTCGCTGGCGCTGATTCGCAAATCGTTCCAGACCTCCAAGGGCCGTCCATGAGCCTGCAAGACAAGATCGAGCAACGCCTGACCGCGCTGGAGATCAAGGCCAGTTTCACCGAAGACCTGGTCGATCAACTCGATCAGGTGATCCTGCGCCAGCAGCAGCAAATCGACAGCCTGCTGCGCGAAGTCGGCCACCTGCGCCAGCCCGCCCCGGGCGTGGGCCAGCCGCAGGATTTGCGCGACGAGTTGCCGCCGCACTACTGAGGTCGATGCGAGTGGGTGTTCGGACTGGCGTCGTTTCTAGACTCAAGTCATCCCCTGCAATGCCAAGCCCGGCGCCGCGCGTTTCGTCGCTGCGGCCGATACCCCGTGCGTGAGCCTGCGCCATGAAATGCTTGGAGAGCTAAATCGGAGGGCGCAGAAGATGGTGAAGTGAATTCTATAAACGAGGACGATGAAGCCGTCATGACGCCGTTGCGCCGGTGTCACGTCACCGAGGCTTCATGGGGATTTGCTGGAATGGGGCTCCAGAGGCGCACGATCAGCTCGAAGGCCTCTGGAACCTCAACCCATCCTAGGCACCATGAACATTTCCTCCGACCGACTTTTCCGCCGCAACGCCATCTCGTTGGCGATACGCACCTCCTGTCAAATTGCCCTTGCCACTGCAGGCGCCCTGTTGGCTGCTGCGTCGCACGCGCAAACCGCCCCTGCTGAAGCGATCAGCAATGCCGCCACCTTGGACGCCGTGGTCATCACAGGAACCTCCAGCAAGAAGACCAAAGCCCAAGTCAGCTACTCGATCACCACGCTCGACGAAAACAGCTTGCGCCTGAACGGTGCCACCTCGGTCACCGAAACGCTCAAGTCGGTTCCCGGCTTCTGGGTCGAAGCATCCGGCGGTGAAGCTTCCGGCAACATCCGCGCCCGGGGCATCCCGGTGGATGGCTTCGGTTCGGTGACCCTGCTGGAGGACGGCCTGCCAGTGCAACACGACCCGGCACTGGGCTATCTCAACGCCGATCAGGTGTTTCGCGTGGACGAAACGATCGGCCGAGTCGAAGTCGTGCGCGGCGGTCCATCGGCGGTGTTCTATTCCAACGCGCCCGCTGGCGCCATCAACTTCATCTCGCGTGGCATCTCCGACAAGCCCGAAGGCACGGCCAAGTTCAGCATCAGCAATCACGGCCAGCGCCGGGGTGACATCTGGTATTCGATGCCCTTGAGCGACAGCTTGGGTATTGGCATGGGCGGCTTCTATCGCGTCGACCCGGGCGTGCGCGACCCGGGCTTTGAAGCCAACAAGGGCGGGCAGTTCCGCATCAAGCTGGCCAAGGAAATTGACAGTGGCCGCATCACGGCCGACCTCAAGCATTTGGATGACCAGGTGGAGTTCTACCTAGGCTTGCCCATGCGCACCTACGCGGACGGCTCCATCAAGGGCGTGCCAGGCCTGGATGCCAACTACGCCACCATCGCCGGACCGCAGACGCAACATTCCAGCATGATCACCGGCAGCGGCGGCAAATACGCCTTCGACAATACCGTGGGCACGCAGGTCAAGCGCGACCAGTTGACCTTGGGCTTCGAGCGCGATCTGGCCGACGGCTGGACCGTGAAAGACAGCCTGCGCTACTCCGACACCAAAACCCAACGCAACGGCGTCTATCCCAACCAACTCATCAGCGTCAGCAGTTTCCTGACCGCGACGGCCGGACTGCTGAAATACGTTCCGGGCGCCGTGGCACTGGATATGCGCAGCGTGAGCGCACCGGGCAGCAGCTACGTGGGCAACGGCAATGGCTTGATGGTTGTCGGCGGCGAACGTGCCATCACCACCCCGGTGACGGAAACCGTGAACGACTTGCGCGTCTCCAAGAAATTCAAGTTCGATGAGCAGGAACACAACGTCACGCTGGGCTACTACTACGCCGGGTTCGATCAGGTGTTCCAGCGCTATTCGTCCTCCGTCTTGTTGGCAGCGCAGTCACAGGCGCCGCTGTTGAACCTGGTCGGCGTGGATGCCAAGGGCGTGGCGCTCGGCTCCGTGACCGACAACGGCTTCTACAACTACGGCTACGAGTGGGCCAATGCCAAGGGTTCTTCCAAAACCCAGAGCTTGTACCTGAGCGACGACTGGAAGCTCAGCCAGCAACTGTCGGTTGACGGTGGTGTGCGCTGGGAACACGTGAATGTTTCGGGCAGCACCGAGCAGACGCAGACGGTCAACCTGGGGACGTTCTCCACCTCCGTGATCAAGACCGGCAATGGGGTCTTCGATCGCTACGATCAGACCTTCTCGAAGGCCGGCTGGTCGCTCGGCAGCAATTACCAGCTGAGCAAGAACTCGGGCCTGTTTGCGCGTTGGTCACAGGCCTTTCGCCTGCCCAATTTGAGCTCCTACATCACCTCGCCCAAGGCCACGCCGCTGACGCAAACCATGGATCTGGGTGAGGTTGGCGTCAAGTACACCAGCGATTACCTGGACCTGTTCCCGACGTTCTTCTATACCAAGTACAACAACGTCTCGTACACCAACTACGTGTTCTCGCTGAACAACTCGACCTCGACCCCGCAAACCGGCTACGCCAGCACCAAGACGTTTGGCCTTGAGCTCGAAGGCAGCGTGCGCTTTTCCAAGCTGCTTGACCTGGGCTTCGTCGTCACTGCGGAGAAGCCACAGTACGACAACTTGAGCTACACCGACAAGGTCAACAACTTGCCCCTGACGCGCGACTTCCGGAACAATCAGTTGATCCGCGTGCCCAAGCTTAACTACCGCTTGACGCCTGGGCTCAACTTGCTGGGCGATCAACTGCGCCTGCAGGCCACCTACGAGTATGTTGGAAAGCGCTTTGTGGATGCGGCGAACACGCTGTCGCTGCCTTCGTACAACGCGATCAACCTGGCGGCGCGTTACAACATGAACAAGGCCACGACCCTGTTCTTCAACGTGGACAACGTGACCAACTCCATGGGCCTGACCGAAGGCAACCCACGTGCGGGTGAATTGCAAAGTGCCGATGCCGGTGCCAACAGCTTTATTGCACGGCCGATCCTGGGCCGCAATGTGCGCTTGGCCGTGAAATACGACTTCTGATTCTTGCGCGCTCAAGGCAGCAGCGCCGACGCTTCGTCGGCGCTGCTGCCGCTATTTCTTTTTGGAGTCGTCATGCCTAACAACATCTTCAGTCGAGGCTGCCGCAGCGCACGCTGGGTGGTTTCCATTCTTCTCGGGCTGCTGCCGCTGGCGCCGTTGCAGGCTGAGCCGCTGCCCGATCTGGTGCTGCAGGCCAGTCTGAATTACGCCGACCACCAGACCTATCGCCGCGTCGGCTTTGACGTCCCGCCCGGTGTGGCGCGCATCACCATTGAAGCCAGCTACACCGGGAGCGAGGAGCGCACGGTGGTGGACTTCGGGCTGATCGACTCGGAAGATCAACTGGTCGGCTGGAGTGGCGGCAACAAGAGGCTGTTCACCGTCAGCGCGGTGGACGCCAGTCCGTCCTACAGCCCGCGGCCGATTCGCAGCGGTCGCTGGAACGTGCTGTTGGGCATCCCCAATATCCGACCCGCGTCGATTTCAGAGTTGACGCTAAAGGTTTTCTTTTCGCGAAGCCTGGATATCAGCCAGGAGCCTGCGGCGCTGCGCGCGCCCCTCAAAGCGGGCGCCGGGTGGTATCGCGGTGACCTGCATACCCATACCGGACACAGTGATGGCAGTTGCCCCAGCCTGTCGCTGCGCAAGCTGGTGCCGTGCCCGGTCTTCAAGACCGCCGACATGGCGGCGCAACGCAAACTGGATTTCGTCGTCATCACGGACCACAACGCCAGCTCGCACGCGAATGCGATCCGCGAACTGCAGCCCTATTACGACCATCTGCTGTTGATTCCCGGGCGTGAATTGACTTCATTTTTCGGCCACGCGACCATCATCGGCACGGTCAAGGAACTGGACTTCAAGCCCCATAGCCCGGAGCAGGGTTGGGACGCGGCGCTGGCCGCGTTGGACGCCAGCAGTTTTGTCTCCATCAACCATCCGGTGCGACCGAGTGGTGAGTTTTGCATGGGTTGTGGCTGGCGCGGCCCATTGCCCAATCCGCATCTGCAGGGCATCGAAGTGGTCAATGGCGATGACCTGGGCACACCGTATTCGGGCCTGCCCTTTTGGCAGCAAGCGCTCGATGAGGGCCACCGGCTCACGGCCGTTGCCGGGAGCGACAACCACCAGCCAGACCAGGACGCTGCCAATTGGGGTGCCTTGGGGCGACCGGCGACCGTGGTGTTTGCGTCCGAGCTGTCACAGATCGCCGTCATCGACGCCCTGCGCAAAGGCCACGCCTTCATCGATATGAGCAAAGCGCTTGTCACCTCCGCCGCACCGAAAATCATTGAGCTATGGGCCGAGGTCAATGGCGCCCAAGGCATGATGGGGGACCTGCTGACGGCCAAAGCAGGGCAGCCGATCCTGCTCAAGGTCAAAGTTCAAAACGCCCAAGGCCTGCACCTGCATCTTCACGCCAGCCCGTCCCTCAAACTGCCTGCGGAAATTGGCGCCGTCACCGGGGCCGAGGCCGCCTATGAGTTGAAGGCTGCTGCGCCAACCGGCAAAAGCTGGGTCTTTGTCGAGGTGCGCGACGCCTTCGGCAAATTGGTCATGATGTCCAACCCGATCTACTTCCAGCCCTGATGCGGGTCGGTTGACGGGTTCAACCTGAATCAGGCACTCATGCGCTGAGTGAACAAGAACGCAGGCGATGACTGGACGTGGCCAGCGAGTTCAGCAGCCGGCAGCGCATTTGCCCTGCGCGTCAAACTCCATGGTCTTGCCGCTGAGCGGAATATGGACCGGCCGCTTGACGGCTTTGACGAAGGCCTCGGTCTTGCTGCCCTGGCGCACCACGCCGCCCATCGTCCCGATCTCATTCGCGTGCGAGGCGATCACCGCATTCGGCTTGAGTAGCTCGTTGATGACATAGGCCGCTTCATCCGGGCCGGTGGTGAAACCGTTGCCCATGTTCATCACGGCGAGCTTGGCGTGGTAATAGCCGTTGACGACCTTGTCCTGCTCGGCCGTGATGCCCGTGTCGCCGGAAAGATAGGCCACAAGCCCGTTGCTGAACGTGAGCACATAGCCCGTGGCTTCCCCGACGTAGCCGGCGATGCCCGCCAACGCCATGGCCCGGCCCAGCTCGCCGCCGATGTAGTCGGCATCCAGGCCGTTGCTGTGGAACGCCGGCACCGTGGCAATCGTGACGCCGCCCAGCGTGACGCTGCCGCCGAAGCGCGTGAGGATGGAGTCGCTCGGGTTGCCGCCATTCGCCTTGAGCTTGGCGGCGAAGAAGGGTGGCATTTCGCTGCCGGTCACGATCTTGGCCTTCTTCGCCAGCGCGATGTTCACCGTGTTCGAATTCGGCAGGTCCGACACCGACATGTCGGGCTGGCCGCAGCTGCCCGAGTTAGGCGCCTGGTTATGCGCGTTGCCCACGTGGTCGCCGTGCATGTGGCTGACCAGGATGATGTCGATCTTGCCCAGGCGCGGGTCGCTCGCGCCGGCGACGGTACGACCGGCGTCGTAAAGAATGCGCGTGCCATTCGGATCCTCGAAGACCAGCGCCCGATCCTGCGCACAGAACTCGCCCTCCTGACCGCCCAGCGGCGTCACCTTCACATTCGCCGCCAGCGCCGGCTGCGCCAGCAGCGTCGCGGCAGCCAGACAGCCGACGCCAAAGACATAAACCAGGGAATTCAATTTCATGTGTTTGCTCCTTGTTTTTTCATTATGCCAAGCGATTCAGCCCGGCGCTTGGCTTGGGCGCTGGGGCCTGCGCGCTAGCCGCTGACGCCAGAAGGTGGATGTGGGCATAGGCTTTCCCGATGCACTGCGATGGAAATGGCCCAGGCAAGTCTTGCTTGGGTGCATTGCCGAGAATGTAGCAAACGCGCGCCCGGTTTGTCCGCGCGCCCTTCAGTGCGCCCCGCCGTCGCCCGCCACAGCGCCGGTTCTCTTCTTGGCCAACCAGATGACGCCGATCAGCACAAAGAACATCAAGGCCGACAGGTAGAACAGGTCGGTCACGGCCATGGTGTAGGCCTGCTGATCGAGCGTGCGGTTGATGGTGGCCAGCGCCTGCTCATTGTTCATGCCGGCGGCCTGCAGCTGATCCAGGGTCTGCATGGCCGCGCTGTTGCCGCGGTTCACCGCTTCGCTCAGCTGCGCGTGGTGCAGCGTGGCGCGGCTTTCCCACAGCGTCGTGAACAGGGAGGTGCCAACGGCGCCGGCCGTGATGCGCACGAAGTTGGACAGGCCCGCAGCCGAGGGCATGCGCTGCGGCTCCAGTCCCGAGAACAGGATGGCCTGCAGCGGAATGAAGAAGAAGGCCATGGCCGCACCTTGCAGCACGGTGGGGATCAGGATGGTGTTGAAGTCGGCCTGGGCGTTGAAGTACGAGCGCATCCACAGCACGACGCCAAAGCCCAGGAAGGCGACCGTGGCCAGCTTGCGCGGGTCGATGCGGCCCACGTTCTTGCCCACCCAGGGCGACAGGATGATCGCCAGCAGCCCCACCGGCGCCGTTGCCAAGCCGGCCCAGGTGGCGGTGTAGCCCATGTACTGCTGCAGCCACAGCGGCAGCAGCACCACGTTGCCGAAGAACAAGCCGTAGGCGATGGACAACGCGGCCGTGCCCATCAGGAAGTTGCGCCGCTTGAACAGCCGCAGATCGACGATGGGGTGCTCGTCGGTCAGCTCCCACGCCAGGAAGAACATGAAGCTCACGACCGACACGATGGCCAGCGTGATGATCTCCCCGGAAGCAAACCAGTCCAGCTCCTTGCCCTTGTCGATCATGATCTGCATCGCGCCCACGAACAGCACCAGCAGCACCAGTCCCACCCGATCCAGCGGCACGCGCCGTGGTCCCGGATCGCGCTTGTGGTAGATCGACCAGGTCAGGCCGGCGGCGAACAGGCCCACCGGAATGTTGATGTAAAAAATCCACGGCCAGGAGATGTTGTCGGTGATCCAGCCGCCCAGCAGCGGCCCGGCCACCGGCGCCACCAGCACCGTGATGGCCCACATCGCCATCGCCGTGCCGGCCTTGGCGCGCGGATAGCTCGCCAGCAGCAGGGTTTGCGAGAGCGGAATCATCGGGCCCGCCACCAGCCCTTGCAACACCCGAAAGGCGATCAGCACGCCGATGTTGGGCGCCAGGCCGCACAGCCAGGAGGCGAGCACGAACAGCAGCACGCTGGCGGTGAACAAACGCACCTGGCCGAAGCGCTGCGTGAGCCAGCCGGTGAGCGGCACGGAGATCGCGTTCGCCACCGCAAACGAGGTGATGACCCAGGTGCCCTGGGCGGGGCTCACGCCCATGTCGCCCGAGATCGCGGGGATGGAGACGTTGGCGATGGACGTGTCGAGCACGTTCATGAAGGTCGCCAGCGAGAGCGCAATCGTGCCCAGCACCAGTTGGCTGCCGGTGAGCGGCGCATACGCGATGGGCGGCGCTGGCGCAGCGGCAGGCGCCGGCGCGGCGCTGCTCAGTTCAGCAGAAGGAGACGACATGGTGGCCGTGCGGGATCACTTGCCGGCGCGGCCACTGTTGGCCGCGATGATCTTGCGCACCTGCTCGTCGGCCGCCGTGTTGCCCTGCTCGAAGACCTTGGTTTGCGCCTGCGCCGACAGGCGCGAGGCATCGGCCAGCATCAGGCCGTCGGTCTGGCTCACGTCCACGCGCGCCTCCATGGACAAGCCCACGCGCAGCGGATGCGCCACCAGTTCCTTGGCGTCCAGGGTGATGCGCACGGGGATGCGCTGCACCACCTTGATCCAGTTGCCGGTGGCGTTTTGCGCCGGAAGCAGCGCAAAGGCCGCACCGGTACCGGCGCCCAGGCCGTCGATTTGGCCTTTGTAGCTGACCTTCTTGCCATACACGTCGGCCACCAGTTCAACCGGCTGGCCCAGGCGCAGGCTGCTCAACTGGCTTTCCTTGAAATTCGCCTCGATCCAGACCTGATGCAGCGCGATCACCGACAGCAGCGGTGCACCCGCCTGCACGCGTTGACCCAGTTGCACGCTGCGCTTGGCGACGAAGCCGTCCACCGGTGCCAGCAGTTCGGTGCGTTTGAGCGCCAGATAGGACTCGCGCAGCTTGACCGCAGCGCGCAGCACGTTCGGGTGCTGGGCCAGCGTCACGCCGTCGGTCAGCGTCTGATTCGCGGCGAGCTGTTCGCGCGCGGCCAGCAAGGCCGACTGGGCCGCCGCGACGCTGCTCTTGGCGCTGGCGGCCTGGGTCGTCGTGTGATTGAACTCTTCGCGTCCGACGGCGCCGCTGTCGAGCAGCGGCGTGCGCCGCGCCACGTCGTCCTGGGCGCGTGCCAGCTCGCTTTGCGCGCGCGCCAGATCGGCCTCGCGCAGCGCGATCTGCGCCACCAGCGTGCTGTTGTTTGCGTACAGCGTGCGCACTTCGCGCACCGTCTGCGCCAACTGCGCCTGGGCCTGCTCGAGCGCGACTTGCGCGTCGGCCGGATCGAGCTTGACCAGCAGTTGCCCGGCCTTCACGTGGTCGGTGTCGTCGGCGTTGATCGCCACCACGGTGCCGCCGACCTGCGGCGTGAGCTGCACCACATTGCCCTGCACATAGGCGTTGTCGGTGGACTCGTAGTGGTTCAGCACCAACGCCCAGTAAGCGGCGTAGGCGATGGCGCCGACGATGACGACGGCGGTCACGGCGCTCAGTGCCTTCTTGCGGGTGCTGCTGCGTTCAACGGCGATGGCGGATTCTTGCGTGCTCATGGATTGTTCCAGTTTCAAATGCGTGGGATGGGTGGCGGGGCTTGGCGTGCGGCTTGAGCTTGAATGTCAGCTCAAGGCGCAGGCGGCGCGCTGGCGAGTTGTTGCGTCGGGGCATAGCCGCCACCGAGGGCGCGCGTGAGGGCGATCTGCGTGTCCAGTGCGCGTGCCAACAGGTCGGCGCCCTGGCGGCGCTGGCTCAGCACCGAGGTCTCGGCGCTGAGCACCGTGAGGTAGCCGCTCAGCCCCGCCTGGTAGCGCTGCAGCGAGAGCGCGTGGGCCGACTCGGCCGCCGCCTGGGCCTGGCCCCGCTGGACTTGCTGGCGCTCGATCGCGCGCAGCGAGCTGATCTGATCGGCGGCATCGCGCACGGCGTCGAGCAAGGCCGCGTTGTAGCTGGCCACGGCGGCGTCGAGCTCGGCGGTCTTGCCGCTCAGGTTGGCGCGCAAGCGGCCCGAATCAAAGACCGGCAGGCTGAGCGCCGGGCCCACGCCGTATTCCTGGCTCTTGGGCTGGAGGAAGCGGTCCAGGCCGATGCTGGCCAGTCCCACGAAGCCGCTGAGGTTGACATTCGGGTAGAACTGCGCCTTGGCGCTGCTCATGTCGCTGCTGGCGGCCTGCACGCGCCAGCGCGCCGCCGCGATGTCGGCGCGTCGGCCCAGCAGCTCGGCGGGCACGCTGGCCGGCAGCGCCGTGGCGCTCACGGCGCGCAGCGGCGCGTTCAAGCTGTCCAGCGCCGACGGCGCCTGCGCCGTGAGCGCGGCCAGGGCGTGGCGCGTGAGTGCGACTTGCTCGTCGAGTTGTTCGATCTGCTGGCGCGCTTCGGGCAGGGCGCCTTCGCTCAGGCGCAGCTCGACCCGGGTGTCCAGGCCGCCCTGCACGCGTTGGCGGGTCAGCGCCAGCATGCTTTCGCGCTGCGCCAGTGCGCGCTGCGCCAGCACGCGCTGCTGCTGCAGGCGGCCCAGTTGCACATAGCTGCGTGCCACCTGGGTGGCGAGCAACAGGCGCGCCGCCTGCAGGTCGGCCTGCACGGCCGCCTGGGTGCCCAGTGCGGCGTCAATGGCGGCGCGGTTGCGGCCGAAGAAGTCGAACTCCCAGGAGCCGCTGATGCGGCCTTCGGCCAGAGTCCAGCTCTCGCCGCCCAGCGGCGGTGGATAGATGCTGGTGGCGCTGAAGTACTGGCGCGAAACGCCCAACGAGGCGCCGATTTGCGGACCCTCGGCCGACTCCCAGCCCGCGACGGCGGCCTGGGCGCGCGTCAGTCGGGCCTGCACCACGCCCAGGCTGGGGTTGGCCGCGAGCGCGCGCTCGATCAAGGTGTTCAACGTGGCGTCGTCAAAGCGCTTCCACCAGTCGCTGGCGATCGTGGATGGCGTGGCGGACACGGGCGCTGCTGCCAAGCCGACGCTGGCGGGCTCCAGCAGTTGCGCGTTGGGCGCGATGCCCGAGCTGTTGGCGCAGCCCGCCAGCGTGAGCACGACCGTGGATGCGAGCGCCGCATACGGCAGCCAGCGAGAGGAGGAGTTCATGGTTTTGAGGTCTTTCCGTCATTCAATTCGTCGGCTTCGCGCAGCGCGTCGCCGGTCTCGACCATGCGGCCAAGGTAGGTTTTCAGCGTGAGCCAGTCGGCTTTGGAGAAGCCACTGAGGTGGGCGTTCATCACCTCGGCCAGCACGGCGGGCACCTCGGTGATCGCCGCTTCACCCTCGGGCGTGAGTTCGACCAGCACCACGCGCCGGTCCTCGGTGGAGCGAACCCGCTTGCACAGCTGCTTCTTCTCCAGCCGATCGAGCAGCCGCGTCATCGCGCCGGCGTCCACCTGGGCCCAGCGCGCCAGTTCGGCGACGGTGCAATTCCCGGCGCTGCGCAGGCGCATCAGCGGCCCCCATTGCGCGCTCGTCAGTCCATGCGCGTCCAGGCGTTTGTCCGCCTGGTGCACGATCGACAACATGATGCGCTTCATCAGGTAGCCCACGCTCTCCTGCGCGCAAAAGCTGGCGGGTTGGTAAAACTTGGCTGGAGGTGGGGTGCGCGGCACGGTTTTTCTCGCGGTTGGCAGAGGTCGGAATATACATGACTAGGCAATCATTGTCCAGGCTTCATTTGTCCAGACAGACGAAGCGGCGCCAACGGGCGCTGGCATAGAATCGCGCACCTTTGATGGCTTATTTGGAACATGAAAAACATTTTCATTATTTGCGGCCTGCTCACGGGGCTGGTGCTGGTGCTGACCGCGACCGGCGTGATGCTGGTCTGGAATCGACGCATCAAGGATCAAAACCTTTCCCGGCATGCCCTGCTGGTCGCCCTGGTGACGGCGGCTTCGGGCTACTGGCTGATGCTGCAACCGTTCTTTGCGCTGCGGCTGCAAGACACCGAGTTGTGGGTCTTGAGCGGGCTGCTCCTGGTGCTCGGCTACATCGTTTTTTGGATTTGCATTGACCGTGTTCTGGCCAGTTTCAGGCATTCAGACAAGTACAAGGAAAGCTCGGTCCTGTCGATGCTGTACATGCCCAGTGAGGACGACGACGGCGACTTCCCGGCGACGCGCCTGATGCAGCCCAATTCCAAGCGTCGCCCGCAAAACCCCGCCTAGCCCGACCTCAGTCGGCGGCGCGCAATCCGCGCTTGACCAGCATGGGCTCGATGCGCGCATCGCGCCCGCGGAAGGCGCGAAACGCCTGCGCCGGATCTTCCCGGTTGCCGGCGCTGTAGATGTGGCGCAGCAGGCGCTGGGCGGTGGCCTGATCGAAGGCGTCGCCGGCTTCCCGAAAGGCGTCAAAGGCGTCGGCTTCCAGCACCTCGGCCCACATGTAAACGTAGTAGCCCGCCGCGTAGCTTGATCCGGCGTACAGATGCTGGAAATGCGCCAGATGATGGCGCAGGCCAATGTCTGGCGGGATGCCCAGCGCGCGGCATTGCTGCTCCTCAAAAGCGGCGATGTCCACCGACGTGCCATGGGGCAAGGCGTGCAGCGCCAGGTCCAGCAACGCCGGCCCGGTGTACTGGATCGTGGCCCAGGCCTGGTTGAAGCGTTGCGCCGCCTGCAGTTTGTCCAGCAGCGCGCGCGCGATCGGCTCGCCGCTCTCGAAGTGGCAGGCGTGGCGCTGCAGGATTTGCGGCTCCAGCGCCCAGTTCTCGAACAGCTGGGATGGCAGCTCGACAAAGTCGCGCAGCACCTGCGTGCCGGCCAGGCGCTCGTAGCGCACCTGGGACAAGAGGCCATGCAGGCCGTGGCCAAACTCGTGAAACAGCGTCTTGACGTCTTCGAAGCTGAGCAGCGTGGGGCTGGCCTTGGCGAAATTGTTGTTGTTGATGACGATCGGCAAGACGCCGCCGTCGTGCCCCGACTGGCTGCGAAACACGCTCATCCAGGCGCCGCTGCGCTTCGTTGCCCGGGCAAAGTTGTCGCCCAGGAACAGCCCCACCAAGGCGCCGTCCGGGCCGCGCACTTCCCAGGCGCGCACGTCGGGGTGGTACAGCGCCAGCCCGTGCTGCTCGACAAAGCTCAGGCCAAACAGGCGCTGGGCGCAGTCAAACATGGCGGCGATCATGTGGTCCAGCGTGAAGAAGGGTTTGACCTGCGCCTCGTCCAGCTCGAAGCGCTGGGCGCGCACTCGCTGCGCAAGATAGCGCCAGTCCCAGGCCGCGATCGGCGTGGGCTGGCCCAGGGCGTTCGCCATCTCGGTGAGCAGGGCGCGGTCTTCGTCGGCCTTGGCCTTGGCCGGCTCCCAGACGCTGCTCAGCAACTGCGACACCGCCGCCGTGCTCGCGGCCATGCGGTCCACCAGGGCGTAGTCGGCGTAGCTGGCATAGCCGTGCAATTGCGCCTGTTCCTGGCGCAGCGTCATGATCTGCGCGGCAACCGGCCGGTTGTCGCGCCGGCCGCTGTGCGCGCCCCGCTGCACCCTGGCGCGCCAGACCGTCTCGCGCAAATCACGGCGGCTGGAAAACGTCAAAAAGGGCTCGGCCATCGAGGGCGAGAGCGTGATCGCGTGGACCTTCTCGCCCAGGCCCATTTGCTGCGCCGCCGAGCGGGCCGCCGCGCGCAGCGAGGGCGAAGGGCGGCAGACCGTAGGCGCCGGTCCAGGGTTTCAGCAGCGGGTTGTCGATGTCAGTGCTCATGTGCTGTGGCTGTGGTTGGTTGAATGGATTGGGCAGCGGCTCAGGCGTCATTGCGGTGCGGGTCCAGCGGGATGCTGGCTTCGGGCTCCAGCAGACTGATCTTGCGCATGTCGGCCACCGACGTGTCCTTGCCGTCCCAGGTCACGGCGTCGGCGTAGCGCATGCCAAAGGCGATGTCCGCTCCGCGATAGCCTTGCGCCGCATGCACTTGCGCACCCAGCGACGGGTCACGCGCCGTGATGCTCAGCATCATGCGCAACTGCTTGATCGCGTCGGAGTCGGGCGTCAAGCCGTGCAGGGGGCTGCTGGCGTCGAGCTCGTGCACGAGGGTCCAGGTCAAGGGGAAAAATGGCATGTCGGCGCGCTTTAACTTGAGATCGTGGGCGTGTCTGAAAGGCTGACCGTCGGGCCCCACCGCCAGCAGCAACACGGTGATGCGCGCCACGGCGTCGCTCAAGGCGTTCACGCGGCCATTGCCCACGCGCAGCATCAGCACCGCCCGAGCACCCTGTTGGGTCACGACCGGGTGCTCGGCAAAGAGGATTTTCGCCTTGGGCTTGGAGAAGCGCACGAACACCAGGCCGGTCATGGTGGCCGTGAACAGCATGCCGATGAAGATCTCCATGGTCACCATCACATGACCGTAGCGTGTGGCCGGCGCCATGACGCCGTAGCCCACCGTCGCCAGGGTTTCCACGCTGAAGAAGAAGGCGTCGAGCAGCGAGTTGGCTGGCAGGTTGGCGATGCAGCCCGGCACCGCGAAGTAGATCAGGGCAAACACCGCGTTGATGGCCAGATCGGCCAGGATCACCACGATGAAGAACTCCGCCCAACTCAGCGTCAGGGCGAAGTGATACGGGTCGTTGAAGTCGAAGCGCGAGACCCCGATCTTCTCCAGATTCATGGTGATCGACTTGGACGCCAGCGTGGTCCGGGTGCGGCGGCTCTTGTGGCTGCTCATGGGCGGCTGCGGCTCAGGCCGGCGTGGCGCCCTGCGCCAAAAACTGTTCTGCCAGCCGCGTCCAGAAGGCCGCGCCGATGCCGAGATTGGCGTCATTGAAATCGTACTTCGCGCTGTGCAGCGTGGCGGTGTCTGCGCCGTTGCCAAGGCGCAGGAAACAGCCCGGGCGATGCTGCAGGTAATAGGCGAAATCTTCGCTGCCGGTGACCGGGCCGAAGGGCGCGATGGTGTGCTCCTTGCCCACCAGTTGCTGCGCCACGCTCAGGGCAAAGTCGGTCTCGGCGTCGCTGTTCACCAGCACCGGATAGCCTGGCTGGTAATCGATCTCCACACTGCCGCCATAGCCTTGAACGTGCAAGCTCACGAGCTCCGTGATGCGCTGCTGCAGGCGTGCCCGCACCTCGGCGCTGAAGGAGCGCACGCTCAGGCCCAGCGTGGCGCTTTCGGGGATGACGTTGGGCGCGACGCCGGCATGGATCGTGCCCACGGTGACGATGGCCGTTTGCGTGGGATCGATGTTGCGCGACACCACGCTTTGCAGCGCCATCACCAGGCTGCCCGCGATCAGGATCGGATCGACCGCCAGGTGCGGGCGCGCCGCATGACCGCCTTGGCCGTGGATCGTGAGCTGCACCGTGTCGCACGCCGACATGAACGGGCCATGTCCGAACATGAACGTGCCCACCGGGTAACCCGGATGGTTGTGCAGCCCGAAGATGGCGTCGCAGGGGAAGCGCTGGAACAGCCCGTCGGCGATCATGTGTTGCGCGCCGCTGTCGCGCCCGGCCTCTTCGGCCGGTTGAAACACCAGGTTCACCGTGCCGGAAAAATGGCGCGTGCGTGCCAGTTGTCGCGCCGCACCCAGCAGCATCGCGGTGTGGCCGTCGTGGCCGCAGGCGTGCATCACGCCGGCGTTGCGGCTGGCGTGGGCGAAGCGGTTCTCTTCCAGGATCGGCAGCGCATCCATGTCGGCGCGCAGGCTCACGCTGCGCGCTGCGTCGCCGTGCTTGAGCCGCCCTACCACGCCATGTCCGCCGATATGGCGCGTGACCTCATAGCCCCACTCGTTCAAGGAAGCCGCCACCAGCTCGGCCGTGGCCGCTTCCTTGAACGAGAGCTCGGGGTTTTGGTGCAACTGGCGCCGGATTTGCGTCAGA
The DNA here is from genome assembly GCA_903844215.1 of uncultured beta proteobacterium. Classification (GTDB taxonomy): domain Bacteria; phylum Pseudomonadota; class Gammaproteobacteria; order Burkholderiales; family Burkholderiaceae_C; genus CAIKVZ01. Next base: position 14,749 of record CAIMSP010000150.1, on the reverse strand, counting down.
AACTCTTGCGAGTCGGCCAGATCGGTCACCTGGCAATAGCTTGTGTAGTGAGGATTCATGGCACAAATTCCCTTCGGGTTGGAAGGCGACTGTAAGCCAACTCGCTCGACCTGAGGGCGTCGCTGGCGTCTGCCAAAAAAATGGCGCTTGCATTTGCATTTATCTAGTGTATTATTCACTTAAGACAGTAAATAAAGACCCGCATGTTCTTCGATATCAACCCCAGCGCCTCCGTGCCCATCTACCGCCAGATCATCGAACAGGTGCGGCGCATGGTGGCCGGCGGATTGCTCAAGCCCGGCGACGACCTGCCCTCGGTGCGCACCGTCGCCGTGCAGCATGCCGTGAACCCCATGACCGTGTCCAAGGCCTATAGCCTGCTCGAAGCCGAGGGGCTGGCCACGCGCCAGCGCGGCATGGGCATGGTGATCGCGCAGCGCCTGCCGTCGCGCAAGCTCGACGACCGGCTCGAACTGTTGCGCCCCAGTCTGCAGGCGGCGGCACAGCATGCACGGCAGTTGGAAATTCCCCTGCGCGAAGCCCTCGCGCTGTTCAAACAAGAAATTGAAGGAGACAAATGATGTTGGATTCGTCCGATTTTCCCGCCGCCAACGCGGCCTCAGACGCGCTCGCGGCTGACCCGATTCAGGTCAGCGGCTTGAACCTGTCCTATAAAAAAGTGCCGGTGCTGCGGGACTTCCGCTTGAGTGTGCCGCCTGGCGCCGTGGTCGGCTTGGTTGGCGCCAACGGCGCGGGCAAGACCAGCCTGATGCGCTGCCTGCTCGGGCTGACGCTGCCGCAGTCCGGCCAGATTCGCGTGCTGGGCGAAGACCCCGCCGCATTGAGCGACAGCGCCCGCGCCCGCCTGGGCTACGTGGCGCAAACGCCGGAGCTGATCGAGTGGATGAAGGTGGGCCAATACCTGGACTACATCGGCGCCTTCTATCCGTCCTGGGACACGCGGCGCGTGCAGCAACTGACGCAGGCCTGGGACTTGAGCCCCAAGCAAAAAATCGTCGAACTGTCGCTCGGGCAAAAGCAAAAGGTGGCGCTGCTGCAAGCCCTGGGTCACGACCCCGAGTTGCTGCTGCTGGACGAACCCGTGGCCAGCCTGGACCCCTTGATGCGGCGCGACTTCATGCGCACGCTGTTTGAACATGCGCCGCAGCGCACGGTGCTGATTTCCAGCCACCTGCTGTCCGACCTGGAGCGCATCATCACCCATCTGGTGCTGATGAAGGACGGGCGCATTTTGCTGGCCGATGAATGGGACGTGCTGGTCGAGGTCCTGCAACGCGTGCAACTGAGAAGCCGTCTGCCCGACGAACCCGGCGTGCTGGTGCAGCACGAGCACGCCGACGGCGTCACCGCCGTCATCGACACGCGCTTGTTCGACCGCTCGCTGCTGCCGCACGGTGTCCAGGCCAGCGGCATGAACCTGGACGGGCTGTTTGTGGAGTTGGTGTCGTGAGGGTTTTTGTGGCGATTCTGAAGACACTTGCGCGCAGCAGCGTGATGCTCCCGCTGTTCGCTCTTGCTCTGGTCGCATTGCCCCTCGTGACCCTGCTCACGGGGTGGCTCTTGGCTGACTGGCAGGCGGCCACCTTCGTGCTGACCAAGGCACCTTCGGTGAGCGGCTTTCTGGGCATGTTGTTGGGCTGGAGTTTCGTCCGCCTGACCGACTTCGGCGGGATGTTGACGCTGCCTGATTACGGTCGCCGCTTGCTGCGCCTGATCAGCCTGCTGGGCTTCCTGGCGTGGCTCAGCATTCCCTTGAGCCTGGCGCTTGGCGCTATCGACTTGGCCGATGTGGTGTGGCTGCGCTGGGCACCGCTCTGGTCCTATGGCGCCATGGGTGCGAGCTTTCTAACGTTTGCCCGTATGCACGGTGCCGACCAATCCAAAGGGCCTGCTCACTGGCGCCGCTACCTCTGGGCCTTGCTGCCACTGGGTTTCATTGTGATGCTCGCCAACACAACGGCCGCAGCGCTGCTGAACATGCCGATCTTGCAGGAACTTCCCGGTTTCACGCCGCTGGCGGTCATCTGCCTGCTGCTGGGGCCACTGAGTTGGCCCAGCCTGTTGGCTGGCGAGCTCAAAACAATCCAAGTCGCTCGTGCTGAAGGTGCGCCAAGAGCCAACGAGGCCTTGCTAAAAAAGCGGCATGGCGGATCTGCCTTTGACACATGGTATCTGTCGAAGCTGCTGACGCTCTGGCATTCCCGCGAGCGGCCAAGGCCTGAATTTCTGGTGTTGCCGCCCTACCTATGGTCGTCGTGGTACGCTGTTGCAATCACTGCCCTGGTGGCTGCAGCCCTTCCAAGTCTCGTGCATCTGCTCTCTGGGATGCCGCTGCAGGCTCCCGACTACTCGGGCAACCGACTGGGTCCGCTTGCACTCCTCGCGCCCATGCTTCTCCTGCCCCTCGCAATGTTTGTCGCCGAAGGTCCTCGGGTTGGACGGGTCTTGCTGCTCCCGGGCTTGACGAACCGCAAGACGCTGCCGAACTGGCTGTTTTCGCGCCTGTTGTCCCAATGGATGTTGGGTGCTGCCATGTCCCTTGTGCCGATCGCCGCTTTTTTGCTCTGGTTCGGCATGGCGCCCGTCAAATTGGCGCTCCTTGCGATGTTGCTTTTCCTCCTGGGTAGCATCGCTGCGGCCTTGGCGTTCTGGCGCATACCGGGGATGAATCGCTCGCGCCAAGTCGATGGCCTGGCCTGGGTGGTTTGGGTCCTGTCGTTCCCCGTTGTACCCATTGCCGAGACCCAACTCTTCGACCTGTTTTCGCCACTGGAGTGCATGGCTGCAATGGGCCTGGCAGGCGTCCTGCCCTTGACGCTCTACGCACTGGCGCTCAAGCGCTGGAAAACCATGGAATACGGAGCCTGACGCCATGAACATCTCGAATCAACACCGGCCATCAACGCCAACGCTGCTGGCGCGTCTGGGCGCGGCGCTCAAGGCCATTCCCGCCTGGTTCTATCCCTTGGCGCTGCTGGTGCTCGTGCCCCTGCTGCTGCCGGGCTACTTCGCGACTCCGGTCGTCTTTGAATCCTGCGCCGTGCGCCAGGCACTGGTGCTCCATGGGTCGGAGCCGTTCACGGTCGATCACTTTGAAGGGCAAGGGGACTTCAGCCATGACGTGGCAGCGGGCGAAAAATATTGCATGGACAACTTGCACTTGAGCGGCCAGGCCTTGAACACCGACGACAACACGCGAGTGCGGCTGTTCAATGTGGGCGACAAGGGCGAGTTCTACCTGCACGAGCCGCCATTGAATATCGTCAGCGGGCACTGGAAAACCGACCGGGTCCGCCCCGGACGCAATATCCGGGAAATCCGCTTCGTACGCATGACCGAGGCCAGCAGCCGGATGTTCAGCGCCATGGCGGGCGACGGCATTTGGCAAACCGTCGCGCTGCCTCGGGACGCCGTCAGCCTTGCATCCATTCCCGTCGAACCGGTTCCCGTTTGCGCCCAGTTGGACGCCCGCAACTGTGTTCGATAAACCCGCCATGGCGGTTCTGATTTTCCTCACCCACACGAAAGACATCCCATGAAACTCTTTGAGAACACCGGCGCCTGGCTGGGCCGGACTGCCGCCGCAGTCCTGTTCGCCGCGCTCGCCGCGAGCCCAGCGCAGGCCCAGAACACGGTGGCATTGCCGCAGGGCGTGAAGCGCGTGCAGACGGTCGAAGGCATCACGGAATACCGTTTAACGAATGGCCTGAAAGTGCTGCTCGCGCCCGATGTGGCCGACGACCGCGTGAACGTGAACCTGACCTACATGGTCGGCACACGGCACGAAGGCGCGGGCGAAGGCGGCATGGCGCACTTGCTGGAGCACCTGATCTTCAAGGGCACGCCGACCACGCCCAACGCCGCCACGGCAATGCGCGAACATGGGTTCACGTTCAACGCCACCACGGCCGCCGACCGCACCAACTACTACGCCACCTTTGCCTCGAATCAGGAGTCGCTTGACTGGTATCTGGGTTGGCAGGCCGATGCCATGGTCAACAGCTTCATTGCCAAGAAGGACCTGGACAGCGAGATGACCGTGGTGCGAAACGAGTTCGAGATTGCCGGCAACAACCCGTTTCGCGCGCTTCAAGAGCGAATCTCGGCCGCAGCCTATTCCTGGCACGGCTACGGCAAACCCACCCTTGGGAATCGTGCCGATATCGAGCACGTGGACATCGCCACGCTCCAGGCCTTCTACCACCGCTACTACCGGCCCGACAACGCCGTGCTCATCATCTCGGGCAAGTTTGATGTGGAGAAGGCACTGGCCCAGATTCAGAAGTCTCTGGGCGCTGTCGCCAAACCGACGTCGCCGATCCCACAGACCTACACGCTGGAACCGGCGCAAGACGGCGAGCGCAGCGTCGTGGTGCGTCGCCCAGCAAGCAGCCAGTTTTTGCTGGCCGCCTACCACGCCCCGGCCGCGCTGCACCCTGACAGCATCGCGCTGGCCGTGCTGGCCACGGCCCTGGGCGACGAGCCTTCCGGGCGCCTGCACAAGGCGCTGGTGGGATCCAAGATGGCACAAGTGTCGTTCGCCCGCGCCAGCAGTCAGCGTGAGGCCGGCGACATCCAATTCGGCACGCTGTTCGGGCCCGACGACGACGCTGCCGTGCGCCAGAAGTTGCTGTTGGAGGTGGTGGAAGGTGTCGGCAACGAGCCGATTCGTCAGGATGAGTTTGACCGTGCCAAGGCCAAGATCAGCAAGGGTTTGGAGCTGCAATTTGCCAACGCTGCAAGCGTTGCGAACGGCGCCATGGACATGGAAATCGTGGGCGACTGGCGCGCCGTGTTTGTCGGGCGCGAGCGCATGAAGAGCGTGACGCTGGACGACGTGAACCGCGTGGCGCGCAGCTACCTGCTGGCGTCCAACCGCACGCTGGGCCACCTGATTCCCAGCAAAGATCCGCTGCGTGCGCCCGAGATGAAAATGCCCGATGTCGCGGCTTACCTGCAAGGCTATACCTTGAGTGAGACGGGCATGGAATCGACGGCGTTCGACTTCAGCACGCAGTCGCTGCAGGACAAGCTGCTGTTCACGCCCACCGCCACCGGAATCCAGACGGCCACGCTGGCCAAGCCGGTGCGCGGCGATGTGGTGACCCTGAACATCGCCTTCAAGTTCGGTTCGCTGGAGTCTTTGCACGGCCGGGACGCAGCGTCCGCGATGGCCAGTGGGATGCTGGACAAAGGGACCTCCAAGATGACGCGCCAGCAGATCCAGGACCAATTGACCCGCTTGGGCGCTTCCTTGAACCTGGACTTTTCCGCCACCGGTGGCGGCCTGTCTTTGACCGCGAAGAAGGAGAACGCCCAGGCAGCGCTGAAACTGGCTTTGCATCTGCTGAAGGACTCCCGTTTTCCGGAAAAGGAATTTGAGGAAATTCGCGCCGCGCATATCAAGTGGATGGAAGGTCTGATCAAGGACAAGTCTTCGCAGGCGGACAACGCCTGGGGCCGCTATGGCAACCCCTACGCCAAGGACGACACGCGCTACCAGCACACGCTGGAGGAGTGGCTGCATGAGTTGCAGGCCGTCACGCGCGACCAGGCCTATGATTTCTACCAGCGCTTCTATGGCGCGCAGAACGCCCAGGTGAGCCTGCTCGGCCCGGTCGATCCGAAGGAGTACAGCCAGCTCATCGCCGCCGCGCTGGATGGCTGGAGGGCCCCCATCGCCTGGAAGCGCGTGGCCCAACCACTGGTGGCGCGCACGCCGGCCCGACTGGTGTTTGACACACCCGACAAGAGCAATGTCAGCTTAAAGGCCAATCTTGGCGTGCCACTGCGCGCCGGAACGATGGACCCCGAAGACTTCGCCATGCTGCTGGCCAGCCGCATCTTTGGCGGTGGCGACGGCTCGCGTCTGTGGATTCGCCTGCGTGAAACCGGTGGTTTGAGTTACCACGTCGGCGCCGACTACCACGCCAGCCGCTATGAAGCCAATGGCAGCTTCTCGATGGACGCCGAAGTGGCGCCGCAAAACGTCAGTGCCGCAGAGAAAGCGCTGCACGAGGAACTGGCGCGCTCGCTCAAGGAAGGCTTTAGCGCGGCCGAGGTGGAGAAGTTCAAAAAGGAAGTCCTCGCTGACCGGCTGCGCGGGCGCTCGGGTGACGGCTGGGCTTTGGGCTTCATGTCAAACCGCATGGAATTCAACGACGCTTCGGACGTTTACGAAAAAGGCGATGCGCTGGTTGCCTCGCTCACCCTGGATCGGGTCAACGCCGCCTGGCGCAAATACGTCAAGCCCGAGCAACTGGTGTGGGGCGTGTTCGGCGATCAGTCGAAGATGAAGTAGGCCATGTGCTTGCCGCCAATGAGCCAGAGCCCAAGCGTGCAGGCGCTTGAATCGATGGCATCAAGCCAACTTTTCGGCGCGAATGCGCGCCACCAGGTCCACCGTGGCGCGCTCGGTCAGCGGCTTGGCGCTGGCGTCTTGCAACTGCGAGCGGATCATTCGTTCCAGCGTCTGCGCCTGGGGCGTGAGCGTGCCCAGGAAGCGGGGTTCAGGGCCGAGCGCCAGCAGCAGCGTGGGAAAGTTCTCCACGTCCAGCGGGTGCAGCAGGTCGGCCTCGTCTTCCACATCGAGCCACAGAAACTGCGCTTGCGGGAAGAGGGCGCGCACCTGCTCAAAACGCGCTCGATACTCGCCGCAGACGCCGCACCAGGCGGCGCAAAGGCAGACCACGAGCAGCGACTTTTCGGCGGGAGCGAAGGTGTTTGACATGACGCTATCATCGCAAAATTATTTTTCAAGCGACTCTGGGCCGGCACGGGCGCGCCAAGAGTTGGGCCTAGGTGAAAACGCTCATTGGCGCAACCTATTCAATTGACAACAATTGGCGCCAATCCAAGTCAGCCAGGCGATCGACCCCAAGTCGGCGAATTTTTCCCATGAACCAGTAACGAGGAGCTCAGCTCATGACATCAAGAACTATTTTGCGCTACGCGTTGGCGCTGTCGGTGGTGGCCTCGCTTGCCAGTTGCGGCGGCGGCGGCGGTGGTGGCACAGCGGGCGGCAGTGGCACGGCCACCGGCTTCGCGGCCTTGCCCCCGGCGGCTTCCGTGGCGGCGATGTGCGCTGCGCCACGCAGCGGCGTCGATCCCTATACCAAACAGGCTTATCCGGACAAACAGGGCACCCTGCTGAACGAGCAAAACTGGCTCGCGGCCTGGACGAATGACCTGTATCTCTGGTACAGCGAAGTGCCCTACCCGGAACCCGCCAGCTACGCCGACACGGGGAGCTACTTCCAGGCGCTCAAGACGACGGCCAAGACCGCGAGCGGAGTTGCGAAGGACCATTTCCACTACAACATTCCCACCCCGGATTGGCAGGCGCAAGTGACGGGTGCCCCGGAGGCGGGCTATGGCGTGAACTGGTCCGTCCTGTCAAGTTCTCCGCCGCGCAGCTTCGTCGTCGCTTACACCGATCCCAACAGCCCGGCCACACAATTGGCTCCGGCGCTGGCCCGGGGCGCCAAGGTGCTGCAGGTCGATGGCGTCGATTTGGTCAATGACAACACCACGGCGGGTATCGCCAAGCTCAATGCCGGCTTGTCCCCGGCCACGGCGGGCGAGCGGCACACCTTCGTGGTCCAGGACCTGGGTGGTGGAGCGAACCGCACGATCACCATGACCTCGGCCAACGTCACCCCGGTGGCGGTGCAAAACGTCGGCACGCTGGCCGGAACGACGGTGGGCTACATGCTCTTCACCGACCATATGATGCATGCCGAGTCCGCGCTGATCGCCGGGGTGGCGCAGCTCAAGGCCGCGAACGTGACCGATCTGGTGATCGACATCCGCTACAACGGCGGCGGCTTGCTCGATATTGCGAGCGAACTGGGCTATATGGTCGCGGGGCCGACGCAAACGAAGAACAAAACCTTCGAGTTGCTGACCTTCAACGACAAGCACAAGACCATCGATCCGGTCAATGGAGGCGCCATCACGCCCACTCCGTTTTTCACCACGGCACTCGGCTTTAGCACGGCCAGTGGCACGGTTCTGCCCTACCTGGGTCTGACACGGGTCTATGTGCTGACCGGGCCGGGTACCTGCTCGGCCAGCGAGTCACTGATGAACGGCCTGCGCGGCGCCGGGGTCGAGGTGATACAGATCGGCTCCAAGACCTGTGGCAAGCCCTACGGTTTTTATGATCAAGACAACTGCGGTACGACTTATTTGTCGATCGAATTCAAGGGCGTGAATGCCCTCGGCTTTGGCGACTATTCGGACGGCTTCGCCCCCGCCAACAACGCTGCGGCAGCGACCCTTGACCCCAGCGCAGTCTTCCCTGGCTGTACCATCGCCGACGACTTCACGCACGCGCTGGGCGACCCGGCCGAAGCGCGACTGGCGGCTGCGCTGCAGTACCGCGCCAACGGCACCTGTCCCTCCGCCACGGGCCTGGGCCAGGCGCGGCAGCTCAAATCGCTGGCCGCCACCGACGGCTACATGAACAAGAGCCTGTTCCTCACGAACCGGATATTGCGGCGTTGACTTTCATGGTCCGGGGCGGATTCCACCCCGGACCTGAAGCTTCGTCTTTCCAGGCGCTGGGCTCGGGGTCGGGCGGGTGCCCGTAGCACAATCAGCCCATGCCCCATCTTCCCCACTTCATCGCCCCGAGCCGCCACACCGACCCGCACGCCGCGCTGGCCCAGGTGCAACGCATCTACGCTGCCAGCCTGGCGCATCTGCGCGACGCCATGCAGCGCTTTGTGGCCGGCGACGCCAACGGCCAGACGCCGGGGCAAAAGGTGCGCGCCTGCTACCCCTTTGTGCGCGTGCACACCGACACCACGGCGCTTCTGGCCACGAGCGACCTGGCGCGGCTGAGCTACGGCTTTGTCGCTGGCCCCGGCCGTTACGAGACCACGCTCACGCGCCCGGATCTGTTTGCCCATTACTACCTGGAGCAGTTCCAGTTGCTGGTGCAAAACCACGGCGTGGAACTGGAAGTGGGCACCAGCGCCCAACCGATCCCGGTGCACTTCGCGTTCAGCGAGCACGACCATGTCGAAGGCGAGATGGACGCGCCGCGCCGCGCCCTGATGCGCGACGTGTTTGACCTGCCCGATCTCACGGCCATGGACGATGGCATCGCCAATGGCACCTTCGAGCCGCGCGCCGGCGAAGCGCTGCCGCTGTCGCTGTTCACCGCGCCGCGCGTGGACTACTCGCTGCACCGCTTGCGCCACTACACCGGCACCGTGCCCGAGTGGTTCCAGAACTTCGTGCTGTTCACCAACTACCAGTTCTACATCGACGAGTTCGTGCGCCTGGGACGCGAGGCCATGGCCGATCCGAACAGCGAATACATCGCCTTCGTCGAGCCCGGCAACGTGGTGACGCGCCGCACCGGCCTGCCTGCGGCCGCAGCAGACGCCAGAGGTGTGGCGCCGCCGCGCCTGCCGCAAATGCCCGGCTACCATCTGGTGCGCGCCGACCGCTCCGGCATCAGCATGGTGAACATCGGCGTCGGCCCGGCCAACGCCAAGAACATCACCGACCACATTGCCGTGCTGCGACCCCACGCCTGGATCATGCTGGGGCATTGCGCCGGCTTGCGCACCACGCAGCAGCTTGGCGACTACGTGCTGGCCCACGGCTATGTGCGCGAAGACCATGTGCTGGACGAGGAGTTGCCGCTGTGGGTGCCGATTCCGGCACTGGCCGAAATCCAGGTGGCACTGGAGGCCGCCGTGGCCGACATCACGCAGCTCCAGGGCGCGGCGCTGAAAAGCATCATGCGCACCGGCACCGTGGCCTCCACCGACAACCGCAATTGGGAGCTGCTGCCGATGGCGAATGTGCGCTCCACGCCGCAGCGCCGCTTCAGCCAGAGCCGGGCGGTGGCGCTGGACATGGAAAGCGCCACCATCGCCGCCAACGGTTTTCGCTTTCGCGTCCCCTACGGCACGCTCTTGTGCGTGAGCGACAAGCCGCTGCACGGCGAGATCAAGCTGCCGGGCATGGCGAACCATTTCTACCGGGAGCGCGTGGACCAGCACCTGCGCATCGGCATGCGCGCGGTGGAGTTGCTGCGCCGCCAGGGCATCGAGCAGTTGCACAGCCGCAAGCTGCGCAGCTTTGCCGAAGTGGCGTTTCAATAGGTTACGATCGGCGCGCTGGTGACGCGCGGCCATCCCGCAGCGTGGCGGCACAGGCCGGTCAGGGCGCAACCACCCGTTGTCATCTGACCTGCGTTCAGCGACAAGGTGGGGGACACAATCCTTCCAGGAGCGACCATGAAACCTCAGCAGCCACTGCGCCTGCACGTGCCCGAGCCCTCGGCGCGTCCCGGCTTCGAGACCGATTTTTCCTATCTGCATCTGGCCCCGGCCGGCGCGGCCAAGCGGCCTGCCGTGGACGTGCAGCCGCGTCAGACCAGCGAGTTGGCCTTCAGCCTGATTCGCGTGCTCGACGACGAGGGCCGGGCGCTCGGCCCCTGGGACCCCAAGCTGTCGCCCGAGTTGTTGCGCCGCGGTCTGCGCGCCATGCTCAAGACGCGCATCTTTGACGCGCGCATGCTGATCGCGCAGCGCCAGAAAAAGCTCTCCTTCTACATGCAAAGCCTGGGCGAAGAAGCCATCGGTTCGGCCCATGCACTGGCCCTGAGTGAGGGCGACATGTGCTTCCCAACTTACCGCCAGCAAAGCCTGCTGATGGCGCGCGAGGTGCCGCTGGTGGAGCTGATCTGCCAGCTCATGTCGAACTCGCGCGACCCGCTCAAAGGCCGGCAGCTGCCGGTGATGTACTCGGTGCGCCGCGCCGGCTTCTTCTCGATCTCCGGCAATCTGGCGACGCAGTTCATCCAGGCCGTGGGCTGGGCCATGGCCAGCGCCATCAAGGGCGACACGAAAATTTCTTCGGCCTGGATCGGCGACGGCGCCACGGCCGAGGCTGACTTCGACACGGGACTCACCTTTGCCCATGTGTACCGCGCGCCGGTGATCCTGAACGTGGTGAACAACCAGTGGGCGATCTCCAGCTTCCAGGCCATCGCCGGCGGCGAAGGCACGACCTTTGCCGCGCGCGGCGTGGGCTGCGGCATCGCCTCGCTGCGCGTGGACGGTAACGATTTTCTTGCGGTGTACGCGGCCTCGAAATGGGCGGCCGAACGGGCGCGCAGCAATCTGGGCCCGACGCTGATCGAATGGGTGACCTACCGCGCCGGTCCGCACTCGACGTCGGACGACCCGAGCAAGTACCGACCTGCCGACGACTGGGCGAAATTCCCGCTCGGAGACCCGATTGCGCGGCTGAAGAAGCACCTGATCGCCCAGGGCATCTGGTCAGAGCAGGAGCATGTGCAACTGCAGACCGAACTCGAGGCCGAGATCGCCGCCGCGCAGTTGGAGGCCGAGCGCTTTGGCACGCTGCTCGACGGCCATATCCCGGGCGCGGCGTCGATGTTCGAGGACGTGTACCAGAAGATGCCGCCACACCTGCGCGCGCAGCTGGCGCAACTGCAGAAAGTGGGGGCCTGAACATGGACGCGAACAACACCCAAAAGACCACGCCCATGAGCATGATCCAGGCCTTGAGGTCGGCCATGGACGTGATGCTGGAGCGCGACCCCAATGTCGTGATCTTCGGCCAGGACGTGGGCTACTTCGGCGGCGTGTTTCGCTGCACCGAAGGCCTGCAGAAGAAGTACGGCAGCTCGCGCGTGTTCGACGCGCCGATCTCCGAGGGCGGCATCGTCGGCGCGGCCGTGGGCATGGGCGCTTATGGCCTGCGCCCGGTGCCGGAAATCCAGTTCGCCGACTACTTCTATCCGGCCTCGGACCAGATCGTGTCGGAGGCGGCGCGGCTGCGCTACCGCTCGGCCGGCGAGTTCATTGCGCCGCTGACGATACGCATGCCCTGCGGCGGCGGCATCTACGGCGGGCAAACGCACAGCCAAAGCCCGGAGGCGCTGTTCACCCAGGTCTGCGGCCTGCGCACGGTGATGCCGTCCAACCCCTACGACGCCAAAGGCCTGCTGATCGCTTCCATCGAGAACGACGACCCGGTGATCTTCCTCGAGCCCAAGCGCCTGTACAACGGCCCGTTTGATGGGCACCACGAAAACCCGGTCGTGCCCTGGTCCAAGCACGCGCTGGGCGAGGTGCCGGAGGGTTATTACACGGTGCCGCTGGAGTCGGCTTCGGTGTTCCGCGCCGGCAGCCAGGTGACGGTGCTGGCCTACGGCACCATGGTGTTCGTGGCCGAGGCGGCGGCGCGCGAGACCGGCGTGGACGCCGAGATCATCGACCTGCGCAGCCTGTGGCCGCTGGACCTGGACACCATCGTCGCCTCGGTGAAGAAGACGCGGCGCTGCGTCGTGGTGCATGAGGCCACGCGCACCTGCGGCTTTGGCGCCGAGTTGATCTCGCTGGTGCAGGAGCATTGCTTCTACCACCTGGAGTCGCCGATGGAGCGCGTCACCGGTTGGGACACGCCTTATCCGCACGCCCAGGAGTGGACCTATTTCCCCGGACCGGCACGCGTCGGCGCGGCCCTGCTCAAAGCGCTGGAGGCCTGATCACCATGGGCATTTACATCATCAAGACGCCGGACATCGGCGAGGGCATTGCCGAAGTGGAACTGGTGGCGTGGCACGTGCAGGTGGGCGACCGCGTGACGCTGGACCAGGTGCTGGCCGATGTCATGACCGAGAAGGCGACGGTGGAGATTCCTTCGCCGGTGGCCGGCCTCATCCTGTCCCTGAACGGCGCCGTGGGCCAGACCGTGGCCGTGGGCGGCGAACTGGTGCGCCTGGAAGTGGCGGGGGCAGGCAACGTCAAGGGCGCTGCGCCTGCGGCCGTCTTGCCCGCAGCCAGCGCCGCGCCGGCGCTCGTGGCGCCAGCGCCCACGCCGTTGGCAACTGCGCCAGCGCTGCGGCCCGGCAGCGCCACGGCGGCGGCGCGTGCTCCCGGCGAACGCGCCATCGCGTCGCCTGCGCTGCGCCGCCGCGCCTGGGAGCTGGGCGTGGAGCTGGAACAGGTTTCGGGCACGGGCAGCGGCGGGCGCGTGATGCAGGCCGATCTGGATGCCTACGCCAAGGCGCACCCTGCGCCGCGCAGCGCGGCCGCACCGGTGGCGCTGGCGCGAGCACCGCTGGGCGGGAAGGTGGACACGCAACAGAGTATTCCGGTGATCGGGCTGCGCCGTCGCATCGCCTTGAAGATGCAGGATGCCAAGCGCCGCATCCCGCACTTCACCTACGTCGAAGAAGTGGACATGAGCGAGCTGGAGATGCTGCGCGAGCGCCTGAATGCGCAGCATGCCAAGCAGCGCGGGCGCCTCACGGTGCTGCCGTTCCTGGCGCGCGCCATGGTGCTGGCGCTGCGCGAATTTCCCCAGGTGAATGCGCGCTTTGACGACGACCTGGGCGTGGTCACGCGCTACGGCGCGGTGCACCTGGGCGTGGCCACGCAGACCGAGAACGGCCTCATGGTGCCGGTGCTGCGGCACGCCGAGGCGCACGATCTGTGGTCCTGCGCGGCCGAAATTTCGCGCCTGGCCGAGGTCGCGCGTTCGGGCAAGGCCACGCGCGAAGAGCTCAGCGGCTCCACCATCACGCTCACCAGCCTGGGGGCGCTGGGCGGCATCGTCTCCACGCCCGTGATCAACCACCCGGAAGTGGCCATCGTCGGCGTGAACCGCATGGTCGAGCGCCCCGTGGTGCGGCGCGGGCAGATGGTGGTGCGCCAGATGATGAACCTGTCGTCCTCGTTCGACCACCGCGTGGTCGATGGCCTGGACGCGGCCAAGTTCATCCAGGCGCTGCGCGGCTATCTCGAGGTGCCGGCCACGCTGTTCATCGAGGCCTGAGCGCAACGCCCGCGCCCGTACACCGGACGTCGAGGCTGCTAGCAAGGCACAATCGTCGCACCATGACAGCACCGGTATTTGATCCCCTGTGGCTCGCCCAGCTCAGCGCCAGCGCGCAGCGCGCGCCGCTGCGCCCACGCCTGCCGCTGGTGTGGGGCAACGAGGTCTTGGGCTCGGTCGAGCCCGATGTGCTGGAAGCCATCGCCGACGCCCGCCTGGCGCCCTGGCTGCAGCGCCGGGCAGCGGCCCAGGGCCCGCTCTGGCGCGTGCTCGGGCAGCCGACCGAGGCCCTGACGCAGATCGCGCTGGCCTTGCGCGACAGCGCGAGCGCCGGCGTGGCGCAGCAGTGGCGCGATGAACAACTCAGCGTCTGGAGCGCGCAGGGCGCGCAGCTGGCGACGGTGGAGCGCGGCGCGGTGCGGGCGCTGGGCATCGCCACGCGCGCCGTGCACCTGGTCGGGCGCAGCCAGGACGGCGGCTACTGGGTGCAGCAGCGCGCCTTGAACAAAGCCAACGACCCGGGACTGTGGGACACCTTGATGGGCGGCATGGTGTCGGCCGCCGACAGCCTGGCCTCGGCGCTGGAGCGCGAGACCTGGGAGGAGGCCGGACTCCGCCTGGATCGTCTTGAGGGTCTGGTCCGGGGCGGGCGTATCGCCCTGTGCAAGCCCTGCGCCAGTCACGCTGCGGGCTATGTGGTGGAGCAGATCGACTGGTTTGCCGCCACCCTGGTCGAAGGCGCGCAGCCGACCAATATGGACGGCGAAGTGGCGCAGTTTCTGCTGCTCGGCCAGCAGGCGTTGCTGGAGAAATTGCAGCGCAACGAATTCACCACCGAAGCCGCCTTGATCCTGGTCGCCGCCCTGGCCGCTGGCTGAGCCCGGCGCCAGCGCAA
>CAIMSP010000149.1 GCA_903844215.1 uncultured beta proteobacterium | reverse complement strand
GGCATCAACGGATTTGGGCGTATCGGGCGCATGGTGTTTCGCGCTGCGGTGCAGAACTTCTCGGACATCGAAGTCGTGGGCATCAACGACCTGCTCGAGCCCGAGTACCTGGCCTACATGCTGCAGTACGACTCGGTGCACGGCCGCTTCAAGGGAACGATTGCCGTGGACGGCAACACCTTGATCGTCAACGGCAAACCGATTCGCCTGACCGCAGTCAAAGACCCGGCCGAGCTCAAGTGGGGCGACATCGGCGCCGACGTCGTGATCGAGGCCACGGGCCTGTTCCTGACCAAGGAAGCCGGCGAAAAGCACCTCGCTGCCGGCGCGAAGAAAGTCATCTTCTCGGCACCGAGCAAGGACGACACGCCGATGTTCGTGTTCGGCGTGAACGACGCCAGCTACGCCGGCCAGGCCATCATCTCCAACGCCTCCTGCACCACCAACTGCCTGGCGCCCGTGGCCAAGGTGTTGAACGACAACTTCGGCATCAAGCGCGGCCTGATGACCACGGTGCACGCGGCCACGGCCACGCAAAAGACCGTGGACGGCCCGAGCAACAAGGATTGGCGCGGCGGTCGCGGCATCCTGGAAAACATCATCCCCTCAAGCACCGGCGCGGCCAAGGCCGTGGGCGTGGTCATTCCCGAGCTCAACAAGAAGCTCACCGGCATGTCGTTTCGCGTGCCCACGAGCGACGTGTCGGTGGTCGATCTGACGGTGGAGCTGAAGACCGAAACCACCTATGCGGCCATCTGCGCGGCCATGAAGGCCGCGTCCGAGGGCCCGATGAAGGGCGTGCTGGGCTACACCACGCAAAAGGTCGTGTCCACCGACTTCCGTGGCGAGAGCTGCACCTCGGTGTTCGACGCCGAAGCCGGCATGGCGCTGGACGGCAGCTTCGTCAAGGTCGTGGCCTGGTACGACAACGAATGGGGCTACTCGAGCAAGGTGCTGGAGATGGTGCGCGTCATCAGCAAGTAGAACGGTCGCAGTAGGTCGGGTTAGCCCGCAGGGCGTCACCCGACAACGGCCACTTCATGCCCGGATGCGCGCGGCCGCCAGGTCGATCTGCGCGCGCAGCGCCGCGTATTCGGTTTCCACCGGGAACTGTGGAAACTCGGCGATGACATTTTTCGGCGCGCGAAACAGGATGCCGGCGTGCGCCTCCATGAGCATGGCGGTGTCGTTGTACGAGTCGCCGGCTGCGATCACCTGAAAGTTGATTTCCTTGAAGCGCTGCACCGCTTCGCGCTTCTGGTTCGCCATGCGCAGGTGGTAGTTCACCAGAAAGCCTTGGGCGTCGGCTTCGAGCTTGTGGCAAAACAGCGTGGGCATGCCGAGCTGCGCCATCAGCGGCATGGCAAATTCGTAGAAGGTGTCGGACAGGATGATGACCTGATAGGTCTGGCGCAAAGAGTCCAGAAATTCCCTGGCCCCCGGCTCGGGCCCCATCTCGGTGATGACCTTCTGGATGTCGGGCAGACCCAGCTTGTGTTCCTTTAGCAGCTCCAACCGAAACTTCATCAGCCGGTCGTAATCGGGCTCGTCGCGCGTGGTGCGGCGCAGCTCCGGGATGCCGGTGCGCTGGGCGAATTCAATCCAGATTTCAGGGACCAACACACCTTCAAGATCAAGACAAACGAGCTGCAAAAGATTCCCCTGATGGACGGCCGAAATGGCCGGCAAATTTTAGCATTTGACCTCGAGGCGTCGCCCGCTGGGTGTGGGCAAACGAAGGCCGGTACTCGCGTGCAAGAACGAACGTTCATGGCTCGGGGCGACGCGCCGCCGAAGCATGAACGTTAGCTGAGGTGTTTGCCCACGATGCCGGCCAGCTCGAACATCGTGACCTGGGGTTTGCCGAACACCGCCAGCAAGGGTCCATCGGCATTGATGGCGCGCTTGTTGCTGGCGTCCTGCAGTCCATGCGCCTTGATGTAGTCCCACAGCTTCTTGATCACCTGCGTGCGCGCCACGGCTTCGCTGCCGATCACGGCCGCCAGTGCGGCGCTGGGCAGCTTGCCGGCGGCGGTGCTGGTTTTGCGCGGGGCCTTCTTCGCGGCGCTGGCGACCTTCTTGGCCGGGGTTTTCGTGGCCGCTTTCTTGGCCGCTGCGCTCTTGGCGGGCGCGGCGGCGCGCGCCGGGGCCGCGGTCTTGGCCGCCGTCTTGCGCGGCGGGAACTTGCTCGGTGCGAACTCGAAATTCACCTTGCCCGCCTCCTTGTCCCACACCAGATGCGCCTTGAAGGCGCGACGCGTGCGCATGGAGACGAACTTGTCGAGCAGCTCGGTCTTGCCGGTTTCCAACAGCCGACTCATCTGCTCGCGCACCACGGGTTGCTGCAGGATGATCTGCCCACTCTTGAAGTCGCAACTCGGCGTGACCTGGACCAGCGTGGGAACGGACTTTTCGCAGACATAGCTCTTGCCATGCTCAAACACGGCCGCGCCGCATTTGGGGCAGGCGCCCAGCGAGGTCTGGGCCGAGAAATCGATCAACTCGCCCGACTCTTCGCCCTTCTTGTCGTCGCCAAAGTCGAACTCCAGTTTGTAGTTTTTGCTCTCTTCGTCGAACTTGATGACCATCTCGGCCGTGAACGGCCAGCCCGCCTTGGAGCGAAAGCCCTCGAGCGGGCCGATCTTCTTGTCGCGCAGGAACTGCTCCACTTCGGCCACCTCGAAGGTGCGGCCCGCGGGCGTCTTGCCAAAGGAAAAGCCGCAGCCTTCGCTCTTGCCGTCGGCGCCGGTGCAGGTATAGCGGCGATAGTTCTCCTTCACCACACCAGCGCAATTGGGGCAGGGGCTGCTGAGCGTGGCGTAGTCGCCAGGGATGGTGTCGCGGTCGTATTCCTTGGCCTTCTTCACCATGCGCTCGGTCATGGCGGCAATGCCGGCCATGAAGGTGTCGCGCTTGAGCTTGCCGTGCTCCATCTGCGCGAGCTGGTATTCCCAGTCGCCGGTGAGCTCGGCCTTGGTCAGCTCTTCCACGCCCAGGCCGCGCAGCAGCGTCATAAGCTGGAACGCCTTGGCCGTGGGGATCAGTTCGCGCCCCTCGCGCAGCATGTATTTCTCGGCGATCAGCCCTTCGATGATGGTGGCGCGCGTGGCTGGCGTGCCCAGCCCCTTGTCCTGCATGGCCTCGCGCAGCTCGTCGTCCTCGACCGTCTTGCCCGCGCCCTCCATCGCGCCGAGCAAGGTGGCTTCCGAGTAGCGCGCCGGGGGTTTGGTCTTCAAGCCCTTGGCATCGACGGTCTCGGCGCGTACGCTCTCGCCGGGCCTGACCGGCACCAGGCTCTGACCCTTGTCGCCGTCCTTGGCGTCGGCCACTTCGTCTGCGGCCTCCTTGCCGTAGATCGCCAGCCAACCCGGGCGCACCAGCACCTTGCCTTCGGTCTTGAAGCTGTGACCCATGGACTGCGATATGCGTGTCGTGACGGTGTATTCGGCGCTGGGGAAGAACACCGCCATGAAGCGACGCACCACCAGGTCGTACAGCTTCTGCTCGGCCTCGCTCAAGCCACTGGGCGCTTGCAGCGTCGGGATGATGGCAAAGTGGTCGCTCACCTTGGCGTTGTCAAAGATGCGCTTGCCGGGCTTGATGTAGTTGCCCTTGAGCGCCGTCTTGGCGTGCGGGCTCAGGTGCGCCATGCCGCTGGCGGCCAGCATCTCGAAGGTGTCGCGCACGACCGGCACATAGTCCTCGGGCAGGGCGCGCGAATCGGTACGCGGATAGGTCAAGGCCTTGTGGCGTTCGTACAGGCTTTGGGCGATCGACAGCGTGGTCTTGGCGGAGAAGCCAAACTTGCCGTTGGCCTCGCGCTGCAAGGAGGTCAGGTCAAACAGCAGCGGACTGGCCTGGGTCGTGGGGCGCGACTCTTCGGTGACGCTGGCCACCTTGCCGCGCACGGCAGCGGCGATCTCCTGCGCTTCGCGCTGGCTCCAGACCCGGTCGGCCTTGGCTTCGGCGTCGTCGCTCTTCTTGTGCTGCGGGTTGAACCACTTGGCCGGATACGCGCCGGCCTCGGCGGCAAAACTGGCGTGGACCTCCCAATAGTCGCGGCTGATGAACTTGCGGATTTGTTCTTCGCGTTCCACCACCACCGACAGCGTGGGCGTCTGCACCCGGCCCACCGTCGTCAGGAAGAAGCCGCCGTCGCGCGAGTTGAACGCCGTCATGGCACGCGTGCCGTTGATGCCCACCAGCCAGTCGGCCTCGGAGCGGCAGCGCGCGGCGTCGGCCAGGCCCTGCATCTGCTCGTTCGAGCGCAGCGAGGAGAAGCCGTCGCGTATCGCCTGCGGCGTCATCGACTGCAGCCACAGCCGCTGCACCGGCTTGCCCAAGGGCTTGGCCGCGCCGGCGTATTGCTCGATCAGGCGAAAGATGAGCTCGCCTTCACGGCCCGCGTCGCAGGCGTTGATGAGCGCGCCCACGTCCTTGCGCCGCGCCAACTTGACGACCGCGTTCAGGCGCGTCTTGGTCTTGTCCACGGGCTTCAGGTCGAAGTAAGGCGGAATCACCGGCAGGTGCGCAAAACTCCATTTGCCACGCTTCACGTCGAATTCTTCCGGCGCCTGGATTTCCACCAGATGGCCCACGGCGCTGGTGACCAGGTACTTTTCGTTCTCGAAATGCTCGTCCGATTTATCGAACTTGCCCGCCACTGGCGTGAGCGCGCGCACGATGTCCTGGGCCACGGAAGGCTTCTCGGCAATGATCAGTGTCTTCATCTCTTTACAATCCCGGTTTCACGCGCGCGCCAACGCGCGCCTACACACACGGGGGCACGCACATGCGCACGCCCACATGAGTTCACCATACCAAATTTTTTGCCGTGCCCAAAAAACCATCGATTTCCAGCCCTCCCGCATCGGGTCGGCGCATCCAGGTGCGCCGCTCCGGCGTGCACGGCAAGGGCGTTTTTGCCGTGACCGACATCGCCGAGGGCGAGACCCTCATCGAGTATGTGGGCCAGATCATCAGTTGGGAAGAAGCGCAGGCCAAGCACCCGCATGATCCGAGCGACCCGAACCACACGTTCTACTTCCACATCGACGAACAGCACGTGATCGACGCCAAGGTCGGCGGCAACTCCTCGCGCTGGATCAACCACGCCTGCGACCCGAATTGCGAGGCCGACGAGGTCGCCGGACGCATCTTCATCAAGGCGCTGCGCAACATCGCCGCCGGCGAGGAGCTGCACTACGACTACGGGCTCATCATCGACGAGCGCTACACCCCCAAGCTCAAGGCCGAGTACCCCTGCTGGTGTGGATCGCCGCAATGCCGCGGCACCCTGCTGGCGCCCAAGCGCCGGCGCTGAATTCATACCCGGCCCTGAGCCCGCCCGAGTCATGAAAGTTGCTTCGTTCACAGCCAGCAGCGACCAGCCAAGCCGTCAGGACTGGCCTTGCGCGGCCTGGGTCGAGCGACTCTCGCCGGCGCTGCCGGAGATCCAGGTGCAGGTGCTGGCCGAGGTCGATTCGAGCAACAGCGAACTGATGCGCCGCGCCCGCGCCGGCGACTTGCGCGCGCAACTGCTGGTGGCACTGGCGCAGAGCGCCGGTCGCGGCCGCATGGGGCGAAGCTGGCTGAGTCAGCCAGGCGACGCGCTCACCTTCTCGCTGGGGCTGCCGCTGCAGCTTCGCGACTGGTCGGGCCTGTCGCTGGCCGTGGGCCTGAGCGTGGCGCAAAGCCTGCATCCGCAGATCGAGCTGAAGTGGCCCAACGACTTGTGGTGGCGCCAGCGCAAACTGGCCGGCATCCTGATCGAAACCGCGAACGTGGGAGCGCAGCGCTACGCCGTGATCGGCATCGGCATCAATCTGAAGGAACGCGACGCGCAGGGCCTGTCCACGGCCCCGGCCTGGCTGCAGGAGGCGCTGCCCGGCGTGACGGCACCGCAGGCCTTGAGCCGCGTGCTGGGGCCGCTGGTGCAGACGCTGCAGCGCTTCGAGCGTGACGGCTTCGCTGCGTTTCGCGACGGCTTCAACGAGCGCGACGGCCTGCGCGAGCGCAGCGTGACCCTGAGTGACGGCACCCAGGGGGTCGCCCGCGGCGTGAACGAAAGCGGGGCCTTGCTGGTGCATACTGCGGCTGGCGTCCAGGCCGTTGCCAGTTCCGAAGTGAGCGTTCGTCCCACCCCCTGATCCCATGTTGCGATTGATTGTGCTTTTGCTGCTGCTGGCCAATGGCCTGTATTTCGTGTGGTCCGAGGGTTGGCTGCGCGAGCTCGGTGCCGGCCCTGCGCTGCAGACCGAACCGCAGCGCCTGGCGCAGCAGCTCAAGCCCGAAGCGCTGCGCATCCTGAGCCCGGACGAAGTGCGCCGGGCCGAGGCCTTGGCCGCCGCGCCCAAGGCCAGCCCGCCCGAATGCCTGGAAGCGGGCCTGTTCAACAGCCAACAAAGCGCTGCGCTGCGCCAGACCCTGGAGCAGCGCCTGCCTGCGGGCAGTTGGTCGCTGCAGGCCAGCGTGCAGCCCGCGCGCTGGATCGTCTACATGGGCAAGTTCGCCAATGCCGAGGCGGCCAACAAGAAGAAGACCGAGCTCAAGGGCCGCAGCGTGGCCTTTGAGGCGCTGCGCAACGCCACCCTGGAACCCGGCATTTCCCTGGGTGGCTACGACAGCCAGACGGCAGCCAATCAGGGCTTGAAGGATCTGACGCAAAAGGGCGTGCGCACCGCCCGCGTCCTGCAGGAAAAGCCCGAGCAGCGCGGCGACCTGCTGCGTTTGAGCGCCGTCGATGAGAAGCTGCGGCCGGTGCTCGACGGCATCAATGACGCGCTGGGCGGCAAGGCGTTGAAGACTTGCGCCAAATAGCTGCGCCTTCGCCCAAACCAGCGCCACGCAGCTTGCCCGGACTGGAGCGCCAAGGCAGCGGTCGGGTAGGCAGCGCGGCGGGCGGCGGCAGTGCAGCGCAAGCGGTCCTCCAGCTTGGGCGCCCAGTTTGCTACGGTGGTGAAACTATGCATGGCTTCACCTGACGGAGTCACGACACGAAGGCGTAAGTGCTGGCGTGGGTGGCGCGCGAGCGCGGGCGGATCGAGAGTCGAGAGCTCACTTGACCGAAGCGACAACCTGTTCCGCAATCGATAGTGAAAGTTCGTTGGTCATCTTGGCCATCGTCTGGACGATGTCCGAGCTGAAGCCTCCTCCTGAAGTAACACTTCTCTCTATGACTTCATACTTGAGTGGGACTTCGCGCTTGCCTCCGGATGGGGCGGTCACGATAGCGGTGCCCTCTGCAATGAGGGTCAATCGGTTGGCCTTTTCTTCGGCCACACGGAACTTCGTGAATCGCACTATAGCCACTACATCCGTAGGGTGACTCTGCCGATGTCGCTCAACGCAAGCCGAGTCATAGCATACGGATGAAGGGTGAAGCAGGTTCGAAGTGGCGTGTTCAACGTGGCGGGAGATGTACGACCCGAGCGGAACAAGAATGCGACCATCTACCTTGATTCGGTCGAGACTGGCCAGGCTCTGGCCCGACGCCACACGCCCCGTCCCGATGTTGTATGGGAGCGTTGCTTCGAACGCAAGCAACGGAAGTATCTTGGCCATACCCTCGGCGATGTTCGCGGTGTAGCCGATTTTTTTGGCATCTTCCGGATTCCAGACAGCACCCACCATGTTGTCACAGGTGACTTCATCGAACCGCTTGCCGACGAAAACCGGCTCCATGAAAATGACGGCGGAACGGTTTGGGCTGGAAGCGACCTTCGAAGTGCCGTAGGTCGCTTCAATTTCTTTGTAGTGATCAACCGCACATCCGCTGAGAAACAGCGCGAGGGTCGAGAGCATTGTGAACAGTTTGATCATTTTCGCTATACAAATTGATACGTTAGAAGTTCTAGGTTTGATTGTAACTTCACGTTCTGAATGTCTGCAGTGCGGGCATTTGTATGTCGGCTTCCAGCCCGAACGAGACACCCGCAAGCCTCGATCGAGGCGCCACAGCGGTGCTTCCTTCAAACACCGCCGCGATGGCCCGATCACGGGGAATCTAGGCTCCCAAAACCCGGTTCTTGCCCGCGCGCTTGGCCAAAAACATGGCCTGATCGGCGCGCTTGATCGCCTCCATGCCGGTTTCGTCCGGTGCCAGTTCGGCCACGCCGGCGCTGAACGTGATGAGTATCTTGGCCGTGCCTTCGAGGAAGATGCGCTTGCTGAGTTCACGCTGCAAGCGCGTCATGGCCTCGATGCCCGGGTCCATGGCGGTGTCGGGCATGAGCACCACGAACTCTTCTCCGCCATAGCGCGCCAGCGAGTCCTGGGGACGCAGGCTCTCGCGCGTGACGCTGGCCAGGTGCGCCAGGGCGGCGTCGCCCACGCCATGTCCCAAGGTGTCGTTGATCTTCTTGAAATTGTCGATATCCAGCAGCGCCATGCACATCGGCCTTTGCTTGCGTTTGGCGTTGGAGACCTCGCGCTCGATGGCCTCGTCCAGGCCCTTGCGATTCAGCGCGCCCGTGAGCGGATCGTGCCGCGCCTGGGCGCTGGCGCGGTCGAGCTCCATGTGCAGTTGGGCGATCTGCAGCTCCGCCACCTCGGCCTTTTGGCGCATGCCGTGCAACTCATCGCGCACCTGCAGCGTGCCCTGGGCCATGGCCTGCGTCGCCACCATCGTGGCTTGCAGCACGGGCGTGATCTCCGCCATCGACTTGGCCTGGCCCATCTGCCTGGCGCAGTCTTCGATGGTGTCGTGAAAGCCGCTGCTCGACTCGGCCATCAGCGACAGGCGCTCGATGAAGGTGCTCAGCAACAGGCGCAACTGGTCCTGCGATTCACTCGCCCGCCCCTTGGCTTCGGTCTGTTTGAAGATCACGTCCTTGAGCAACAACTCGACTTCATCCAGCCGACGCAGGCTCAGCGGCGGGGTGGTGGCGCGAACCAGCGCTTCAACCTGTCCCTTGAGCCACTCGTCGTCCTGGATCAAGCCGCCGATGTTCTGAAACACCATCTGCAGCAGGTGCAGCAAGCCGGTCTTGATTTCCGACTGCTCTTCGGCGGCAAACGAAACCCGGTGGCTGAAGTTGGCCAGCGCCGATTTGACGCCCGACACGTCGGGCGTGGCCGAGCGCATGGCCGCAAGCAGCGCCTGAGCTTGTTCGGAAAAACGCGCGTCGTCGCCTCCCAGCGCAGGCAGGGTGTACTCGATCAAACGCGCGATCTGCGCCAGGAACTCAGCTGTCAGCGGCGCCAGCATGCCGCTCGGCAGCGAGGTTCTTTCCGGCGCAGCGCCGCCATCTGCGGCAGGCATGCCGAAACCGCAATACCCGACCAAGGCGTTTTGCACCGACCCCCAGTCGCGCTTCTTCACCGCCAGTTCAAACAGGGCGCGCTGCTTTCGCTGCCCCGGATTTTGCGTCGGCAGCGCCGCACAGATCTGCTGCAGCGGCTCGTCCGGAAACGGCAGCACCATGGGCGTGCCGGCGATCTCCCGGTACAGCGTCAGGTAGTTTTCAGGCGTGGGCAACAACTTTCGGCTGGCCAGCAGCTTCAAGGTATCGCGGGCAATTTCGGAGGGAGCTCGTTCAGTCATGTGTGCCAGTGCAGGATGTGCGCGGTCCGACTGGGGCGCAACCTCGCACTACGAGGTTCAATTCACCGCCACCTTGGACCGAAAAGGACCCACTATAGCGGCAACGCCCACGGCGGCGCGTGCGCCGACTGCCCGACCGCCGGCTGCGATTGTTGATAATGCGCACAGCCAAGCGCCCCCTTCCCCCTGCGCTTGCGCCAAACCTGTGAACTGATATGACATTCCTCGCAATCGATGTTGGCAACACCCGCCTCAAATGGGCGCAATACGAACAGGCCCGGCCCGGGGCGCGCGTGCTGGCGCAGGGGGTCGAGTTTCTGGACCACATCGACCGGCTGGCCGAGGGCCCTTGGCGCACGCTCACCCCACCCTCTTCCATGCTGGGCTGCGTGGTGGCCGACGAAGCCGCGAAACGCCAGGTGCAGGAGCAAATGGAGCTGTGGGATGTGGCGCCGAGCTGGGTCGTAGCCAGCGCCAAGGAAGCCGGGCTGGTGAACGGCTACGACCACCCCAATCGACTGGGGTCGGATCGCTGGGTGGCGATGATCGGCGCCTTGCACCTGATGCTCAAACGCGGCGAGCGCCGACCGCTGGTGGTGGTGATGGTGGGCACGGCCGTGACGGTGGAGGCCATCGACGCCAGCGGCCGGTTTCTGGGCGGCTTCATCCTGCCCGGGCACGGCATCATGCTGCGGGCGCTGGAAAGCGGCACGGCGGGCTTGAGCGTTCCCACCGGGGACGTGCGTGAATTTCCCACGAATACCAGCGATGCACTCACCAGCGGCGGCACCTATGCGATTGCCGGCGCCGTGGAGCGCATGGTGCAGCACGTGCGCCAGCACAGCGGCGCCGAGCCGCTGTGCCTGATGACCGGCGGTGCGGGTTGGAAAATGGCGCCCAGCATGTCCATCCAGTTCGAACTGGTGGACAACCTGATTTTTGACGGCCTGCTGGAAATTGCCCACTTTCGTGCCCTGAACGCCTGAGCTTTTCGCGCTCGCAGGGAGCGCGGCGGCAACAACGTCGCGGCGCCGCCTGAAAGCGAATCAGACCTGCATGTTCATGATGTCGTTGTACGCCTGCACCATGCGGTTGCGCACATTGAGCGTGGCCTGAAAGCCGATCTGGGCTTTCTGGATTGCCACCATGGTCTCTTCCAGGCTGACAGTGGGGTTCTCCAGTTGCACTTCGCGTTGCAGCGCCTGCGCCTGGTTTTGCGCGGCGCTGACCGAACTCAGGGCGCCCTTGAGCGCGCCGGAGAAACCGGCACCCGCAGTTTCGGCGGCCGGTGTTGCCAATGGGCGCAGCGCCAGCGCAGCGCGCAGCGGTGTTTGTGCGGAAACGGGCGATAGGCGCAGATCCATATCGGTCCTCCAGTTGGTATCGCGTGAGGCCTGATGCTACCCAGCATCGAGGCCCGCAGTGACTGCGAAATGACAGGAAAAGACCGGGCTTATCGGGCTAAAGCTTTGGGGGGCCAGCCAGAATAATGAGTCACGCCCCCCAGTGCCTTTGGGCGCCCACTACACACGGAAATCAAGATGTCAGCCCTCGCCGAAATTCCCGTCCAATCCGCCATCGCCGCCCCCTGGGGTGGAAAACTCGGTGGTTTGAGCCGCGCCCAGACCTTGCGCCTGGGACTGGCGGCGGTGGCGCTGTTGGCGGTGGTGATCCTGGGCGTGGTGATGGGGCGCCAGGCCGAATGGCGCGTGCTGTACGCGAACCTGGCCGACAAGGACGGCGGCGCCGTCGTGGCGCAGTTGGGCCAGATGAATATCCCCTACCAATATGCCGCCGGTGGCGGTGCCATCCTGGTGCCGGCGGACAAGGTTTATGACACGCGCCTGCGGCTCGCTTCGCTGGGCTTGCCCAAGGGCTCGGTCACCGGCTTCGAGTTGATGGACACGAACCGCTTTGGCATGACGCAGTTTCAGGAACGCCTGACTTTCCAGCGCGGA
Organism: uncultured beta proteobacterium; assembly: GCA_903844215.1. Classification (GTDB taxonomy): domain Bacteria; phylum Pseudomonadota; class Gammaproteobacteria; order Burkholderiales; family Burkholderiaceae_C; genus CAIKVZ01. The sequence continues at coordinate 11,357 of CAIMSP010000149.1, read as the reverse complement.
CTCGAGGGCGAGCTCACGCGCTCGATCCAGGCCCTTTCATCCGTGCAAAGCGCCCGCGTCCACCTGGCGCTACCGAATCAAAACGGCTTTTTCCGCGAACAGCAAAAAGCCTCGGCCTCGGTGCTGCTGGGCCTGCACCCGGGACGCACGCTGGACCGGGCACAGCTGGCCGGCATCATTCATCTGGTGTCCTCCAGCGTTCCAGAGATGAACCCGTCGGCCGTGTCGGTGCTGGACGACACCGGCAAATTGCTGTCCACTCCGGCGGACGGGAGCAACGGCGCGGGCGACGCCCAGCAGTTGCAGTATGTGCAGCAGATCGAGCAGCAATACAGCCGGCGCATTCTGGACATTCTGGAGCCCATCGTTGGCGCCGCCAACGTGCGCGCCCAGGTCACGGCGGAAGTGGACTTTTCCCAGACCGAGTCCACCTCGGAATCGCACAAGCCAAACCAGGGGCCCGAAGTCGCCGCCATCCGCAGTCAGCAGGTGTCCGAGGCCGGTGCCGGCGCGGCCGGCACCGCGCTGCCAGCAGGCGTTCCCGGAGCGACCACGAATCAGCCGCCCGCGCCTTCGAGCGCGCCCATCAATGGCGCTTCGGCACCGCTCGCCGCTGGGGCGGCGAGCGCCCTGGGGGCCGGCGCCAAGCGTGACTCCATCATCAACTATGAAGTGGACAAGACCACGCGCGTGGTGCGCGGCGCCACCGGCGTGGTCAAGCGCTTGAGCGCGGCCGTGGTGGTGAACTACCTGACCAATCCCGAGGACAAGGGCAAACCCGTGGCCAAGGCCTTGTCCGAAGCGCAGATCGAAAAGATGACGGCTCTGGCGCGTGAATCCATCGGCTTTAGCAAGGACCGGGGCGACTCGGTGAATCTGATGAACACCCCGTTTGCGGTGCAAAAGATCAGCGTGACCGACGTCCCGCTGTGGCGCCAACCCGAAGTGCAAGACCTGGCGCACAGCATGGCCTGGCCGGTGGGCACCCTGCTCGTCGGCGCCCTGGTGCTGCTCGGTTTTGTGCGTCCCATGCTGAAGGTCGTGGCCAGCGCGCCGGCCGCGCGGGCCAGTGCGGGTGGGCAACTCGATGCCTTCGTCGCCGACGACACAGCGCGCGCGCAACTGCCGCCGCCGAGCCGCAGGGGTGAGCCTCAGCCGCCCACGGTGCACGAGTTGCGGCTGACCGATGCCCGCCAACTGGCCAAGGACAATCCCATGGCGGTGGCGAATATAGTTAAATCCTGGGTGAACGGTGAGGCAAATGCCTGACCTCACACACTGGAGCGCCTCAGACCATGGATGAGCAAGGACTTAACGACGCAGCCATCTTCCTGATGTCGCTGGGCGAGGAAGAGGCGTCGGAAGTATTCAAGCACTTCTCCCCCAAGGAGGTGCAAAAGCTGGGCGAGACCATTGCCAAGATCACCACCGTGTCACGCGAGCGGGTGGACGAGGTGGTGGGCAAGTTTTCCGTGGCCGCCGCCGCCCAGAGTCTGATCGTCTCGGATACCGGCAACTACGTGCGCGCCGTGCTCAAGCGCGCGCTGGGCGACGACAAGGCATCGCTGCTGATCGACCGCATCCTGCAAGGTGGTGACGTGTCCGGCATCGAGAGCCTGAAGTGGATGGATCCCTTCTCCGTGGCCGAACTCATGCGCAACGAGCATCCGCAAATTGTCGCGGCCATTCTGGTGCATCTGGACTACGAGCAGTCGTCATCGGTGCTCAAACTGCTGCCCGATCGCCAGCGCAACGAAGTGCTGCTGCGCATCGCGACCATGGAGGGCATACAGCCCATGGCGCTCAAGGACCTGAACGAAGTTCTGTTCAACGTGCTCGCCGGCGGCGACAAGGTGCGCAAGGCCTCGCTCGGCGGCATCAAGGCCACGGCGGAAATTGTGAATTTGCTCGGCTCCAACGTGGAAGCCGTGGTGCTGGAGTCGATCCGCGCCCATGACCCGGACCTGGCGCAAAAGATCACCGACAAGATGTTTGTCTTCGACGACATCATCAAGCTCGACGACAAGGCGATCCAGTTGGTCCTCAAGGAAGTCTCCAGCGAGGCCCTGATCCCGGCGCTCAAGGGTGCGTCGCCCGAACTCAAGGAAAAGATCCTGGCCAACATGTCCACGCGCGCCGCCGACACCTTGCGCGAAGACCTGGATTCGCGCGGCCCGATGCGCCTGTCCGAGGTCGAGGCGCAGCAAAAGGAAATTCTCAAGACCGTGCGCCGTCTGGCGGACGAGGGTCAGATCGTGATTGGAGGCGGCAGTGAAGAAGCCTTCGTCTAAGGGTTCCATCCACGCGCGCTTTGTGCCGAGCGAAGAAATCGACGCGGTCGCGCGCTGGCAGTTTTCCGCCGTCTCGGCGACGACCTTGGGCGGCCAGGACGTCTCATCCCGCAGGCCCGACAGCCCGGCCCAGTTGCTGCAGCAGGAGCAGGCTCGCGCCCTCGGACGGCAGCAGGGCCTGGACGAAGGCTATGCCAGCGCCGCCGTGGAAATCAAACGTCAGATGGACGACTTCTACGCGCGCCAGGCCCATGCCACGGCCGAGCGCCTGGCGCTTTGCGCCCAGGCCTTTGAGGCGCGCTGGGAAGCGGCCGAGCAGGCGCTGGCGCAAGGCGTGCTGGAGCTCTCCTGTGCGCTCGCGCGCCAGGTGGTGCGGCGCGAACTCGCGCTCGACCCCAAGGCCCTGGAGCCGGTGATTCGCGAATCCCTGGGACTGCTCGCGTCCGACGCGCGCGCCGTCACGGTGCGCCTGAACCCGGCAGACTTTGGCTTGCTGGAAGCGGCTTTGCGCGAATCGTTTGTCGGCGAGACCCTGCTGTTCCGACCCGACGCGGCGCTGGCGCCCGGCGGTTGCCTGGTCGAGTCCGGCGGCATGACCGTGGACGGCACGCTGGAGCGGCGCTGGAGCCGCACCGTTGCCACGCTGGGCTTGAGCGCGGCGTGGAACGAAGTGGAAGACGCCCATGCCTAAAAGCGCCACCCAGTGGGAACGCTTCATGCGCGACGCCCAGCACCGTGTGGAACTGGGCTGCACGCTGGAAGCGCGCGGCACGCTCACGCGACTCACCGGCCTGGTGCTGGAGGCCACGGGAATTCGCGAGCCCGTGGGTTCGCAGTGCCTGGTGACGATGGGGTCGCAACCGGGCGTGCTGGCTGAAGTCGTGGGCTTTTCCAGCGACCGCGCCTACCTGATGCCGGCGGGCGACGTGCACGGCCTGTCCAGCGGCGCCAGCGTGGCACCGACCGCACCCTACATTGCCTCGCCGCGTCTGGGCGACCTCACGCCCCTGCCGGCGAGCTACAGCGGCGGTCCGTTGCGCCTGCCGCTGGGCGACGGCTTGCTGGGTCGCGTGGTCGATTCACAGGGCGCGCCCATGGACCACCTGGGCCCGCTGATCAACGTCAAGTCGCAGGCGCTGAACCGCGCCACCATCAACGCCATGGACCGCGATCCGGTGCGCGAAGTGCTCGACACCGGCATCCGTGCCATCAACGCCCTGCTCACCGTGGGCCGGGGCCAGCGCCTGGGTCTGTTTGCCGGCTCCGGCGTGGGCAAGAGCGTGCTGCTGGGAATGATGGCGCGCTACACCCAGGCCGACGTGATCGTGGTCGGACTCATCGGCGAGCGCGGCCGCGAGGTCAAGGAATTCATTGAAGACATCCTGGGCGAGGAAGGACGCGCGCGCTCGGTCGTGGTGGCCGCCCCCGCCGATGCGCCGCCGCTGCTGCGCATGCAAGGTGCCGCCTACGCCACGGCCGTGGCGGAGTATTTTCGCGACAAGGGGCAGCACGTGCTGCTGTTGATGGATTCGCTCACGCGCTACGCCATGGCGCAGCGCGAGATTGCCCTGGCCATCGGCGAGCCGCCCGCGACCAAGGGCTATCCGCCCTCGTGTTTTGCGCGCCTGCCGCAGTTGGTCGAACGCAGCGGCAACGGCTTGAACGGCGTCGGTTCGATCACCGCTTTCTACACCGTGCTGTCCGAAGGTGACGACCAGCAAGACCCGATCGCGGACGCGGCCCGCGCCATTCTGGACGGCCACATCGTGCTCTCGCGCGCGCTCGCCGAGGCCGGGCATTTCCCGGCCATCGACATCGAGCAGTCCACCTCGCGGGTCATGAACAATGTGGTGTCGCGCCCCCAGTTCGAGAGCGCCAGGCGCTTTCGCGCGCTGCACTCGCGCTTTGAAAAGAGCCGCGACCTGGTGCGCATCGGCGCCTACGCCAGCGGCTCCGATGCCGCGCTGGACGAGGCCATCCGACGCCACGAGGGCATGGCCGAATTTCTGCAGCAAGACATGCATGTGAGCGCGTCCTTGCAGGAAAGCTTTGCCGGCATGGCGCATTCCCTTGAAGCCGGGGCCCCCGCATGAGCGCCCTGTCCAGCATGGACCTCGCGGTCGATCAGGCCACGCGCCAGCGCGACCAGCAGCGTCTGGAGCTGGCCCGCACGCTGCAGGCGCAAGACGCGGCCCAGGATCAGTTCAATCAACTGGAAAGCTACGCCCAGGAAACGCAAACGCGCTGGATCAGCAAGTCCCAACAACAGGCGACGCCCGAAGTGATGCGCCACTACTACCAGTTCATGGACAAGCTGCACCAGGCCATGGCGCTGCAAACCCAGGCGCTGCAGGAGGCGGGGCGGCGCGTGCAGGAGCAACAGGAATGTCTGCTGCAAGCCGAGTTCAAACTCGCCGGCCGCCAGACCGTGTGCGCCAATATGCGGCGCGAAGCGGGCCTTCGGCGCGACAAGCTCGAGCAAAAACAGTTTGATGAAATGGCCGCACAACAGTACCGTCGCAACCGGGCTCAGCATGCGATCTGACTTTGCCAACACGGCGACTCCCGCGCGGCGGGCAGCGCCCTTCGAACCAGGTGGAATCAAGCATGGCAATTGAGCTCAGCCCCCCCTCCCCCGCCGATTCGATCCCGCCTCGCGCTGCGCTGGCGAGTGCTCAGGGCAAATCACCCAGCGGTTTTTCCGCGCTGCTGCAGGGCCTGGGCGAGCCGGTCGCGCCGCTGGCCAGCGCCGTGAGCGCCGTGGCCGCCGCGCTCAGCGCAGCGCCGCCGGCGACCCTGGGCAGCGCCCTGGGTCCGCTCGGCACCGGCGACGCCCGGGTGCTGACGGCGCACAGTGCGCGCAGCGCCAAGACGCCCGCCCTTGGCACCAGCGCAGGGGCGGACAGCACACCACTCTTGGCGCCCAAACCATCAACCTCCTTGAGCGACTTGAGCGACACCCCAGCGGGCCAGCCCCAAGCCGGCGCACCGGACGGCACGGCTCAGGCCTTGGTCGCGCAGTTCTTGGGCATGGCCGGGGCGCACGGTGCAGCCAGCCTCAGTCGCGCCGTGGCTGCGGCGCCTGGCCAAGAGGAGGGCCGCGCGCGGCTGGCCGCGCCGGTTGCGCCGTCCGTTGCGACGCCGGTTGCCGCCGCCGCGCCTGGCGCCAGCCTCAGCGCCCCAGCACCGCCGACGCAAGGCGCTTTGAATTCAGATGAGACGTCGGCCGAATCCGGCCTGGGGAGCGTCCCCGGCGCGGGCGCCGGCAAGCGCTGGCTGCCAAGCGGCAGCGCCCAGCCCAAGGCCGCCTGGCAATCGACCGTGAGTTCGCTGGGAACCGTGCCGGACGCGCGCGCGCTGAGCGCGAATGCGAGCAAGCTGGCGCCCGAGCCGGTGGCCCAGTCGCTGGCGGGCCTGACGCAAGCGGCGTCCGCGCCGACCCTGGTCAACGCCTTGGCCGAGTCCGATCAGGGCTTGGGTGTGCGCCGCCGCGACGCGGCGAACGCCGAGCCCAATCGGCTGGAGACGGCGACGCCGACCCCCGCCGGATTCATCCCCGCCAGCGGCGCCCCGAGCAGCGTGGGCCTTGCCAGCAGCGGCGCCAGCGCTTCGGGCCAGGTGCTGGAGCAGGCGGTGGCAGAGCAGGTGAAATACTGGATCTCCAACGACATCCATAACGCGCAACTGAAATTCGACGGCCTGGGCCCGCAGTCGGTGCAGGTGAACATCTCCATGTCGGGCAACCAGGCCCAGGTGGTGTTCCAGAGCGACCAGGCGCAAACCCGCGAACTGTTGAGCAACGCCATGGCGCAGTTGGACCAGATGCTGCGCGGCGAAGGGCTCACGTTGACGGCGGCCTGGGTCGGCAGTTCCGGGCAGCAGGGTCAGTTCGGGTCGTCGGCACAGCAGGCGCAACCCGCCCCCCAAAGGGCGGCTGCGACCACGACCCCGGCGCTGGAGGCGGCAAGCGCTCCGGCCAGAGCCAGCATTTCAACGAATCGCGCCATCGACCTGTTCGTCTAGCAGCCGGTCAGACTTTGTGCGCGGGACGCGTTGGAGCCAAACGGGGATGGATGCCAGGCGCCGGGCTTGGGTCCGGGTGGCAGCGAAAGCGGCCGCTTTAGGGCCCTATTCGGAGCTTCGGTTTGGCCCGGCGGACGATAATGGCGTTGCATGCTGCGGGACTTGCCTGACGGCGCCGCCCACTCGATCAACCAAGGAACTACCGTGTCTGCTCCCGCTGCCGCTGTCGAAGAGGCCCAACCGGCCAAGCCGAAAAAAAGCAAAAAGCTGCTGATCCTTGTGGCGCTCGCCGTGCTGCTGCTGAGCGCCATTGGGGGTGGCTTGTTCTATTGGACCAAGCACAACGCCGCTGCGACTGCGGAGGAGGGCGACGTCGAAGAGGTCGCAGCGCCCGCCCACGCCGCGCCCAAAGGTCCGCCGACCTTTTTGCCGCTGGAAAACATGGTGGTCAATCTGGCCGACCCCGGCGGCGAGCGCATGGCGCAGATCGGCATCACCATCGAATTGTCGGATGCGCACGCGGCGGACACCGTCAAGCTGTATCTGCCCAGCATTCGCAGCGGCATCCTGATGCTGATCTCGCAGCGCACCTCGGTCGAGCTGCTGCAGCGCGAAGGCAAGGAAAAGCTGGCTGAAGACATCCTGCTCGAAGTGTCGCGCCCCCTGGGTTTTGCCGAGGACCCGCAGCCCGTGAAACCGACCAAGAAAGCCGCCGCCAAGAAGAAGAAAAAGAGCGCGGAGAAGGATGAGACCAATCCGGTCAAGAGCGTGTTGTTTTCCAGTTTCATTGTCCAGTGATCGCGATCCAAGTGAAGAACCATGAGTGAATCCTTTCTTTCCCAGGAAGAGGTCGACGCCCTGCTCGAAGGTGTGACCGGAGAAAGCCAGAAGGCGATCGAGGAGATCCACGAAAAGGGCGAGGCCCGCGTTTACGATATTTCCAGCCAGGAGCGCATCGTGCGTGGGCGCATGCCCACGATGGAAATCGTGAACGAGCGCTTTGCCCGAAATTTGCGCGTCGGACTGTTCAACTTCATCCGGCGCAGTCCGGAAATCTCGGTCGGTCCGGTCACGGTGCACAAGTACAGCGCCTTTTTGCGCGAGCTTGCCGTCCCGACCAACTTCAACATCGTCGCCATACGCCCGCTGCGCGGCAGCGGTCTGATCGTGTGTGAACCGGCACTCGTGTTCGGCGTCATCGACACCTTGTTCGGTGGCATCGGAAAATTCCAGACCCGGATCGAGGGGCGCGATTTTTCCGCCACCGAGCAGCGCGTCATCAACCGCTTGGTGGACGTGATCACGGGCGAATACAAGAAGGCCTGGGCCGGCATCTATCCGATCGAGCTGGAATACCAGCGCTCGGAAATGCAGCCCCAGTTTGCCAACATCGCCACGCCCAGCGAAATCGTGGTCACGACCGCGTTTCAGCTGGAGATCGGTGACATCGCCGGGTCGATTCACCTGTGCATGCCCTACGCCGCGCTGGAGCCGATTCGCGACGTGTTGTACGCGTCCAGCCAGGGCGACTCGGTGGAAGTCGATCGGCGCTGGGTGAAGTTGCTGACGCGCGAAATTCAAGCCGCGCCGGTGACCCTGGTGGCCGAATTGGCGCGCACCCACGCGACCGTGGAACAGCTGTTGGCGATGAAGCCGGGCGATTTCATTGAGCTGGACCGTGAACCCAGAATTCGGGCAAATATCGGCGGCGTTCCCATTTTTGAATGCCAGTACGGCACGCACAACGCCAAGTACGCCATTCGTGTAGACAAGTGCCTCAGAAGCCACGACCAGATTGCCCCCGGAGATAAACACCATGTCAACTGACAACAACAAGCCCGTTGAAGAAGATCCTATGGCCGCATGGGCCGAGGCGCTGGAAGAGCAAAAGGGCGGAACCGACAGCGACCAGGGCGGCCCGCTCGCGGGCGAAGCGGTTCGCCCCTTTTCGAGTTCGGCCGCAGACGCGCCGATGACCGACATCGATCGGGTGCTGGATATTCCGGTGCAGCTTTCGGTCGAGTTGGGGCGCACCAAGGTGCCGATCAAGTACATCCTGCAACTGGGCCAGGGCTCGGTCGTGGAACTCGATGCGCTGGCCGGCGAGCCCATGGACGTTTTGGTCAACGGTTACCTGATTGCGCAGGGCGAGGTGGTGGTGGTGAACGACAAGTTCGGCATTCGACTCACCGACGTCGTGACGCCGTCCGAGCGCCTCAAGCGCGTCAGCCGCGGGGGCTAGGCGATGACGCAGTCGCTGATCACGGTGGTGATTTTTGTGCTGCTGCTGGCCATGCTGCCGCTGGCGCTGAAGTGGCTCGCCAAGCGGCGCCAGGGCGGCGCTGGCGCGGACCTGTCCTCAAGCCGGCTGATTTCGGTGCTGGCCGTCGGCCCACAACAACGCGTGGTGACGGTGGAGGTGGGGCCGCCGCAGGCTCGCACCTGGCTGGTGCTGGGCGTGACGCAGCAGAGCATCACCACCTTGCACACTTTGACGCCGACGAGCAGCCCGCTGCAGGTGGACACCCATGTCTGAGCGCCGAACCCGCCGAACGCGCTGGCCGCTCGCGGCGCTGTTGCTGCTGGCGCTCACGCCAAGCTGGGCCCAGACGGCGGGCCAGTTGCCGCTGCTGGTGGGAACGGGCGGCTCCGGCATGAGTTTTTCGGTGCCGATCCAGACGCTGCTGTTCTTCACGGCGCTGTCCTTTTTGCCGGCCATCTTGCTGATGATGACCGGCTTCACGCGCATCGTGATCGTGCTGTCGCTGCTGCGCCAGGCACTGGGCACACAGTCGGCGCCGCCGAACCAGGTGGTGGTGGGACTGTCGCTGTTCCTGACCTTCTTCGTCATGAGTCCGACGCTGGACCGCGTTTACCGCGACGCCTATGTGCCCTACAGCACCAACGCGATGTCGTTTGAAGACGCCCTGGGCAAGGCGGAAACGCCGATGCGCGAGTTCATGACCAAGCAGACCAGGCAGTCCGACTTCGCGCTCTTTGCCAAGCTGGCCAAGCTCGACCCCGCAGTCACGCCGTTGACGGCGCCGATGCGCGTCATCATCCCGGCCTTTGTCACGAGCGAGCTCAAGTCGGCGTTCCAGATCGGCTTCATGATCTTCATCCCGTTCCTGGTGATCGACATGGTGGTGGCCAGCGTGCTGATGTCGCTGGGCATGATGATGCTGTCGCCGGTGCTGGTGGCCCTGCCCTTCAAACTGATGCTGTTTGTGCTGGCTGACGGCTGGAATTTGTTGATCGGTTCGCTGGCGGCGAGTTTCGTGCAATGAACGCGCAGATGGTTCTGACCATGGGCCAGGAGGCCCTGACCATGATGCTCATGGTCTCGGCACCCGTGCTCGGCGTGGTGCTGGTGGTGGGCTTGCTGGTGAGCCTGTTCCAGGCGGTCACGCAAATCAACGAGGCAACCCTGTCTTTTGTCCCCAAGCTGATCGCCGCCGTGGCGGTGTTTGCGATTGCCGGCCCCTGGATGCTGAGCGTGCTGGTGGACTACATCCGCCGCACGATCGAGTCGATTCCCTCGATGATGCTGTAACGTGAAACCACTCACTTTCACGGCCAGTTGGGCATCGCTGACCAAGCTTGAAAGTTAGCGCCCCGTGATCACGCTGACCGAGGCCCAACTCAGCGCCTGGCTTTCGCCGGTGTTGTGGCCCTTCTTTCGGGTGCTGGCGGTCTTCACCGCGGCGCCGGTCTTCTCCATGCGCTCGTTTCCCATGCGCTCCAAGGTCGGCCTGGCGCTGTTGGTGGCGCTGTGCGCGCAGGCCAGCCTCAGCGGACAACCGCAGGTCAGCTTCACCGGGCCGCTCGGACTGGAAACCCTGGTGCAGCAAGTCGGCATCGGTCTGGCGCTGGGCTTTGCCGTGCGCGTGGTGTTTTCCTCGATGGAATTGGCCGGTGAGTTGATCGGCTTGCAGATGGGCCTGAATTTCGCGACCTTCTTTGACCCCACGAGCAACACCCAGGCCAGCGCCGTGTCGCTCTTTTTTGGCCACATGACGGTGCTGCTGTTCATCGTGATGAACGGCCATCTGCTGGTGCTGATGGCCGTGGTGCGCAGTTTCGATGCCTACCCGGTGGGGGCCAGCCTGATGGTCATGCTGGGCAAGGTGCGGCTGTTCGATATCGGCACCGATCTGTTCGCCAGTGCGCTGTGGATCGCCCTGCCGATGATCGCGGTGCTGCTGCTGATCAACCTGACGCTGGGAATCATTTCGCGGGTCGCGCCCCAGATGAACATTTACGCCATCGGCTTTCCCGTGACCCTGACCGTGGGCCTGTTGGGCATCGCGGTCACGCTACCGATGCTGGACCACCCCTTTGCCGCGCTGTTTGCGCGCACCATCGACTTGTTCGTGGCGCACTGAGTCGCGGCTACACCAGGTTGTTGCGGATCGCGTACATGGTGATGTCCGCATTCGTGGAGAGCTTGAGCTTTTCCAGCGCGCGCGCGCGGTACACGCTCACGGTCTTGGGGCTGAGCGTCATTTCTTCGGCGATCTCCGAGAGCTTCTTGCCCGAGGCGATCTTCAGCACGGTCTGCAGTTCGCGCTCCGACAGCGTGGTGTGCGGCAGCGCCTGCATCGGATTGGACAGGCTCTCCACCAGCATTTGCGCCACCTCGGGTGAGACGTACTTGCGTCCCTGCGCCAAGGCGCGCACGGCGACGCTGAGTTGCTCGGGGTCTCCAGCCTTGTTCAGGTAGCCGTGCGCGCCGGCACGCAAGCAGCGAATGGCGTACTGGTCCTCGGCGAACATCGACACCACCAGCACCTTGATCGGCGACTTGGCATCGGTCAGGCTTTCCAGCACTTCGAGTCCGCCGCGCCCCGGCATGTTCAGGTCCAGCACCAACACGTCGCAGACGGCCGTGCGCAGCACCGAGCGCACTTCGGAATAGCTCCCGGCCTCGGCCGTCACCTGGATGTCAACCGCTTCTGACAGGGTGTCACGAATGCCGCGGCGGACAAAGGCGTGGTCGTCGCAAATCACAACGTGAATCATGGTGCAGCTTTCAAAATGGGG
>CAIMSP010000148.1 GCA_903844215.1 uncultured beta proteobacterium | reverse complement strand
TCAGGTCGGGCGCGCTCGCAACGAGCACCGCATAACGCCTGGCGGCTTCGCGGTGATCCGCCGCGTTGCTCGCAGGGCGACCCAACAGGTAGCCATGCAAGCCCGCAGTATCCAACCACACGGGGACATCCGCGCCGCCGGCATGCGCCAGGTAACTCGACCACGGCCAGTCCGCCGGGGCCGCCACCATGCGCGCCCGCACCGGGTTGAGCTCCACGTAGCGGCACAACGCCAGCAGGTAGCTGTCGCGGTCGACCAGGATCGCCTTGAAGCGCCCCTGAAATACGTGGCCCACTTTGTCGTGGCGACGGTTGAAGGTTTGCGTGTAGACGCCGTTGAGCTGACGCATCAGCAAAGACAAGTTGGCCTGACGCGTGTGCAGCACCACGTGATAGTGGTTGTCCATCAGGCAGTACGCCAGCACCTGCGCGTCAAAGCGCTGTGCGGCCTGCGCCAGCACCGCCAACAGCATCTGCCGATCAGCGTCGTCCGCAAAAATCGCGTCCCGCCGATCACCCCGCGAAGTCACGTGGTAGATCGCCCCAGGAAACTCAATGCGCAATGGACGGGCCATGGGCCGCAGCCTAGTTCGTGCAGAGGCAAAAGGCAAGGCCTGACCCTTGGGGTTCTCTCCACTTGGGGTTCCTTGCTTGGGGTTCCGTGGGGCCCCTTGTGACCCTTGGGGCCCCGTGGGCGGTGGCGCGCCCCGTTGCTTGGAGCAGCACGTCAGGCCGGTTCAGTGGGACCGCCGGATGGACTCGGCGCAAGCAAGGCGCGAGCCGCAGCGGCGCTGGCCTCTTTGGCGGCTTGGCACGAAGGCGCGCAAACCGCCTGCGATTTCCCGAGAAATTTGCGCGTCGCCATGGTCGTGCGAATCCGATGCGTGCCGCACAGAAAGCACGACATCGTGGCTTGCGAAAAATTGCGGTCTACCGCGAACGGTGAACCGCCCACTTTGGACCGGTAGCGAAGCCCGTCGTCCAGAATTCTTGTTTTGGCATCAGGTTTTGACATGGGGTGATTTTATATTCTTGCTCGCACGGCCTGAATGCGGGCGCCCACTTGGGCTACAAGGGCAAGGCGTCGCACGACGCTGCGCTGATTTCGCTTGCCGACTGAACCCGCACCAAGGGCCAGCGTCCGGTGCCCAGGCGAGCCAGCTCCATGCGCGCGCCGGCTTCAGTCGTCGCTGTGATGGCTGCGGTCCTTGCCGGTCCAGCGTTGGAACAACTGGTGCTCGATACCCAACTGGTCCAGCGCCTTGCCCAGGCTCTGGTGCACGATGTCCATCACGCTTTGCGGCCGGTGGTAGAACGCCGGCATGGGCGGCAGGATGATGCCGCCGTAGTCGGCCACCCGCGTCATCAACTCCAGATGGCCTTTGTGCAGCGGCGTCTCGCGCACCATCAGCACCAGCGGCCGGCGCTCCTTGAGCGTCACGTCGGCCGCGCGAATCACCAGGTTCGTGGTGAAGGAATTGGCGATGCCCGAAAGGGTCTTGATGGTGCAGGGTGCGACGATCATGCCGCGGGTGCGAAAGGAGCCGCTGGCCACGGCAGCGCCCATGTCCTTGTTGTTGTACACCACGCTGGCCAGCGCCTTCACCTCCTCGATCGAGTCATCGGTCTCGATCCCCAGGTTCAGGGCCGCGGCTTCGCTCAGGATCAGATGCGTCTCCTGCCCCAGTTCGCGCAGCACGCGCAGCATTTCCACGCCGTAGATCACGCCCGTGGCGCCGGTGATGGCCAGCACCAGGGGCAGTTGCTTGTTGTCGTTCATAGGGGTCGGATCCAAGTGTTTCAGTATGGGCCTGGTCCTGCCGCCCACCCTTCAGCGGGAAGCGGGCCACCCTGAGTTCGCGGCCACGGCGCATGCATGGCTGCATTGTGGCATCAACCGACACGCGCGCCGCAGAGCCCCTTTTGCTACGGCGCTGTTTGGCGCATGCGGTATAACGCAAGCCATCCATTGCAACTCAAAAGGATCACGTTCATGGCAAACATCAGCTTTCTTGGCACCGGTCTTTTGGGTAGCGCATTTGCACAAGCTTGCGCCCAGCGTGGCGACAGCGTCACGGTTTGGAATCGCTCGATGCACAAGGCCGAGGCCTTGAAACCATTCGGCATCAAGGTGCAAAGTGAGGCCGCCGCCGCCGTGCAGGGATCGGACCGCGTTCACCTGGTGCTCAAAGACGACGCCGTCGTGGAAGAAGTCATTCAAGCCGCCAAATCCGGCTTGTCCGCCAACGCCATTTTGATCGACCACTCGACGACGCTGCCGCGCTTGACCGCAGCCAGGCTGGAGCGCCTCAACGCCCTGGGCATCAAATACCTCCACTGCCCGGTCTTCATGGGGCCGTTGCACGCGAGAAACGCCCAGGGATCGATGTTGGTGGCAGGCCCCAAAGCCCTGTTCGACCAAGTACAAACGAGCCTGGCTGCCATGACGGGACGCTTGGAGTACCTGGGAGAACGAGGAGACCTCGCCGCCGTCAACAAGCTCATGGGAAATGCGATGATCATCGGCCTCACCGGCATCACGGCCGACGTGCTCACCATCGCACAGGCCGGCGGCGTCGATCCGCAGGACGCGATCAAGCTGCTGGGGACCTTGGATTTGAATGCCATGCTGGCCGCGCGCGGGCTCAACATGGCCAAGGGCCACTTCGCTGCCAGCTTTGAGTTGGCCATGGCACACAAGGATGTGCAGTTGATGCTCACGACCGTCGGCGCAAGACCGATGGCCGTGTTGCCGGGAATTGAAGCCAGAATGGACCAGTTGATCGCTCAGGGCCATGGGGCCAAGGACACCAGCGTGATTGGAATGGATGCGCTAACGCGCTGATGGCAAGCGCCGCCGCGATGGGACCGCGCAAGGACGCCAGTCCCACGAGGCAGCCATTGCCATCGAGTGCTTCGGCTATTGTTCGGGGGTGCGTTCAGCCGCGCTGCGCCACGCCCAGGATGGCGCGGGCTTCGTTCGGGGTGGCGACGCTTCGACCGAGTTCGGCGCTGATGCGGGCCATGCGGGCCACCAACTGCGCGTTGCTGCTCGCGAGTTCGCCCTTGCGGTAATAGACGTTGTCTTCAAAGCCGACACGCACATGCCCGCCCAGAAGAATCGCCAGCGTGCCCAGGGAGAGCTGGGCCGCGCCGATGCCGGCCACGGTCCAGGTGGACTGTTGCGGCACTTGCGACTGCAGGTACATCAGGGCCTGATGCGTTCCCGCCATGCCGCCGGGGATGCCGAGCACAAAGTCGAAGTGCTGAGGGCCTTGCAACAAGCCGGACTTGAGCCAGCGCTGCACCGTGCTGAGCATGCCAGTGTCGAAGATCTCCAGTTCGATCTTCACGCCTTGCTGCTGCATGGCGCGGGCAAATGCCTCCATGTCGGCGGGCCGATTTTCAAACAGGCCGTCGCCGAAGTTCACCGAGCCCATGGACAGCGTGGCCATCTCGGGTGCGAGCGTCACCGGTGCCAGGCGCTCGGCCGCGCTCATGCCGACCGCGCCGCCCGTGGAGACTTGCACGATCACGTCGCAGCGGCGCCGCACGGCGGCCATGATGGCGCGGTACGTTTCCTTGTCCTGCGTCGGCGTGCCGTCGGCATGGCGCGCGTGCACGTGCACGATGGATGCGCCGGCCTCGCAGCATTCCTCGGCGGCGCTGGCGATTTCCTCGGGCGTGATAGGCAGGGCCGGTTGCTGGGCGCGCGTGACCTCGGCCCCGTTCAGCGCTGCCGTGATGATGAGTTTTTCCATGATCTATCCGATCAGCGCGCGACGCGCTGGAAAGCGGCGGGAACAACGCAAGTGCCCGAGGCCTTGCACACGACGACCGGCTCAGTCAGCACGTCGGCCGCGGAAGGCTGACCGGCCAGCGCGACCGAGGCGATCACCTTGCGCGCGACGAACTCCATCTTGCGCGAGGTCCGTCCCATGGAGACGATGCGTCCCGTGGCCTCGATGTAGTCGCCGGCAAACACCGGCGCCAGAAATTCAATGTTGTCGTAAGCGACGAACAGGCCTTCGTCACCATCGCTGCGTATCAGCAACTCGGTGGCGACGTCGCCAAACAAATGCAGCATCTTCGCGCCGTCCACCAGACCACCGGCGTAGTGGGCGTCGTGCGCGCTCATGCGCAAACGGATGAGGGAGCTGAGGATTTTCATTGATACGTCTTTCTGAGTGGTGATGAGCAAGGATCTTCAGCGAAGCCCTAGGTCGGGTTAGCGAAGCGTAACCCGACATGAGGCAGTCGTCGGGTTACGCCCTGCGGGCTAACCCGACCTACGCCTTGAATTGTTCCGTCATTGCGAGGCCGCAGACCGTGGCAATCCATGACTTCCTATTCGGTTCGTCACCATGGATCCCTGCGCTGCTGTCATTGCGAGCCGTAGGTCGGGTTAGCGAAGCGTAACCCGACATGAGGCAGTCGTCGGGTTACGCCCTGCGGGCTAACCCGACCTACGCCTGCATCCAACGGCCCGCCGGACTCTTTTCGTGCCATGTGCTTCGGCAGCGGCTACGCGCCCTGGCGGCTAATCCACTCGTGAATAGCGAAGGATGCCACGTCTTCGGCGTAGGTCTGGGTGCCAAAGCCCGCGTCGTAGCCCAGCTCCTTGGCCAACTCGTGGCTGATGCGCGGGCCGCCGACGATCAGAATCACCTTGTCGCGCAATCCCTCGGCTTCGAGCAGGTCGGACAGTTTCGTGAGGTTGTCCAGGTGAATGTTCTTTTGCGTCACCACCTGCGACACCAGGATCACGTCGGCGCGCTCCTCGATGGCGCGGCTCACCAGGTCCTCGGAATCGACCTGCGCGCCCAGGTTGATGGCGCGAATTGAGTGGTAGCTCTCCAGGCCCTTGTGGCCGTTGAAGCCCTTCATGTTCATGATGGCGTCGATGCCCACGGTGTGGGCGTCGGTCTCGATGGTCGCGCCGATGACGACCATGCGCCGCCCCATCTTGCGCTCGATGAGCGCGTTCACGCCGTCCTTGTCGAGCACTTCGAACTCGGGCTTGGCGACCTGCAGGCTGGCCAGATCGACCTGGTGCTTGCATTGTCCGTAAACCACGTAAAAGCTAAAGCCCTGGCCCATGTCCTCGGCATGCGCCACGGCCGGCTCGGTCAGGCCCATCAGCGCGGCCAGGCGCTTGGCGCCCTCCTTGGAGGTTTCATCCAGCGCCACCGGCAGCGTGAACGAGAGCTGCACCCGGCCGTCGTTCAAGGTGTCACCGTAGGGCTTGACCCATTGTTCGGGCAGTTTCAGTTCACTCATGGGCTACTCCAGTTGAGGACAGAGCTTCGGTCTGTCCCGCAAGGTCTCAGGATTCATCAGCTGCGGGAATGGGTTGAAATAGTCGGCGGACTTTCGGATCACGCCGTCCAGCCCCTTGCCGCCGGTGGGCGTGCGCGAGATCTCGGCGAACATGCCATGGGCGATGGCCGATGGCAGGCCGATGCCCTCGATCTCGGCGAGCATGGCCTCGGTCTGCGCCAGCACCTCTTGCGCGCGTTGCTCGATCTGCCCGCCGCGCTTGAACTCGATCTCGCTGTGCAGATCCTTCATGGTGTTGAACACGTATTGGGCGTTCTGGATCGCCAGGAAGCGGTCCTGGATGAAGGGCGTGTGGATGGCCTCGGTCATCATGCCCAGCAGGTGGATGTTCTGCTGCGTCACGGTGCTCACCATGTTGAACAGCGCGTCCTGGACGTGGCCCTTGAAGATGTTGCCGGTCATGTGCTTGGTGGGCGGCATGTATTTCAGCGTCGCGTCCGGAAACACCTGACGCACCAGTTGCGCGTGCGCCAGCTCCCACAGGAAACCATTCTCCATCTTGGGATCGATCTCGAAGGCGTGGCCCAGCCCCATCTGCGCTGGCGTCAGGCCCGAGAGCACGGCAAACTGCTCGTTGATCAGCTGCGACGCCAGCACCGTGTGCGCGGCCTCATAGGCGTCGGCCGTGGTGAGGTAGTTGTCCTCGCCGGTGTTGATGATGATGCCGGCATAGGCGTTGACCATGCGCGAGAAGAACTGGTCGATGAAGGTGCGCTGCATGTTGATGTCGCGAAAGATGATGCCGTACATCGAGTCGTTGAGCATCATGTCCAGGCGCTCCATCGCGCCCATGGCCGCGATCTCGGGCATGCACAGGCCCGAGCAGTAGTTGGTCAAGCGGATGTAGCGGCCGATTCTTGCGCCCACCTCGTCCAGCGCCGCGCGCATCAAGCGAAAGTTTTCCTGCGTCGCATAGGTGCCGCCGAAGCCCTCGGTCGTGGCACCGAAAGGCACGTAGTCGAGCAGGCTCTGGCCGGTGGAACGGATCACGGCAATGATGTCGGCGCCCTGCTCGGCGGCGGCGCGCGCCTGCACCACGTCTTCGTGGATGTTGCCGGTGGCAACGATCAGATAGAGCCAGGGCGAGCGGCCCTCGCCCAGCGTGGCGATACGCTCGCCGCGCGTGGCGCGCTGCGCCGCGATCTGCGCGCAGCTCGCGCTGGCAAGCGCCTGCGCCGCCGCGCGGGCCGCGCCCAGGTGTTTGGGCGCCGTCAGCGTGAGCGTTCCCGCGGCGACCGCTTCGGCCACCTGCTGCGCACTCCAGCCACGCTCTTGCATGGCGGCCACCACGGCCGTGGCCGCGCCGTGCTGCAGCAACTGCTGCTCCTGCAGATGGCCCACGACGCGGTTCGGCAGCGGCACCTGGTTCTCGTCCACGCCGTCGATGCCCAGCAGACGCAGCGTGGCGCGCTCCACGGTGCTGGTGGTGAAGACGCTCATGTCGTCGAAGACGCGGCGCGCAATGCGCCGGGCGGATTCGCGGGCGCGCTCGATTTGCGCTTCATTCAATTGCAGTTGAGGCATCAGTTTTCTTTCTTATCGGAGGGACTTGGTTGCTGGGGCATTCAGCCGCCCCTCACCCCAGCCCTCGCCCCCGAGTACCGGGGCGAGGGGGCCAAGAGAACTCCCTCTCCCGCGTGCGGGAGAGGGTTGGGGTGAGGGTGCGCCCGCTCTTGCAGCAACACATCGCTGACTTCATAGTCAGGGAAAGCCACGCGCGCGGCCGTCAAAAATTCTTCTGCATCAAAGCTGCCACCCATGGGAGAAAACGGGTTCAGCGTGATGCCGGCCACGCGGATGCCGCGCCAGGCCTGCACGCTCGCGCCCAGCCGCGCAAAGGCCTGCAGTTCGGCGGCCTCGACAAACACCCGCGTGCCGTCCGCGACCACCACCTTGAGGCCCGGCTGCCTTGTGGCCAGCGCACTCAGCGCGAGCCAGAGCCTGCGCCCGACCGCGCCGCTGAGCGCAATCAACGCCACCTCAGAGTCGATGAAGCGCAGCAGCAAGTCCCCGGCATTCAGGCTGGCGATCTGCCCTTGAAACAGGGTCTCGCCTCGGTGCTTCCAAAGCCCTACGCCACCGTGGACAAACACCGACTCGCAGCGACGGCGCGTCGCTTCATCGGCCTGGGCAATGCCCAGGATGGCGAGCCGGTCGCGCGTCTTGCGCAGCACGTCGGACACGGCGCCGCCCAGCGCAGCGCCCGTGGCCAGGACCACGCCGTCGGCGATCGCCGGCGAGGCGTGCTGGCTGCGGCCCAGCGCGCCGTCGAGCAGCACCATGGCTGCGCCGCACTGCTGCAGTTGGCGGATGACGCGGATCTGGTCGCTGCCGCGCGACGCGCCGGCGATTTCCATTTCGCCATACGCCAGCGCCTGCACCACGACGATCTCGCCCATGGGGCTGGCGATGTCGGTCGTGGCCAGCAGCTTGACGCCGATCTTGGCGCGCTGCAGCGTGGCGCGAGCGGTGGCCACCAGCGATCCCGGCCAGACCAGGACCGGGGGCTTGGGCACCTGAAAGACCTGATCCTGCGCTTCGCCGTCGCGCCCGATCGAGGTCACGCCCAGCGTGCGTTGAACTGCGGCCGCCTGCGCCAGCAAATGGTTCAGCGCCACGGTCTTGCCGGTGTTCTTGCTCATGCCCATGACGGCCAAGGTTTCAAAGCCCTGGCTCTGGATGCTGCGCCAAAGCGCGCTGGTGTGCTGCTCGGCCACGGGCTGCGCTGTTAGACGTAGAGTTCTTCGAACAGCCGGCGCAGCGGGGCACTCTCGCGCAGCAGATCGAGCGCGTGCTGCGCATGCCCGACCGCGTAGCCGTTGCCCACGATCATCTCCACGTCCTTGGCCGCACCCTCGGCGCCCAGCGCGGCGGCGGTGAAGCTCGTCGCCATGGAAAAGAAATAGATCTTGCCGTGCTCGCGCGTGGCCAGGATGCTGCCCATCTCGGTGTTCGGGATGTTCACGCAGTTGATCACCACATCGGCCAGGCGGCCCTGCGTCACGCCAGACACCGCCTGCATCAGCCCGAGCGCGTCGGTGGCATCGACCTGCAGCGCGTGGTCGGCCCAGCCCAGCGCCTGCATGCGCTGGCAGTCCTTCTCGAATGGCGACACGCCGATGATGCAGCCGGTGGGGCCGGCGCGCTTGCGCGCTTCGTACAGGCACAGCGTTCCCGACTTGCCGCCGCCGCCGATGACGACCACGGTGTCGCCCGCTTGCACCAGGCGCGCGGTCTGCGCCGGCGCACCGGCCACGTCCAGCACCGCCAGCGCCAGCTTCTCCGGGATGTCCTCGGGCAGTTTGGCGTAGAGCCCGGTTTCGAACAGGATGGCCTGGCCGACGATTTCGATCTGGTCCTGCTGCAGATGCAGCCGCACGACTTCATCGATGCGCAGCGGCGTGAGCGAGAGCGACACCAGGGTGGCGATTTTGTCGCCCACCTTGAGGTCGATCTTGCCGGCGAGCGCGGGGCCGATCTCGCGCACCGCGCCGATCAACATCCCGCCCGAACCCGTCACCGGGTTGTGCATCTTGCCGCGCTGTTGCACGATGCCAAGGACGCTGCGCTCGATCTGCGCCAGATCGCCTTGGGCCTCGTTCTTGATCTGGGTGAAGCTGGCGGCGTCGATGTTCAGCGCCGACACGTCGATCAGGATCTCGTTGTCGAAGATCGCCATGGCGTTGTCGATCTTCCAGGCGCCCTGCGGCAGCACGCCCAGCGGTTCGAGCACGCGGTGCGTGCCATAAGCGGATCCAGTTTTCATGCGTACCCTGTTCAGTTGCTTTGTGTTGGCAGGCTGTAGTCCTGTCCCAGTCCGGGCATCTCCACCGTCATGCCCTTGTAGTTGCGGCACTTGATGGTGGTGCCGCTGCCGTCGGCCAGCGCTTCTTCGCGCACATAGCTGGGAATGATAGGCAACTTGCCCAGGCCACCCATGCCGTCAACGATGAAGGTCGGCACGGCCGGGCCGCTGATCCAGCCGCGCAGGCCTTCATACAGCTCGAGCATGCGGCGGTGCGGCACGATGAAGTGGTGCGCGCCCTCGACCATGTCGGTGGAATACACGTAGTAGGGACGCACGCCCATCTCCACCGATTGCAGGAACAGCTCGCGCATGATTTCCACGTCGTCATTCACGCCCTTCAAGCACACGGTTTGCAGGCCCATCATGACGCCGGCCTTCTGGATCATCTTCACGCGCTCGCGCAGCAGCGGTGTGATTTCCTTGGGGTGGTCGATGTGGATGTTGACCATCTGCACGCGGTGCTTTTCCAGCACGGCGCAAAGTTCGGGCGTGACGCGCGTGGGCATCTGCACCACCATGCGCGAGCCGATGCGCAGAAAGCGCACATGGGGAGCACGGCGACGGAGCTCGCCCAGGATGTAGTCCAGGCGCTCGTCGGTGAAGGTGAAGGGGTCGCCGCCGGAGAGCAGCACGTCCTGGATCTGGGTGTTGCCGGCGATGTAGTCGATGGAGGCCTCGATCTGGTCCTTGGCGACCGCCCCGTCGGGCTGCGACACCATGCGCTTGCGCGTGCAGAAGCGGCACAGCGTGGCGCAGGTGTTGCTCACCAGGAACAGCACGCGCCTCGGATAGCGGTGCACGACGCTGGTGCCGGGGACGGTGTCGCCTTCTTCGCCGAGTTGATCGAGCGAGGTCTTGAAACCGGGCTTGGTTTCTTCAAAATGCGAGGGCAGGTACTGCTTGCGGATCGGGCAATTCGGATCGTCCCGATCCATCAGCTTGACCATGTAGGGCGTGACGGCGATGGCGAACTTGTCGTACACCGTTTCGTTCACGTTTTCGATGTTGTTGAGCAGGCCTTCGAGTTCGCAGTGGTGCGTGTAGCGGCGCGCAAACTGCTTCTGCCAGGATTCGGACGCGGGATCGTAGGCATCGAGTTCTTCGCGAGTCAGCAGTTTACGGGCAGGGTTGAAGTCAACTTTTTGCAGCATGGGGATTCTCCGGCGGATGGGTTTTGCGGTTGTCACCGGGCGCGGCCACGGCGATGAAAAGACCCAGTCTAGAGACCGGTGCCGCCAGGCGAAAGTGGCAAAGTGACTGAATTGCAGGCTCAATTTCAGTCACAATGCTCGTCATTGCTACATATTGTCTGAAACGCCCATGTCTGCCTCGCTCGATGCCCTGGACCATCAACTGATTGAGCTGCTCAAGGTCAACGCCCGCCTGCCGATGGTCAAGCTGGCCAAGGCGCTGGGCTGCGCGCGCAGCACGGTGCAACTGCGCTTGAAAGCGCTCGAAGACGCGGGCGTCATCACCGGCTACACCGTGGGCGTGGCCGTGACCCGATCGGCGGCGAGCATCCGCGCCATGGTGCTGATCTGCGCCGAGTCCAAGAACGAGGCCGAGGTGGTGCGCGCCCTGGCGAAAAGACACGAGATCACCAAGCTGTATTCGGTCAGCGGGCGCTACGACCTGTGCGCCATGCTCTCGACCGAGTCCACGCATGAACTGGACCTGGTGATCAACAAGATCTGCGCCATCAAGGGCGTGGTCGACACCTTCTCGACCATCCTGCTCTCGACCAAGCTGGAACGGCCGGAATAGGCGGGCAAGCGCGGAGTCGGACCCAACCGATGCCCACCCTCGCACTGCTGACAGAAGCGCATGAATGTGGTCCGCGCGGGCCTGCGCATTTCCTCTTGCAGCGATGCCCCGTCGTGCACCAGACCCAAGGGCTTCACGAAAGCGTCCCATCAGTGTGCTGCACACGCCCAAGCGCCGGCCGTCATCGCACCGACACATCCGCGAAATAATATTTCACGGTTGAACCAGTGTCGCGAATTCCTGGTTTGCAAATCTGGGCCTGCTGTTCTGGCAATCGCACTGATCGGGCGTTACTTGAAATGGGGTCTTAGGACAGGGCCGAACAGGAGATCAAGCAGCATGTACAAAAATAGCGAAAGACTCATTGTTTTTGATGTCGATGGCACCCTCGTTGACGCTTACAGCGCCATCGTCGAGGCATTTACCCGGCATGGAATGGAGCTTGGAGATTTGGAGCGGTTTCAGAAGCGACACAATTTGTTCAAGTATCTGGGTGGAATCAAAGAGTTTCCATTCAATTTGAGGAAGCAGCTGGGCAAGCGAAATCGTAAGGCTCTAATATCGACTCTCACCGAGATCTATCGCGATGAGGCCAAACTCTATCCCGGTATGGCTGAGCTGATTCGTACTCTCGTTGCGACCCAGGGCATCCGAGTCGGTATCGTCACGCGCAATATCACCAACGAGCCGATGTTGACGATTCGCAAGGTATTGTCTCGACATGATATTGATCTCGATGCGTTGGACTTCGCGGTCCACGTCCCCTTGGCTGAGGAAAAGACCCTTGCGCTCAAATCGGTGCGAAAGAGGTTCGCGATCAACCCGGCCCGCTCCTATGCCTGTGGCGACGAGCATAAGGATTTCACCGCTGCCGTGGCGGCAGGTATGCACCCATTTATTGGGTCGTATGGTTTTGAAGACCACACCCGACTGACCAAGAAATTTGAGGTGCCTGAAGAAGTCATTTCAAGAACATCGGAGGACCTCATCCTGCGTGTGCTTCATGCATTGGATATCGGAACAATTGAACGCGGGTAATCAGCATTCATTTGGATTTTGCAGAATCGCCCTGTGATTTGCGTCGCGACACGCCGGCCCACAGGAGTCCGCCGCCAGATGTCGCCACTTCACCGTCACAACGGCTGGTATGGAGCAGGATCTATCGCAGCGCGGTAGCGGTCACTGTCCTTCCCGGCGCCGACACCATGGAACTGGAGGCGGCCCTGGCAGCCTGTCGGACTTTGCGCGCGGGACGCGTTGGTGCTGGCTGTAATTCACATTCTTCTTCGTGATCGAGCCAGGGCTTACACCCGCTCGTCTCCCATCTGTGCAGGCACATCCGAAACCATGCTCAGATAGTGATCAAAGTCGCTGCGCTGACCCTTGGCAGCCTCTGCCTTGAGGAAATCCAGCGTCAATACTGAAGCCATTTTTTCAGACGCAGCACTGGCGATGAACTGGTTCGCGCAAACGTCATCCCGGACGGCCAGCTCTTTGATCTTTTGGTGAACAGAGTTTGGCAGGCGAATAGTGATTGCGGTCATGCGCAGTTCCTCAACAGATTCAAGAAATCAGCAGGTTTGATGGCCTGCACCTTTAGTTCGGGCACACGTCGAAAGTCTTTGACATTGTGGGTCACGATGTACTGACCGCTGCGGACTTGGCCACCGGCTGTGGCGCGTGAATGACCGGAACCGCCCGGAAGCGTCCCAGAACAAACGGTTCGGCCTAGCCCGCCAGCAGCGCCGCATTGCCACCGGCTGCGGTGGTGTTGACGGTGATGGTCTGCTCGGCGCAGAAGCGGTACAGGTAGTGCGGGCCGCCGGCCTTGGGGCCGGTGCCGCTCAAGCCCTCGCCGCCAAAGGGCTGCACGCCCACGACGGCGCCGATCTGGTTGCGGTTGATGTAAACGTTGCCGATGTGCGAGGCCCGCGCCAGCGCCTGCGCCCGCGAATCGATGCGGGTCTGGATGCCCAGCGTCAGGCCAAAGCCCAGCGCGTTGATCTGCTCGATCACCGCCAGGGGATCGCCGCTCCAACGCACGACGTGCAGCACCGGGCCAAAGATCTCCTGGCGCATGTCGGCGATCCGGGCCAACTCAAAGGCGTGCGGGGCAATCAGGTGGGCGACGGGCCCTTGCGGGCGCGACGTGTCGCACAACAGCGGCTTGGCTTCGCGCTGCAGGCGTGCCAGCTCTCGCTGGATGGCGTCGAAGGCTTCGCTGTCGATCACCGGACCGACGTCGGTTGCCAGATCGGAAGGCTCGCCCGTGACCAGCTCCTTGGCCGCGCCCTGGATCATCGCAATCACGCTGTCGGCGATGGCCTCGTGCACGCACAGCAGGCGCAGCGCCGAGCAGCGCTGGCCGGCGCTGCGAAACGCCGACTGCAGCACGGCGTCGCTCACTTGCTCGGGCAGGGCCGTGCTGTCCACCAGCATGGCGTTGATGCCGCCGGTCTCGGCGATCAGCGGCACGATGGCGCCGTCCTTGGCGGCCAAGGCGCGCTGAATGGTCTTGGCCACCGGCGTGGAGCCGGTGAACACCACGCCGGCCACGCCGCTTGCGGCCACGAGCGCAGCGCCGACCGTCTCCCCCGGTCCGTGCAGCAGCTGCAGTGCACCGATGGGCACACCGGCCGCATGCAGCAATTGGACGGCGGCCAGCGCCACGGCGGGCGTCTGCTCCGCCGGCTTGGCCAGCACGGTGTTGCCGGTGGCCAAAGCCGCAGCCACCTGGCCCAGGAAGATCGCGAGCGGGAAATTCCACGGGCTGATGCAGACCCAGGGGCCGCGCGCGGTCAGGCGCAACTCATTGTTCTCGCCGGTCGGCCCGGGCATGTCGATCGGCGCCATCACGCGCTCGGCCTCGTTCGCGTAGTAGCGCAGGAAGTCCACCGCTTCGCGCACTTCGGACACGGCGTCGCCCCAGGTCTTGAAGGCTTCCTTGACCAGCAGCGCGCAGAACCTGGGCAGTTCGAGTTCCAGGGCATCGGCACAGCGGCGCAGTGCGGCGGCGCGTTCGCTCACATCCGTCTTGCTCCATTTTTTGTAGCTCTCCTGGCTTGCGGCCAGAGCGCTCGCGATCAGCCCCAGATCGAACACCGGCACGGTCGGGACTTGCACCGAGGCATAGGCTGCGAGCAGCGGTTCACGCATGGCGGCAACGCTCAGATCGAGTCCGGCGCTGTTCTTGCGCAGCGGGCCGAAGAGCTCTGCCGGCAGGGGCAAAGACGGGTTGGGTGCGAGCCGCAGCGGCGAGATCAGCAGCGCGCTCAGGCTCACCGACTCGTCCGCCAACTGGTGCACGAAGGACGAGTTGGCGCCGTTCTCCAGCAGCCGCCGAACCAGGTAGGCCAGCAGGTCCTTGTGCGCGCCCACCGGGGCGTAAACGCGGCAGGCGATGAGCGGGTTCTTCAGCACCTCGCGGTACACGCCCTCGGCCATGCCGTGCAGGCGCTGCAGCTCGAACCGGCTGGCCCCCACGCTTGCCACTTCGTGTGCTGCGCTGCCCCCCGAGGGGGCCGTGCCTTGCTTGGGGCGGCCCGGCGCTGCGGCCTGTTGTCCGCCCTTGGTCGCGAGCTGCACGATGGCGGCGATGGTGACGGCGTTGTGCGTGGCGAACTGCGGATAGATCGCGTCGGGTGCGTCCAGCAGGGCGGCTGCGCACGCCAGGTAGGCGATGTCGGTGTGGTGCTTGTGCGTGAACACCGGGTAAAACGGCAGGCCCAGCTCCTGCGCGCGCTTGATCTCGGCGTCCCAATACGCGCCCTTGACCAGGCGGCACATGAAGCGGATCTGGTACTTGCGGGCAATCGCCGTGACCTGCGCGATGAGCTCCAGCGCGCGCGTCTGGTAGCTCTGCAGCGCCAGGCCAAAACCGCTCCAGTGCGGAAAGTGCTGCGCCACCTTGGCGGCCAAGGCGTCGAACAGTTCGAGCGACAACTCCAGTCGGTCCACGTCCTCGGCGTCGATGGTGAGGTTGATGTTGGCTCGGGCCGATCTCTCGCACAGGCCCCACACCCGTGGCAGCAACTCGCTCATGACCCGCGCCTGCTGCGCGTCTTCGTAGCGCGGATGCAGGGCGCTGAGCTTGATCGAGATACCGTCGTTTTGTTCGCAGGGCAGCGTGGCGCTGGCCTGCGCGGCGATGGCCTGGATCGCGTCTTCGTAGCTCGCCAGATGCTGCAGCGCATCCGCATCCGTGCGCGCGCCCTCACCCAGCATGTCGTAGCTGTAGCGCAGAGAAGACCCCCACGCTTGGCGCTGCAGGTCCTGCGCTGCCCCCGGCTGTTGCGCCTTGGGGCGGTCCGGCGGCGCAACGCGCAGGCTGTTCTGTTTGCGTTGCGCCGAGGCCGCCTCCTGCATCGCCTCGGCGATGGTCTGGCCGAGCACGAACTGGCGCCCCAGCAATTGCACCGCGCGCAAGGTCGCCGCCACGACCGACCTGGCGCCGAGCTTGGCAAACAAGCCGGGTTCTTCAGCCCGTCCTGAGCCGGTCGAAGGAGGCAAGAGCTTCTTGCTCAGCGCAATCGCGGTGCTCGACAGGCGCACCAGGGTCTTGTCGCCGGCGCTGTGGAAATCGGCGCGGCCCAGCTGGTCGGCGGTGAGCGCGATCGCCGTCTGGGCATCGGGAACACGCAGCAGCGCTTCGGCCAAGCGCATCAGCGCCAGGCCTTCCGCGCTGGAGATGGGGTATTCCTTGAGCAGGCTCTCCATCGCCCAAAACGGCGGCGGATTCTGGCGCACCGCCAGCACCCAGGGCGTGGCCACCTTGGCCGCCGCCGCCCAATCCAGCGCATGCGCCAGGGCGGCGAGGTGCTGGGAGACGATTTCGGCTTCGGGACGGTAGGGATGGGGCAGGCGCATATCGGACTCCAGTGGATATATATCCCTATGATCTTTGATTGATTGATGAATGAATCACCAATTAACCGACGATAAATAGATTTATATTCTTTGGAAGTGGCCCGTCCGCGTGCGCCGACCGCCAGCCCAAGCGGCCTTAAAGGCGTCGGATCGGTCGCTTGGTTTTCAGCGCCACCGCGCCCGGGGAGATGCCGTTGACGACGTTCTCGTAACCCTGCTGCTGCAGGAATTGCGCCGCCTGCCCGGAGCGCGCGCCCGAATGGCAGTACACGACCAACTGCCTGGACTTGTCGGGGGCGAGCGCGGCGTAGCCCTGTACAAAACGGTCCAGCGGCAGGTTCAGCGCGCCGTCCACGTAGCCCGACGCGTACTCGGCGGGCGAGCGCACGTCGATCATCAGGGCGTCTTCGTCCCAGGCGGCGGGGGCGGAGGAATAGGGCGAAGGAGGGTTCAAGTTGTTCTTTCAGGCGTCAGCGTATTGTGCTCGAATCGGCCGCGCGACGGCCGCTCAACGCTGCAACTGCGCATTCACGGGCGCAAGGCGGGACTCGTCCAACTGCCCGGCAAGTGCCTCCAGACGCAACTGGCTCAGCAGCACATCGACGCGCGCCTGCAGCCAGGCGAGCTCGGACGCGCTGGCGTCGTTTTCGGCGTTGAGCAACTCCAGCGTGGTGCGATCTCCCACCTGGCGTCCCAGCCGGGTGGCGTCGAGTCGCGAGCGCGTCGCCTTCAGCGATTCGGCCAAGGCGCTGATGCGGGCGGCGCCGGTGCGCAAGCCCAGCCACGCGGCCTGCGTCTGTTGACTGAGCTGCTGGCGCGTGCGCTCGACCTCGGCCTGCGCCTTGTCCTGCAGGCGCAGGGCTTCGTCCAGGCGCGCGCTGCGATAGCCACCGGTGTAGAGCGGAATCGTCCACTGCACGCCGATCATCTGCTGGCGCTGGGCATTGCTGGCCGCGCCAAAGTCGCCGCTGCCGCTGAGCCGCTGCTGCGTGGCCTGGGCCACCAGATCGAGCGTGGCGCCGCCCACAGCGCTGAACTTGCGCGCCTCCTCGTGCGCCGCCTGGGCGTTGGCTATCTGCATGCGCAGCAAGGGGTTCTGACTCAGCGCCAGCGCCTGCCAATGGGGCAACGGCGCCAACGGGTCTGATTCAAGCCCAGGTTGGACCGCCAGCGGCTGCAACTGGGGCAAGGCCAGGCCGGTCGCATCGGCCAGCGCTGTCTGCGCGATCTGCAACTCGCTCTGCGCGCCTAGCCACTGCGCGCGCAGCGCCTGCGCGCGCGCCGAAGCTTCGTGCGTGTCGGTGATCGGTGCGTCGCCCAGCGCAAACCGGTCCTTGGCCTCGACCAGCGCCTTGTCCACGGCCTGGCTTTGCTGCTGCAGCAGCTCGACCCGGCGCTGCGCCAGCAGCACGTCAAAGTAGCGCTGCGCGGTGTGCAGCATCAGCGCCTGGTGCGACGACTGCCACTCCAGCTCGGCCGCTTCGGCGGCAATTTCAAGCTGGCGCGACTGGGCCGAGCGTTCGCGATTGAACAGCGGCTGACGCGCACTCAAACCGAGGTTGCTGGAGCTGCCGTGGTTGATGGAGGTGTTGAAGCCCACGCCATTGGACTGGCCCAGGCCCGGCGCCGAGAAGTTCGCACCCGCCGTTTCCGAACGGGCATTCATCGCGCCCACGCCGCCCTCCAACTGCAACATGGGACGCCACAGCGCCGCAGACTGCTCGCGCCGCGCCGCGCCCGCCTGGCGCGCGGCCTGAGCGATCGCGACCTCGGGGTCGTGGCTGCTGGCGGCCTGCCAGACCTCGAGCAGATCGGTGGCGCCCGCAGACAGGGCGATCAGCGCCAAAGCGGTGAAGGAAAAGGCTTTGAGTTTCATCGCAAGACGCTGCATTAAGTTCAGCAGCCCGGCTCGAAGCCCAGTTTGCGCAGCATGCTTTCCATCAGACACCAATGCGTGAGCGCGCTTTGCAGCAGATTGGCGCCGACAAAGGCGGTGAAGGCCAGCCACCATGGACTGACGAAGACCGGGCTGCCGGGGATGCCCAGGGCCAGAGACAACAGGATGAAAGTGCCAGCCAGAAGGCGAACGAGTTGCCAGGATTTCATGAGGTTTCCTTTTGAAGTGAATGAAAGAGTTGAAAGATCAGGCCGCCTTGGGCTGCCCCAGCGTGCCGCGGTAGGCCACGTAGTACAGCGTCGGGATCACGACCAGGGTCAGCACGGTGGAGACGAAGATGCCGAAGATCAGCGAGATCGCCAGGCCGTTGAAGATCGGGTCGTCCAGGATGAAGAAGGCGCCCAGCATCGCGGCCAGCCCGGTCAAGACGATGGGCTGCGCCCGCGTCACAGCGGAATGGACGATGGCGCGCTTGAAGTCCACGCCTTCGCGAACCTGCAGGTTGATGAAGTCCACCAGCAGGATGGAATTGCGCACGATGATCCCGGCCAGCGCGATCATGCCGATCATGCTGGTGGCCGTGTACTGCGCGCCGAGCAGCGCGTGGCCCGGCATCACGCCGATGATGGTCAACGGGATCGGCGCCATGATGATCAGCGGCGTCAGGTAAGAGCCGAACTGCGCCACCACCAGCAGGTAGATCAGGATCAGGCCCACGCCGTAGGCAGCGCCCATGTCGCGGAAGGTCTCGTAGGTGATCTGCGACTCGCCGTCCCATTTCAGCGCGTATTCGCGGTAGCTGTCTTCGGGCTGATGGATGAAGTACTCGACCAGCGTGCCGCCGCCCGGCGTGGCGATCTTCGCCAGTTCGCTGCGCATGGAGAACACGCCGTACAGCGGGCTATCGAGTTGGCCCGCCATGTCGGCGACGACGAAGTTCACCGGCAGCAGGTCCTTGTGATACACCGGCTGCTCGCGCACCGAGTCGCTCACCGTGACCAGTTCGCGGATCGGCACCAGCTTGCCCGCGGCGCTGCGCACGCTCAAAGCCAGCAAGGCATTCAGATCGCCGTGGCGCTCGGGTGGCAGCTGCAGCACGGCGGCGGCCGGGTACTTGCTCTCGTCGTGCAGGTAAGCCGTGGCCTCGCCGGCCAAGCCCGCGCGCAAGGTGCTCACGATCGCCTGCTGCGGCACGCCCAACATCGCGGCCTTGCGCCGATCGACCAGCAACAGCGTCTTGGGTGCGGCGGCGATGCTGCTGTCGTCCACGTCCACCACATCGGGCGTGTGCTCGAACACGGCGCGCACCGCCTTGGCCACCTGGAGCCGCCCTGGCGCTTCAGGCCCATAAATCTCGGCCACGATGGGCGAGAGCACGGGCGGGCCTGGCGGCACTTCGACGATCTTCACGTTGGCGCCAAAGCGCTTGCCGATTTTTTGCAGCTCGGGCCGCACGCGCGCCGCAATCGCATGGCTTTGCGCCTTGCGTGCGTGCTTGTCCACCAGGTTCACCTGCAGATCGCCCACGTCGCCACCGGCGCGCAGGTAGTACTGGCGCACCAGGCCATTGAAGTTGATGGGCGCGGCGGTGCCGGCGTAGGCCTGGTAGTCGGTGACCTCGGGCACGGTGGCCAGGTAGGCGCCCAGTTCGTGCAGCGCGGCGGCCGTCTGTTCCAGCGGCGTGCCTGCGGGCATGTCAACGATGACCTGGAACTCCGACTTGTTGTCAAAGGGCAGCATCTTGAGCATCACCAACCCGGTGGCCGGCAGCAGCAGCGAGATCGCGATCAGCACGGCGATGCCCAGGCCCAACCAGCGGCGGTTTTTTGTGCCGGTTTTCTCGTCCAGCAGCGGCTTGAACAGGCGCTCGAACACCGGTCCGAGCTTGCCCGCCAGTCCCTGGCCTGCGGCGTGCACGGCGACATCGCGCTCGCCATCGGAGCCGTCCTTGCCGGTCGCGGCGGACGACTTCATCCACAGCCGCGCCAGCCAGGGCGTGACGATGAAGGCGATGGCCAGCGACAGCAGCATGCCCATGCTGGCGTTGATCGGGATCGGGCTCATGTAGGGGCCCATCAGACCGGACACAAAGGCCATCGGCAGCAGCGCAGCGATCACCGTGAACGTGGCCAGGATGGTGGGGCCGCCGACCTCATCGACCGCGCCGGGAATGATCTGCGCCAGGGTCCGATGCGGGTGGTGCTGCTGATGGCGATGGATGTTTTCCACCACCACGATGGCGTCGTCCACCAGGATGCCGATGGAGAAGATCAGCGCAAACAAGGACACACGGTTCAGCGTGAAGCCCCAGGCCCAGGAAGCGAACAGCGTCACGGTCAGCGTCAGGATCACGGCGCTGCCGACGATCGCGGCCTCGCGCTTGCCCAGGGCAATGAACACCAAAGCCACGACGGAGGCGGTGGCGAACAGCAGTTTGGTGATGAGTTTTTGCGCCTTGTCGTTGGCGGTGGCGCCGTAGTTGCGCGTTTCTGCCACCTGCACATTCGCCGGGATCACGGTGTTGCGCAGCACGTCGACGCGGCGCATCACGGCGTTGGCCACGGAGATGGCGTTCTCGCCCGCCTTCTTGGTGATGGACAGCGTGACGGCCGGGTATTCGGTGCCCGCAGCGCCGTCCACCCCGGCCACGCCGTGCCAGACGTAACGGCTCGCCGGCATGGCGCCGTCGCGCACCGTGGCCACGTCGCGCAGGAACACCGGTTTGGCATTGTGCACGGCGACCACCAGCTCGGCCACGTCGCTGGCCTGGCTCAGGAACGGTCCGGACTCGATCGCGACGGCATGGTTGGCGGCGATCAGTTCGCCCACCGGCAGGCCCAGGTTCGCCGACTGCAGGGCCTGACGCAAGTCGGCCACGGTCACGCCCGAGCCGGCCATGCGCGCCGGGTCGATCTCCACCATCACGGCGCGTCCCGGACCGCCGATGGTGCTGACTTCGCGCGTGCCGGGGACGCGCTTGAGTTCGGCCTCCAGACTGTGCGCCACGCGCTCCAGATCGAAGGCGCCGGCGCCGCCGCTCTTGTCAAACAGCGTGAGCGTCACGATCGGCACGTCGTCGATGCCCTTGGGCTTGATGATGGGTGCGAGCACGCCCAGGTCCTTGGGCAACCAGTCGGCGTTCGAGTTCACCGTGTCATACAGGCGCACCAGCGCTTCGGTGCGGCCCACCCCCACCTTGAACTGCACCGTGATGATGGCCAGACCGGGGCGCGAGACCGACATCACGTGCTCGATGCCGGAGATCTGCGCCAGCACCTGCTCGGCCGGACCGGCCACCATCTGTTCCACGTCGCGCGCCGAGGCGCCGGGGAACGGGATCAGCACATTGGCCATGGTGACGTTGATCTGCGGCTCTTCCTCGCGCGGCGTGACCAGCACGGCGAAGAAGCCCAGCAGCAGCGCCACCAAGGCCAGCAGCGGCGTGATCTGCGCGCTCTGGAACAGCGCGGCAATGCGTCCGGAGACGCCTAATTGGGATGGGCCGTTCATGTCAATGCGCCTTGGCCGCAGCCTGAGGATCGACGGCGACCTGCTCGCCGGCCTGCACGCCGCTGAGAATTTCCACGTCGCTGCCCTGCACCTGGCCCAGTCGCACCTGGCGCAGTAGCGCCTGGCCTTTGCCGTCAAGCACATAGACGCCGGTCATCTCCGCGCGGCGCAGCAGCGCGCTGGCAGGCACATAGAGCTTGGGCGCAGCGCCGGTTGCGGCTGCGCTTGGCAGCCAGACACGGGCAAACATGCCCGGCGCCAGACCCTTCATGGCGGCGGGCAGCCCCAGGCGCAGCTGCACCGTGTGGGTGCTGGCGTCCACCGTGGGCAGCAGTTGCACGCTGACCGGCTTGCTCAAGCCGGAGGCGGCGCCCAGGCCGGGGATTTCAAACGACAGTTCGGGGTTGGCGCCGAGCCCGAGCAGGGCCGACTGCGGCAATGCCGCGCCCAGGCGCAGGGCCGCCGGGTCGTAGAGCGTGAACAGTGGCCGACCCGGCAGCGCCATGTCGCCCAGCGCGACCGGGACCTCGCTCACGATGCCGGCGTAGGGTGCGGTCACGACAAAGAATCCCGACTGCGTGTTGGCCACGCCCGACTGGGCCTGCAGCGCGCGCACCTGGGCCTGGGTGGCCTCCAGCTGAGCCTGCGCGCGGTCCAGGGCGGCCTGGCTGATGTACTGCTTTTGAAAGAGCTGCTGTTGGCGCTCGTACTCCTTGGCCGCCACGTTCATGCCGGCGCGCGCCGCTTGCACCTGGGCCGCGCTGGCGCTGGCGCCCTCGTTCGCGGCCCGCGCGTCGATGCGCAGCAGCACCTGACCGGCCTTGACCGCGTCGCCCGCCTTGACATAAAGCGCCACGATCGCGCCCGCCACCTGGGCCGACACCGCCGTCTGGCGCACCGCCTCGACCACGCCGTCAATGCTCGCGCCGGCGGCTGCGCTGGCCGAGGTCTTCACGGCCACGGTGGCGAGGGCGGCGCGCTCGGCGGCGCCCAGGCCCATGCAACAGAACAGGGCCGCAGCGGCCACAAGGCGGGTTTTAAACATCGGATAGTCCATTCGTTTTCTGTAAGCTTGCCATCGAGGTTCGCATCATATACAATTATTTAACCAATCAGCTAAATAGTCAACTAGTTTAACTCAATGCGGCCAAATCGTCTTGCACCCACGGACATCAACCGACACCATGAACAACGCCATCCGCAAGGACCCATCCGCCATGAAGAACATGCCACTCGAAGCGCTGCAGGAGGTTGCCGCCTATTTCCAGGTGCTGTCCGAGCCCACGCGGCTGCGCATCCTGAACCTGCTGCGCGGCAACGAGCGCAACGTGGGCGAGCTGGCGGAGCTGTGCGGCTTCACGGCGGCAAACATTTCGCGCCACTTGACGACGCTGACCAAGCACGGTTTTCTGGTGCGCGAGAGCCGCGGCACCAGCGTTTACTACCGCATCGCCGACGCATCGGTGTACGAGTTGTGCGACCTGGTCTGCGGCAATATCGCCGGCCAATATGAACGCAAGGCCGCGAGCCGGCGCGCCTTCCAACGCGCCAAGTAGCCCCATGCCACCCGTTTTTCCACTCACGGCGCAGCCCGCGCCCACAACACCATGAGCAGCTTTAACCACACCGGCCTGATCCAGGACATCAACGAGAACCTGGCCCCCTTTCGCAAAACCCAGCCCGAAGTGATGCAGGGCTTTGGCCAACTGGCGCGTGCCGCCATGGCCGAAGGCGCCGTCAGCGCCAAGGACAAGGAACTGATCGCGCTGGCGATCGGCGTCACGCAGGGCTGCTCCGGCTGCATCGGTTTTCACGTCAAGGCCTTGCACAGGCTTGAGTGCACCCGGCCCGAACTTGAAGAGATGTTGAGTGTTTGCATCTACATGGGCG
>CAIMSP010000147.1 GCA_903844215.1 uncultured beta proteobacterium | reverse complement strand
TGCGCTGCGAGCAGCGGCTGGCCTGTAGGGCCAGCAACCGCGAAGCGGTTCAGCCGCCTTGCGGCGCAGGCTAACTTGGCGCAGCCAAGTTAAGGTCCAAAGGACCGGTGCCGTAGCCACAAGGCTGCGCTGCGAGCAGCGGCTGGCCTGTAGGGCCAGCAACCGCGAAGCGGTTCAGCCGCCTTGCGGCGCAGGCTAACTTGGCGCAGCCAAGTTAAGGTCCAAAGGACCGGTGCCGTAGCCAAAGTACCCGCAAGGCGGCGGCACTTCGCGCCGCAGCCGGGCTGTAAGCCCGCCGCGCGAAAACGCGGTTTATCGGTAGGTCGGCGCAGGCTACCTTCGCGATCGCGAAGTTAAGGGCGGCACGCCCGGTGCCGCAGCCAACGTACCAACAACGCGGCTGCGTCTCAGGCCTCGAACGCCACCTGCCCGCCCACCAGCGTGCAGCGCACCCGTCCGGGAAGCTCATAGCCGGCAAACGGCGTGTGCTTGCTCTGGCTGCGCAGCAGCTTGGGGCTCACGGTCCAGGCGGCTTCAGGGTCGAACAGGCACAGGTCAGCCACGCCACCGACCGCGATCCTCCCCACGCTGGCCTGCAAGCTGCCCAGCGCGGAACCGAGCACGCGCGCGGGTTGGTTGCTCAGCACCGCGAGCGCGCGCTGCAGGCTCACGCCGTCGTCGCGGCTCCATTTCAGCGCCAGGCTCAGCAGCAGCTCCATGCCGGTGGCTCCCGGCTCGGCTTCGGCAAAGGGCAGCATTTTGGCGTCTTCGGCCACCGGCGTGTGGTCCGACACGAGGACGTCGATGGTGCCGTCGGCCAGGGCTGCGCGCAGCGCTTCGCGGTCGCGCTGTTGGCGCAACGGCGGGTTCAGTCGCGCGCGGCTATCGAAGTAGCCCATGTCCATTTCCGTCAGATGCAGCGAGTTGATGCTCACGTCGCAACTCACCGGCAGTCCGTCGCGCTTGGCCTGGCGCACCAGTTCCACGCCGGCCGCACTGCTCAAGCGGCACAGGTGCACGCGCGCGCCGGTGGAGCGCATCAACTCGAAGATCGTGTGCAGCGCGATGGTTTCTGCCGCCACCGGGATGCCGCTCAAGCCCATGCGCGTGGCCAGCGCGCCGCTGGCCGCCACGCCCTTGCCCAGGTGCAATTCCTGCGGGCGCAGCCAGACGCTGTAGCCAAAGGTGCTGGCGTACTGCAATGCGCGCTGCAGTACCTGCGTGTTCTCCAACGCCACCTCGGCCTGGCTGAAACCGACGCAGCCGGCTTCGGTGAGTTGCACCATCTCGGTCAGCACCGCGCCCTGCAGGCCGCGCGTCAGGGCGCCCAGCGGAAACACGCGTGCCTGGTGCAGTTTCTCGGCGCGGTATTTCAACATCTCCACCAGGCCGGCTTCATCCAGCACCGGATCGGTGTCGGGCGCGCACACGACGCTGCTGATGCCACCGGCCACGGCCGCCGCCATTTCGCTCTCCAGCATGCCTTCGTGCTCGTGCCCGGGTTCACCCAGACGCACGGCCAGATCCACCAGGCCCGGCATCAGGATGCAGCCCTGGCCTTCGATCAGCTTGTTGGGCGCAAAGTCGCCCGCAATCTTCTGCATCGCGATGATGCGTCCGGCCGCGACCGCGACATCGGCGACCGCGTCGAAACCGGATGCCGGATCCATCACCCTGGCGCCACGTATCAGTATCTTCATGCTTCGTTCCCCGCCACAATGCCCATCACCGCCATGCGCACCGCGATGCCAAAAGTCACCTGCGGCAAGATCACGCTCTGGCCGCCGTCCACCACCGCCGAATCGATTTCCACGCCGCGGTTGATGGGCCCCGGGTGCATCACGATCGCGTCCGGCTTGGCCCAGGCCAGCTTCTCGGGCGTGAGGCCAAAACTCTTGAAGAACTCCTGCGATGAGGGCAGCAGCGCGCCGCTCATGCGCTCGTTTTGCAGGCGCAGCATGATCACCACATCGGCGCCCTTGATGCCCTCCTCCAGCGTGTGGCACACGCGCACGCCCATGGGCGCCATGTCAGCCGGCACCAGGGTCTTGGGGCCCACGACGCGCACTTCGGCGCAGCCCAGGGTGGTGAGCGCATGGATGTCGGAGCGCGCCACGCGCGAGTGCAGCACGTCGCCCACGATCGCCACCGTGAGGTTGCTGAAGTCCTTCTTGTAGTGCCGGATGGTGAACATGTCGAGCAGGCCCTGCGTCGGGTGCGCGTGCCGGCCGTCGCCGGCGTTGATCACGTGCACGTGCGGCGCCACGTGCTGGGCGATCAGGTAGGGCGCGCCGGACTCGCTGTGGCGCACGACAAAGATGTCGGCCGCCATGGCACTCAGATTCGCAATCGTGTCCAGCAGCGACTCGCCCTTGGCGGCCGAAGAGCGCGCGATGTCCAGATTGATGACGTCGGCGCTCAGACGCGTGGCGGCGATTTCGAAGGTGGTGCGGGTGCGCGTGGAGTTCTCGAAGAACAGATTGAACACGCTTTTGCCGCGCAGCAGCGGGACCTTTTTCACTTCCCGGTCGCTGACGCTGACGAAGTTGGTGGCCGTGTCCAGGATCTGCGTCAGGATGCTCTTGGGCAGGCCTTCGATGGACAGCAGATGCACCAGCTCGCCGTGCTGGTTCAGTTGCGGATTGCGCGTTCTCAGCATGGGGCACGCTCCTTGACCTGAAAGCTAAAAACACCGTCGTCGGCGCGCGCCAGCGACAGCGACTGTTCCGGCGGCAGACTCACGCGCGCGGCGGCGAAATCGGCCTGGATCGGCAGCTCGCGCCCGCCCCGATCCACCAGCACCGCCAGCCTCACGCAGGCCGGGCGGCCGTAGTCGAACAGCTCGTTGATGACGGCGCGGATCGTGCGCCCGGTGTAGAGCACGTCATCCAGGATCAGGATGTCCGCACCATTCACGTCAAACGGCAGCACCGTCTGCGCGCCCATCGCCAGGCCGCGCTGGGCAAAATCGTCGCGGTGCATGCTGGACGAAATCACCCCCGGCGCAGCTTCCAGTTGCATGTCGGCATGCAGCCTTTGCGCCAGCCAGGCGCCACCCGAGGTGATGCCCACGACTCGGGTCTGCGCCGCACAAAGTTGGCGCACGCCGCGCAGCAGCTCGCGGTACAGCGCTTCGGCGTCAAGGGTCAAAGTGGTCATCAAATGTCTTTCTAAGCAGTTTGGTCTGTCCCACAAGTCGGAATTCCAACATCCGACGAAATGTTGGGGACAGAGCACGCGCGCTTCGCGTCGCTTTGGTCTGTCCCACAAGCTCTCAAAAATTGTTCCAGGATGATGCAGGCCGCAGCGGCGTCAGCGTCTTTCGCGCCGGCTTCCAGCGCCTCGGTCGTGCTGTAGCGCTCGTCCACTTCAAACACCGGCAGCTTGAAGCGTCCACGCAACTGGCGCGCAAAGCGCAGCGCGCGCTC
The DNA here is from genome assembly GCA_903844215.1 of uncultured beta proteobacterium. Classification (GTDB taxonomy): domain Bacteria; phylum Pseudomonadota; class Gammaproteobacteria; order Burkholderiales; family Burkholderiaceae_C; genus CAIKVZ01. Next base: position 42,830 of record CAIMSP010000147.1, on the reverse strand, counting down.
GGTGTTCTCATGGGCTGCGCCGTCGGGATGAAAGGGCACGCCGATCACCAGCGCGTCGGGTTGCCACTCACGGATGCGGGCCTCGATCAAGGGGAATTTGGCGTCGCCCTCGGCGCGCAAGGTGGACTGCGGCGTCGCCGTTTGCGTGAGCCGGTTGCCCACCGCGACGCCGGTGCGTTTGAGGCCAAAATCAAAAGCCAGAAAAGTCTGCAGTTCAGCGGGCACGCTCACCATGGCCAACACCGTCATGCGTGCCCCGCCACCGAGGACAGGGTCCAGGCGTGCACGCCCAGCAGTTGCAGCGCCCGGTCGTAGCGCTGTTCCACCGGCGTGTCAAAGATCACGGCCGCGTCGGCGTTCACGGTGAGCCAGCTGTTCTCGGCCAGTTCCGATTCGAGCTGGCCCCGGCCCCAGGCCGCGTAGCCCAGCGACACCAGCACCCGGCGCGGACCGGCACCAGCGGACATGGCTTCGAGCACGTCCCTGGACGTGGTCATTTCCAGCCCGCCAGGGATGGCCAGCGTCGATAGATAAGCCGACTCGCAAGGCGCTTGGCCAACGGGAAGAATGGGCTCGTGCAGCACAAAGCCGCGCTCGGTCTGGACCGGTCCACCCTGAAACACCGGGCTGTTCAGCAGATCCGCGCGCCCCAGCGGCAGGTCCACCTTGTCAAACAGGTGTTGCAGGTTGATGTCGCTGGGCTTGTTGATCACCAGCCCCAGCGCGCCGCGCTCGCTGTGCTCGCACAGATAGACCACGCTGCGGGAGAAGACCTCGTCCTCCAGCCCCGGCATGGCGATGAGGAAGTGGTGCGTCAGATTGATGGAGGCGGAATCGGCTGACATGGGCTGATTTTACAAGCAGCCCATGTCAGCCCCGCTTCACACCGTTTGCAACTCGGCCTCGAGGCTGCAGTAGTGGCGTACCAGATTGAGCAGTTCTTCTTCCGGGTAGGGCTTGCCGAGGTAGTGGTTCACGCCCAGTTCCATTGCGTGCTGACGGTGCTTGTCAGCGATGCGCGAAGTGATCATGACGATGGGGAGCTGGCGCATGCGCTCATCGCCGCGGATATTGCGCGTCAGATCGAACCCATCCATGCGCGGCATTTCAATGTCGGTCAGCACCACGGTGGGGAGTTCTTCCTTGAGCCGCTCCAGCGCCTGCAGGCCATCGACCGCCGTGACGACGCGATAACCCTCGCGCAGCAGCAAACGCTGCGTGACCCGGCGCACGGTGATCGAATCATCCACCACCAGCACCAGCGGCGTGCGTTGGTGCGCCAGCGTGTCGCTGGGGCTCGCGCCCGAAGCCTGCGCCGCCATCTCCGACGCCTGGACCCGCAGCGCCTGCTTGGCCACCAGAGCGCGCGCCTCATCACCGTACACCGTTGCCAACGCCACTGGGTTGTAGATCAGCACCACCGCGCCCGAAGCCAGCACCGTCATGGCCGCCAGCCCGGGCAGCCGCGCCAACTGCACGCCCAGATTCTTCACCACCACTTCCTGGTGCCCCAAGACTTCGTCCACGTGCAGCGCCACGCGCTGTCCCGCACTGCGGAACACCACCACCGACTGCGTCTTGGCGTCCATCTCCAAACTGCTGGGCGCGGCTTGCAGCAGCGCGCCTGACCAGTAGAACGGGATGGAAGCCGCGCCATCGTCGAAAACGCCGGTCGCGTAGGCGCTGTCGAGCTGCGCCCGCTTGACGCGCCGCACCATCTCGACCAGGTTCGCCGGCACGCCCACCGTGAGCTTGCCAGAGCGCAGAATCACCACCTGGGTCACGGCCGTGGTCAAGGGCAGGATCAGGTGGAAGCGCGTTCCCCTGCCGACTTCGGAGCCGATTTCGATGCGCCCACCGAGCGCGCTCACCTCGGCCCGCACCACGTCCATGCCAATGCCGCGTCCGGCCAATTCAGTCACCTGGCTGGCCGTGGTGATCCCCGGCGTGAAGATCAGATTCGCGACCTGGGCCTGGCTCAACTCCTGATCGGCTGCGACCAGGCCCATGCTGTGCGCCTTGTCCCGAATGCCTTGGAAATCAAGACCGGCGCCGTCATCGACAAACTCGACCGCCACATCGTTGCCTTCCTGATTCAAGCGGATGCTGATGCTGCCGGTCGCGTCCTTGCCCGCTGCCACGCGCGTGGCGGCGTCCTCGATGCCGTGGCCCACGCCGTTGCGCAGCAAATGCTCGAAGGCGGGCGTCATCCGATCGAGCACACTGCGGTCGATTTCAATGGAGCCGCCGACGATATCCAATCGCACCTGCTTGCCCGAGTCCTTGCTCGCCTGTCGCACCACGCCGTACAGGCGCTCGGCGATGCTTTCGAACTCGACCATGCGCGTGCGCAGCAGATCGCGCTGCAGTTCCCGCGTCTGGCGTGCCTGGGCCACCAGGTTGTCTTCGGTGGCGTCCACGGCGCGCTGCAAACTGCGCTGCACCGTGGCCACATCGTTCACCGATTCAGCCATCATGCGCGTGAGTTCCTGCACCCGCGTGAAGCGATCGAACTCGAGCGGATCAAAGCCCTGGGCCGAATCCTTGGACTGCGCTAGGCGCGACTGCATCTGGGTTTCGGCCTGCAACTCGATGTCGCGCAACTGCTGGCGCAAGCGGTCCAAATTGCCCGTCAGGTCGCCCAGCGATCCGCCCAGGTCGTTCAGCCCGGCTTCCAGGCGCGAGCGCGTCATCACGACCTCGCCCGCCTGGTTCACCAGACGATCGAGCAGTTGCGGGCGCACGCGCACCGATTGCTGGTACAGCGCGCGTGCCGGGGCCGAGGCCAGCGTGCTGGCCAGCGCGATCGGCTTGAGCGCGGGCAGGGTCAGCGACGCTGGCGCGGCAACGTCTGTCGGGCTGCCTGCAGCCTGTGGCAGCACAGCGATCTGAGTGATCGCCTCGTCCGCGCGGCGCAGACCGTCAAAGTGGGCCTGCAGATCGTCAAAGCGCGACAGCAGGGGCTCGATCTGGGACGACTGCAAAGTCTCTGATCCCAGGGACTCGACCGAGGACTCGATGCGGTGCGCCATTTCCCCCAACTGCATCGCGCCGGCCAGCCGCGCACTGCCCTTGAGCGTGTGCAGCGAGCGCAGCACCTCGGCCCTGGCGCTGCTGTTGCCGGGGCGCGCCGACCACTGGCGCAGGGCCCCGGCCAAGGCCGGCAGCAGACCCAGAGCCTCTTCTTCGAAAATGGGGAACAGGTCCGGGTCGATCGCGTCCACGACGTCGATTTCCTGGGCATGGGTGTCGAAGGCAGGAACAATCGGCGTCAGCAGGGCACTGCTGGCCATCGAGTCAAAATCGCCAAAACCGGTCGTCGGCACGGGCGCAAACTCCGCCGCCTGGAAGGCCTCGGACGCCGGCTCGAAGGCTTCGGGCTCGGGCACGTTCAGTGCTGCAGCGTCCTCTGCAGCCAGTTGATCGAGCCGGTTGCTTTCACCGCTCAAGGAAAAATCGATGACTTCCACGCTGCAGATGTCCTTGAGCTCCTGCAGCAAGCGCGGCTCGGCCTCCTTGATGAAGCCGGCGGCAAACTGATGCAACAGGCGCCGAACCTCCTGGGCTGCGCCGGTAAAGGTCTCCCGGTGGTTGGCGTCCTGCGCGCCCACGCCCATCAACTGAACGTGCTCCAGCGCCTGCTCGAGTGCGCGTGCCAGCGCCGACAATTGCATGAAGCCGACCGTGGCCGAACTTCCCCCCAACGAGTGCGCCAGCGCCACGGTGGAATCGGTCAAAGCCTGATCCAGCTCCAGCGACCACTCGCCGATTTCCGTGACCAAACGACGGGACCATTCGTCAGCCTCATTCAGGTAGACGTTGTAAAGCGGTATGCCAATGCGCAAGGAGCCGATGACCTTGACCTCTTCTTCGGCCTCAGCCTCGTTTGATGTCGGCAGGTCGGGAGCGGCACTTGGCGCCACATCATCTTGCGCCCCAGGCAGCGGGCTTGCTGCGACGTCGTCGAGCGTGAAGACCAGGTCGTCGAAATCGATATCGACCGCAGCCAAGTCCAAGTCCACATCCAGGGCCGGAGGCTCAGGCGGTGCCGGGAAATCCAGCTCGGGCATGGAAAACGCCGCCGGCTGGGTCTGCAACTCAACTTCGGTGTCGGGCTCGCTCAGGCTTGGCTCCGTGCCGGCTTCGAGCGCCAGCAGCGAGTCAAAGTCAAGGTCGATCAGCTCCAGGCCGGTGTCGATTGGCTCCGGCGCCGGTGCTGGCGCAAACGGCGACGCAGCCGACTCCGGCACCCAGCGTCCCTGATCGGCGGCCTGCTCCGGCAGCGGCAACGCAGCCACATCGGGCGCGGTCGCCGCAGCGGATTCGGCCAGCCCCAGGGGCAGGCGCCGGTTCTCGAGGCGCAAGGCGTCCGCCATGCTGCGAAAGGGCTCGGCGCTCCAGGGTGCGTCGGTGCCGGCAGCGATATCGTGCAACCAGGCTTGCAGCCCGAGCAGCGCGTCGCAGGCCACCGCGCGCAGCGCATCGGTCACGGGCTGCTGCTCGGCGATCCAGCTGTTGAGCAACTGCTCCAGCGCCCAGGCGGCCTCGCCGTACTCGTTCAAGCCCACCATGCGGGAGCTGCCCTTGAGGGTGTGGAAGGAGCGGCGCAGTGTGGCCTGTAGCGACAAATCGTCAGGCGCCAGCGCCAAGCCCTGCAGCGTGGCCAAGCCGTCGGCCAGCACTTCGGTGGCCTCTTCGATGAAGATCTCCCGCAGTTCCGCGTCGTCTTCCACATGCGGGGTGGCGGGCACAGCGGGCGGCTGCACAGGACTTGCCGGCGCCAGCACCGGCACAGCGCTGGCGAGATCGGCGGGCAGCGGCGCCAAGGCTGGCGCTTGTGGCTCAGCCGCCTTGGGCGCCGGCGCGACGGCGGGCGACCGACCCATGACCGATCTGAATTCTTTTCTTTCCTGGTCGAAAACAAACAGCTTCTTCGCCAGCGCGGGCTGGTAGTTCAGCATGTCGACCATGAAACCGAGTGCGCCCAGGCTGTTGCCCAGGCGTTCAAACGTGCCCGTGGCCCTGGCCTGGTCCGGGTCAACCTCATCCACCAAGATCTTCTCAACGCTGTCGCGCATATGCAGCACCGCCTGGGAGGCCTGATCCAGGCCCAGCAGCGACAGCACGCCGCGCATCTGCGCCAACTGCCCGGGAACTTGCTGCAAACTCGTCTTGTCCTCGGGATGGCGGAAGAATTGGTCCATCGCCTTTTCCAGCAACCCCATGGTCACGCCCAACTCGCTCACCACGCTGCCCATGGTCTGGCGCTCGCTCACCTTGCGGTAAAGGTCTTCCATCCAGGGTTCCAAGGCTTGCGGCTCGGCGCCCTGATGGGCACGGTCCAGCCGCTGAGCCAGACGTTCGGAGCGCGCCGTCAGGTGCGTGTCTTCAGGATCCACCTCGTCGTAGGCCGCCTCCAGGTAGAGCACCGATGTCGCCACCTCCATCGCCACCTGTGGCGTCGGCGGCTGAGCGGAGCGCACCGTGGCTTCCATCACCCGCGTCAGTGCCTGTGCCAGCGAGTGACTCGCCGGGTTGAGCTTGATCAGCGAGTCGCTGATCAGGCTGAACTGGTCCGCCGCCGCCTTGAGCTTTTGGATATCACCGCCAGACAGTGCCGCCCACATCTCCTTGGCAATGCCGATGCGTTTGCGCGCCTGCACCAGCAGCGCCGGGTCGAAACGGCCAAACACCCGCGACTGGTAGTCAATGGGCTTGGCCTCGGCTTTCAAATCGTAGGCCCGCAACACCGCCGCCAACAGAGGCGCCGGACCGTTCACGCAAGCCCCGGCCTGGGCGCAGAAGAAAAGCAACTCGCGCGCCAAACGCTCGGCTTGCGTCAGGTCCGAGCGCGCCAAGGCGATGTACTGCGTGAGCACCGCCGAGGAAGTGCGTTTGACAAACATGTCGTTGGGCAACCAACGACCGGCCAAGCCCTCAAAGTAGGCCGCGCAAACGATCCAGAAGCTGCGCGGCTGGCGCTCACTTTGCGCCGCCGCCAGCCCCAGACACAGCAGCTGCAGTTTTCGGGCCGCGGCCGGGTCGCCAGTCTTGATGACCTTCAAGATGGCCTGATCGAAGCGGTGGCGCGTGGCCTCGTCGTAGGCCAGCGGCGTCGCTGGATTGTCCAGTTCAATCTCCTCCCAGCGCCAGGCCACGGGCCACAGATCGGCAGGATGGACGCGCGCCACACCAACCATCTCCTGCAGATCCTGGTATTGGGGGAACAGCGCCACGGCTGACGCGGGCTTGGAGCGCAGCACGGCCTCCAGATATTCGATCAGGGCAAAACTGGCACGCTCGACTTTGGCTGCTTGCTCCGGCGTGCACAGCTCGGGGCGTTGCACAAACTTCTGCGTCACCGCTTCCATGGCGCGCAACACCGCAGCCGGCGCACTCAAACCCACCATCTCGAGCGCCCCTTCGGCCTGGTGCAACTGCTGGCGGGCAATGCGCAAATGGCTGGTATCGAGCTCGGCCAGGTCCGACCCGAGGGCCAGGTCCGCAGCGCGCACAAAACGGTGCAGCGCCTTGATCGCCCCATCCAGGGACTTGCGCAACTCGTCCAGCACCCAGGCCAAAGGACCCAGGTCGGCGACGGTCGGATCAATATCGACGACGGTTTCGTTCATTTGCATGGCGTGATCCGTTAACGTGAAAGTACCCGCTTGCATGCCTGGCTGGGCTGCGCGGCCGGCGCTTGAAAGTTAGCCCGCATGACAGTGGCTGGGCGTAGCAACTCAGGAGATCTTGAAGCGCGACACCGATTGCCGCAACTCTTCTGCCATGCGGGACAACTCCCGCACCTGCTGCGCGGTCGAGCGCGTGCCCTCGCCGGTCTGCTCGGTCACGGCAAAAATGTGCTGGATGTTCTCGGCCACCACGTTGGCCAGTTCGGCCTCACGCGACGCCGAGCTCGAGATCTGTTCGATCAGGTCTGAGAGGCGGCGCGACACGCGGTCAATTTCCGACAACGCGGCACCGGCGTTGTCCGACAGCTTGGCCCCCTCCACCACGCCCTGGGTCGAACGCTCCATGGCGCCGACCGCATCCTGGGTGTCGGTCTGAATCGCCTTCACCAGGGCCGAAATCTGTCGCGTCGCATCCGCCGAGCGTTCCGCCAGACGCTGCACTTCTTCGGCCACGACCGAGAAACCCCGACCCGCTTCGCCGGCCGAAGCCGCCTGGATGGCGGCGTTCAAGGCGAGCACATTGGTCTGCTCGGTGATGTCGGAAATGAGTTCCGTGATTTCACCGATCTCCTGCGAGGATTCGCCCAGGCGCTTGATGCGCTTGGACGTTTCCTGGATCTGGTCACGGATCGAGTTCATACCGCCGATCGCGTTTTGCACCGCCTGCAAGCCGGTGTCGGCCGCCAGCAGCGACTGGCGCGCCACCGCCGCCGACTCCTGGGCCTGGGTGGACACCTCGTTGATGCGCGACGCCATGTCCAGCACCGAGCGACCGGTCTCGCGAATTTCACGCAACTGCTCGGTCGATGCGGCCAGCAGTTCGGTCGAGGTGCTGTCCACCTGCGCCGTGGTTTGCGCCACTCGGGTCGCCGTCTTCTGCACGTTGCCGACCAGGGAGCGGAGTTCCTCGACGGTGTAGTTGACCGAGTCGGCGATGGCGCCGGTGATGTCCTCGGTCACGGTCGCTTCCTGCGTCAGATCGCCTTCAGCGACCATCTGCAGTTCGTTCATCAGTCGCAAAATCGCGGCTTGATTGGCGTCATTCACGCGCTTGATACCGTCCTCCTGCTGCTCGGCCAAGAGTCGTTGCTGCTCGGCCAGCGACTGACGCTTGCGGCTGTCCTGGAGTTGCACTGCGGCCAAGCCAGCGGCGCACGCCAAGGCCAGTGCCGCCGACAACAGCAGCGCCAAAATCGTCGCCAGGCCCAAGCCGGTTTGCGCTGCCAGGCGCGCCTGCAGCGTCTGTAGTTGGGCGCGCAGCGGCTCGCTGTCGGCAATGATGGAGGTTTGCGCCTCACGCGAGGACACCAGCCCTTGCAGATTGCCCAGGATGGCGCCGGCCTGCACGCGCGTCTGTTCATACAACTTGAGCAAGGCATCGAGCCGCTCGCGGGTTTGCACGTCGCCGGATCGGCTCAGGCGCAATTCCGGGCTGCCATTGAGCAGACCCTGCGCGATTTCCTTGAAGGAATTCAAATCCTTGCCCAGCAGGAACACCGCCTCGGGGCTGACGCCCTCCATGGTCAGGAACTCGTTCGCCGACTTGCCGATGCGCTGCGTCAACATCACCAGTTGCCCGGCGGCGGAAATTTCCGACGCGGGCGCATTTTGCTGCAGCTTGAGCGACGAGACGGTTTCGGCAATTTCCAGCAAATCGGACGATTGCCGATTGATGCTGCGCAGCGCCGCACCCACCTGGGTCAGGATCTTTTGCTGCTGCATCACGACGCTGGCGCTCTTTTCGGCGCGCTCCACCAGCGGCATGATCTTCTCCAGATCAGACTGGCCCTCGCCGCGCAACGCGCCGATGTGCTCGTCGCCGGTCTTCAGGGCGCGCACCGTCTTGGCCAGTGCCCCCGAACTTTCAGCCACGTCGGGAAACGCCGGTGCGCTGCCGACCAGCGCCTGCGATACCGATTTGGCCAAGCGCTGCGACTGCATCAGTGAATCGCCCGTTGCCGCCATTTGTTGCGCCACCTCATCGGTCTGGTAGCGCGCCACCAGCACGATCACCAGCAAGGCCGCCAGGCCCAAGGCCAAGCCCGAGCCCAAAATTCTCTGCTGCTGACCCAGCGGGCGAGCGCCCAGAACTGGAAGCATCACCAGACCGTCGTCCGCCACCTCGGCCGGCGCGTCTGCGGCTGCGGGCGGGGTCTCGGGCGCGACTTGCGACACGACATCCTGCGCGAGGGGCTCGAACACGGCGCCCTCGTCCGAGCCTTGCACCGAATCTCCAAAGAACTGCCCCAGGGCTTCACCGCCCTCCCGCGCATCGGAGGATGCAGCGGGCCGATCGGCGTTCTTCTTAAACATCTTCTTGAATTGGTCAACGACGGACATGGTTCGGCCTTCTAAAAAAACTCAAGCACTGATGCTCAAAAAATCGGCTTGCTGGGACAGGGACTGCAAATTGATTTCCTGCCAACGTTCACCGCCGGCATCGGTATACACATTGCCAAAATAGGCCGGATCGCCGTCCAGCCGAAGGGCCGTCGAGGCAAACGAATCCACGCTGCGCAGTCCCTCAAGGCGGTCCACCAACAGGGCGCAGTTCACGTCCAGCGCCGCGTTCAACGCAATCAGGTAACTCTCGGGACGCGCCGGATCCGGCGCCGTGACGCTGTCGGCAGGCTGCGATCGGGCGATAAAGCGCGACAGCTCGACCACGCCAAAGAGCCCGCCGCGAAGATTCGAAACGCCCAGAAACCAGGCCTGGGTGTAGGGCACACCCTGGGCGCTTTCCCAAGAAAAAATCTCGCCGGACTGATGCAATGGAAAGAGGTATTTCCTGGCCCCTGCCTCGACCGCAAGCCAGGACAGACGCACCCCCTCGGCACGCGCCGCCTGCAGCCTGCTGGCCAAGCGGCTCTGGAGTTCCCGAAGTGCTTCGCGGTTTGCCATGAGGTTTAAACAGGTCCGTTCAAAGCGTTGATTTTGCTCTGCAGTTCAGTCGGGTCGACGGGCTTGGCGATGTAGTCGCGGGCACCCTGACGCATTCCCCACACGCGGTCCGTCTCCTGGTTCTTGCTGGTGCACATGATGATCGGTATGCCCGAGTAAAGCGGGTTGCGCGTGATCGCACGGGTCAGTTGGAAACCATTCTGCCCGGGCATCACCACATCCATCAGGATCAGATCGGGTTTCGCCTCCTCCAGCCGACGAAAGGCCTCTTCCGCGTTCTCGGCGGTCCTGACCGACAGGCCGCTCTTCTTGAGCAGACCGCTCAGATACATCAACTCGGTTTTTGAATCATCCACCACCAACACACTCTGAATCGCCATCAAACAGCTCCTTGCACAGTGGTGCCAAATTGCTGCACGGTTTGCAGCAACTGGTCTTTGGTGAACGGCTTGGTGAGGTAATCCTGCGAGCCCACCATGCGCCCACGCGCCTTGTCAAAAACGCCGTCCTTGGACGACAGCATGATCACCGGAACCGACGAAAACTTGGGGCTTCGCTTGATGATGGCGCAGGTCTGATAACCGTCCAGACGGGGCATCAAGATATCGCAAAAGATCAGATTCGGCTGGAAGTCGTTCACCTTGGCAAGGGCATCAAAGCCATCCTCGGCCAGCAGCACCTCGTGCCCGCCCTGCTTGAGAAAAATTTCCGCGCTGCGACGTATCGTGTTGCTGTCATCGACGACCAGAACCTTGATGCCTGAGGGGCTTGTACTCACGTGGCAATTCTCCTTCTTGTATGTGCGCCCGCAGCGCACGCCAGGCCGTGACCGTCATGCCTGAGTTGCGAATCGTCTCGACTCATGAAAGTCCACTCTTTCATTTATAGCTGAACCAGTTCGAAGTCCTCCTTGCGCGCGCCACACTCCGGGCAGGTCCAATTCATCGGGACGTCGCTCCAGCGCGTACCGGGGGCGATGCCGTGCTCGGGCGCGCCCACGGCCTCGTCATAAATCCAGCCGCAAATCAGGCACATCCAAGTGGCGCTAGCAATCACAGTATTTTTTGGGTGTCGAATAGAATGAAGGCATTGTATAGAGGCCAACTACGCTGTTTCAGCGGCCGCACCGCCCCGCGCCGAAATTTGGCTAATGACAAACCCCTACTCTCGACCCCCAGTGCAGGACCCGCTCGCACCCGAATCAGGGGACGCGAGCGAGCTCCAGCCCGCCTGTGTGATGAGCTTCAACGCCAGTGACCCCAGCGGCGCCGCCGGGCTGTGCGCCGACGCTCTGGCGATCGCTTCCGTGGGCGCGCACGCCCTGCCCATCGTTACCGGAAGTTACGCGCGCGACACCGGGGCCATCTTCGAACACTTCGGCATGAGTGAGGAATCGGTCGTGGCGCAGGCCCGTGCGGTGCTGGAAGACATCGCGGTGCACGTGATCAAGGTGGGCTTTGTCGGCAGCCCCGAGAACTTGAGCGCCATCGCCGCGATGGCGTCCGATTACGAGGACATTCCTGTGGTCGCCTACATGCCCAGCCTGTCCTGGTGGGACGAGGCCCGCATCGACAACTACCTGGACGCTTTTGCCGAACTGCTGCTGCCACAGACCACCATCCTGGTGGGTCACTACAGCACGCTGTGGCGCTGGTTGTTGCCCGACTGGAGCGCGCAGTCCAATCCGCAGGCACGCGACATCGCCCGTGCCGCCGAGGCCCTGGGCGCACCCTACACCCTGGTCACCGGCATCCCCTTGCCGGATCAATGGATCGACAACGTGCTGGCCTCACCCAGCGAAATTCTGGCGAGCGAAAAATTCGAGCGCATCGAGGCCGTCTTTGTCGGTGCCGGCGACACCTTGTCGGCCGCACTGGCCGCGCTGCTGGCCAGCGGCTGCGACCTGGCCAGCGCGACCAGCGAGGCCCTGAACTATCTGGACCGCTGCCTGCTGGGCGGCTTTCAACCCGGCATGGGCCATACGCTGCCCGACCGCTTGTTCTGGGCCCAAGCTGAAGCGCTCGCCCCGGGCGACGACGAAGTGCCAGCCAATGATCTTCCCCAAGCCTTAACCCAAGGACTCTCCCATGTCACCAAACATTGATCTGAACCTCAGCCTTTTCGAACGTGCCAAGAAGGTCATCCCAGGCGGCGTGAATTCGCCCGTGCGCGCCTTCAAGGCCGTGGGCGGAACGCCGCGCTTCGTGCAACGCGCCCAGGGGGCGTATTTCTGGGACGCCAACGGCCAACGCTACATCGACTACATCGGCTCCTGGGGTCCGATGATCCTGGGCCACGGCCATCCGGCGGTGGTCGAGGCGGTGCAAAAGGCCGTGCTCGAAGGCTTCTCCTACGGCGCGCCGACCGAGCGTGAAGTCGAATTGGCCGAGGAAATCCTGCGCATCGTGCCCTCGATGGAGATGCTGCGTCTGGTCAGCTCGGGCACGGAAGCCACCATGACGGCGATCCGCCTGGCGCGCGGCGCCACGGGCCGCACCAAGTTCATCAAGTTCGAAGGCTGCTACCACGGCCACTCGGACGCGCTCTTGGTGAAGGCCGGCTCCGGCCTGGCCACCTTTGGCAACCCCACCAGCGCCGGCGTGCCGCCCGAAGTGGTGCAGCACACCCTGGTGCTGGAGTACAACAACATCGAGGAGCTGGAGCAATGCTTCGCCCTGCATGGCAAGGATCTGGCCTGCGTGATGATCGAGCCGATCGCCGGCAACATGAACTTCGTGCGCGCCAGCGTTCCCTTCATGCGGCGCTGCCGCGAGCTGTGCAGCCAGCACGGCGCACTGCTGGTGCTGGACGAAGTCATGACCGGTTTTCGCACCGCGTTGGGCAGCGCGCAAAGCGTCTATGCCAAGTCCATTCCTGGCTTCGCACCCGACATCACGGTGCTGGGCAAGGTCATCGGCGGGGGCATGCCGCTGGCGGCGTTCGGCGCATCACGCGCCATCATGGGCCACCTGGCGCCGCTGGGCTCGGTCTACCAGGCGGGCACGCTCTCGGGCAACCCGGTGGCCACCGCCTGCGGTCTGGCCACGCTCAAGGAACTCAGCAAGCCCGGCTTCTTTGACGCGCTCGCGAGCAAGACCCAGTCCCTGGTGGCCGGCCTGTGCAGCGCGGCCAAAGCCGAAGGCGTTGACTTCTGCGGTGACAGCGAAGGCGGCATGTTCGGCTTCTTCCTGCTGGATCAATTGCCGCAGAACTATGGCCAGGTGATGAAGACCAGCAGCCCGCGCTTCAACCAGTTGTTCCACGGTCTGCTGGACCGCGGCGTCTATCTGGCGCCGGCCTTGTACGAAGCCGGTTTCGTGAGCGCGGCGCACAGCGCCGATGACATCAGCAGCACCATCAGCGCCGCCCGCGACGTGTTCCGGACGATGGGGAAATAAGCGCTGGGCGAGGGGCCCCGCTTGCGGGGATCGACCCGCGTCGCGGGATCGACACGCGCGCTATAGGCCCAGCCGCTTGCACAGCTCCAGCGTGGCGCCGGGCTGGTTCATCGTGAGACCGTAGAGCGCTGGGCGAGGGCCCCCCGCTTGCGGGGATCGACACGCGCGCTATAGGCCCAGCCGCTTGCACAGCTCCAGCGTGGCGCCGGACTGGTTCATCGTGTAGAAATGCAGGGCCGGGGCGCCGCCGGCACGAAGTTGCTCGCACAGGTTGCTCACCACGTCCATGCCGAACTCCTTGATCGATGCGGTGTCGTCGCCAAAGGCTTGCAGGCGCAGTCGAATCCAGCGCGGGATTTCGGTGCCGCAGGCGTCGGAGAAGCGCATCAACTGGGTTGAACTGATGATCGGCATGATGCCCGGCACGACCGGGACATGCAGGCCCATGGCATGCGCGTCGTCGACAAAGCGGAAGTAGGCGTCCGGGTTGTAGAAATACTGCGTGATCGCCGAGTTGGCGCCGGCCTGCACCTTGGCGCCAAAGGCATCCAGGTCGGACTGAGGCGACTTGGCCTGCGGGTGCACTTCCGGGTAGCAGGCGACTTCGACGTGAAAGTGCTCGCCGGTTTCGGCGCGGATGAAGGCCACCAGGTCGCTGGCGTAATGGAAGTCACCGCCCAGGCCAAAGCCGCTGGGCAGGTCACCACGCAGCGCCACCAGGCGCTGCACGCCCATGGACTTGAGCGTTTGCAACTGCGCGCGCACCGCGTCGCGCGTGGCGCCGACGCAGGAGATGTGCGACGCCGCGCTCACGCCCTCGGCCAGGATCTCGCCCACGGTGTTGAAGGTGCCGGCCTGGGTGGAGCCCCCGGCGCCGAAAGTCACCGAACAGAACTGGGGGTCGAGCGCGTACAACTGCTGGCGCACGGCGCGCAGCTTGTCCGAACCTTCAGGGGTCTTGGGCGGAAAGAACTCGATGCTGACGGGCAGTGTGGACGGTGCACTCATGTCAAAACTCGTGTTGCGTGAAAAAAGAATTCGCGGTTCCCGTCGCCGCCCTGGATTGGCGACTCCCGCCAGTGCAGCACCTGCATGCCTTGCTCGGCCAGGCAGTCGCGGATGCGCTGCTCGACAAAGGCGTAAAGGGTGGCGTCGCGCACGATGCCCCCCTTGCCGACCTGGCCCGGCTGCAGTTCGAACTGGGGCTTGACCAGCATCAGCAAGGCGCCCTCGGGTTTGAGCAGCGGCACCAAGGCCGGCAGCACCAGGGTTTGCGAGATGAAGGACAGGTCGCCCACGATCAGATCGAAGCCGGCCTGGACATCGACGGTGAAGACCTCGGGTTCGTCCGTGGTCTCTTCAATCTGCTCCAACAACTCGTCTGCGCTGAGCGCGCGCGCGTTGATCTTCTCCAGACCGAGCACGCGCTCGTCGTCGCGCAGATTGGGATGCAGTTGGCCCTGACCCACGTCCACGCCCAGTACCCGCGCCGCGCCGTGCTGCAGCAGGCAGTCGGTGAAGCCGCCGGTGGACTGGCCCACATCCAGGCAGGCCCAGCCGGTGACATCCAGCGCGCAGTCGCGCAGGGCGCCTTCGAGCTTCAAGCCACCGCGCGACACATAGCGGTCACGCGCCGCGTCCAGCAACTGGATCACGGCGTCTGCAGGCAGGTCGTCGCCGTTCTTGCTCACGGTTTTCCAGACACCCGCCTGGTCCCACTGCACGCCGGCAGCGATCATGCGCTGCGCCTGGGCGCGGGTGCTGGACAAGCCGCGCTGCACGAGGAGTTGATCAGCTCGCATCAGTACCTGTAGGTGTCGGGCTTGTACGGGCCGGCCTTGCTCACGCCGATGTAGGCCGCCTGTTCGTCGGTCAGTTCGCTCAGCATCGCGCCGACCTTGTGCAGGTGCAGACGCGCGACCTTTTCGTCCAAGTGCTTGGGCAGGACGTAAACCTTGCCAACCTTGTATTCCTTGGGCTTGGTGAACAGTTCGATCTGGGCAATGGTCTGATTCGCAAAGCTGGACGACATGACAAAGCTGGGGTGGCCGGTGCCGCAACCCAGGTTCACCAGTCGGCCCTTGGCCAGCAGGATGATGCGCTTGGAAGGCGTCTTGCCCTTGGCCGGGAAGATCACGTGGTCCACCTGCGGCTTGATCTCTTCCCATTGGCACTTGGCGAGCGAGGCCACGTCGATTTCATTGTCGAAGTGACCGATGTTGCAGACGATGGCCTGGTCCTTCATGGCCGCCATGTGCTTGTAGCTGATGACGTTCTTGTTGCCGGTGCAGGTGACGAAGATGTCGGCCTTGTCAGCGGCGTATTCCATGGTCACGACCTTGTAGCCTTCCATCGCGGCCTGCAGCGCATTGATGGGGTCGATCTCGGTCACCCAGACCTGGGCCGAGAGCGCGCGCAGCGCCTGGGCCGAGCCCTTGCCCACGTCGCCGTAGCCGGCCACGCAGGCGACCTTGCCGGCGATCATCACATCGGTGGCGCGCTTGATCGCGTCCACCAGCGATTCGCGGCAACCATAGAGGTTGTCGAACTTGCTCTTGGTGACGGAGTCGTTGACGTTGATGGCGCGAACTTTGAGCGTGCCCTTGACCGACATCTCGTTCAGGCGGTGCACGCCGGTGGTGGTTTCTTCGGTCACGCCGATGATGTGCTTGAGGCGGCGGCTGTACCAGGTGGCGTCCAGCTTGAGCTTGGCCTTGATGGCGTTGAACAGGCAGATTTCTTCCTCGCTGCCGGGTTTGGCCAGCAGCTTGATGTCGGTCTCGGCGCGTGCGCCCAGATGCATCAGCAAGGTGGCGTCGCCGCCGTCGTCCAGAATCATGTTCGGACCTTCGGTCTTGCTGCCCTTGGGGCCGAATTCGAAGATGCGGTGCGTGTAATCCCAGTAGTCATCCAGGGTCTCGCCCTTGTAGGCAAACACCGGCGTTCCCTGCACTGCCAGCGCCGCAGCGGCGTGGTCCTGCGTGGAGAAGATGTTGCACGAGGCCCAGCGCACTTCGGCGCCCAGTGCCTGCAGGGTTTCGATCAGCACGCCGGTCTGGATCGTCATGTGCAGCGAGCCGGTGATGCGCGCGCCCTTGAGCGGCTGCGACTTGGCGAATTCTTCGCGAATCGCCATCAGTCCGGGCATTTCGGTTTGCGCGATGCGCAGTTCCTTGCGGCCCCAGGCGGCCAGGGACAGGTCGGCCACATGGTGGTCTAGCTTGGGTGCGGTGGTCAGGGTCTTGCTCATGGTGAACTCCAAATCAAATTTGACGATGAACCACGGTGTCGGAGGGGCTTGCCATGCAAGCGGGGCGAACTCACCTCACAGCCACCGTGGGTGAGCGCAGTTGAACAATCCGAGCCTCACCCAGAAATGGGTTGCAGCGCTCCTCGGATGCGGCGATTGTAGTCGCAGCCGACCAAGCCATCCCGTCGCCCAAGGCGTCGCGCACCGAAATCCCGGGTCGGCCGCGCCGCGCTGCGGGCTGGCAAGGAGCTGGGCGATCCGCTGCGCGCTCAGCGCGGCGGGTGCGAGTTTGAAGGGGTGATTTCATGGTGCTTTGCCTTTCTGCGCTGGCAGTGTAGCCAGTCGGGGCGCCGGGGCCGACGGCCTGGGTTAAATTCGGGCCATCCACAGCGCACCCGAGGAGCTCCAGATGTCCGACCTAGCCGCCTTCTTCCAATCCATCAAACTGCCGGTGATGTCCGAGGCGGCGCAGGCCTTGATCCAGACGCTCAACGATGACGAGGTGCCAGTGGCCCAGGTGCGCAACATCATCGGGCGCGACCCCGCCATGAGCGCCCAGCTGCTGCGCCTGGCCAACAGCGCCACCTTCGGCCTGCCACGCGGCGTGGCCACGCTGGACGACGCCATTGCCATGGTGGGTATGGCCCAGGTCCGCACGCTGGCGCTGGGGGCTTGCCTGAACGAGTCGTTCCCGGTCGTCGCCGGACTCGAGCGCAAGGAATTCTGGAACAACAGCATGACCTGCGCCGGCTACGCGCATTGGCTCGCGACCAGCCTGCAAATGGACGGCCAGATGGCCTGGCTCAGCGGGATGATGCTGCGCCTGGGCGAACTGCTGATCGCGCAGGCCCAGCCCGAGTCGCTGCCGGAGATTGAAAAGCTGCCGCATCTGCCGGGCGCGCGCTGGGACCGGGAGCGCCGGCTGGTGGGCTTCAGCGAAGGTCAGATCACCGCCGAGCTGGCCCACCGCTGGAACTTTCCGATGCAAATCGTGCAGGCCTTGCAGCGCTCCTACGATCCGCTCACCGAGCAGGCGTTTTCCCGCCTGGGCGCGGTGCTGCACTTGGCCGGACTGCTGGCGGACACGCCCTACGCCGGAGCCCAGGTGCTGGAGACGCTACCGCACGACGTCGTGGACCGGCTGCAGCTCGACCTGCCCTGGCTGCACAGCCACTTCCCGAGCGCGGACTCGTTTGTCGACATCGGCGCACTCTGAATTTCCGTTAACGTCAAAGAACGAACTTTCATGGGTTTGGGGCGCATGGCGCACCAAGCATGAAAGTTAGCCCGGCTCGGACCGCCGGTTCCGGCGACACAGGGATAATCGCTGCTTGTCCGTTCAACGCTCCTACCCGTGTCCTATTCCTTCGAAACCCGGCGCCGCCGCACCTTTGCCATCATTTCCCACCCGGACGCGGGCAAGACCACGCTCACGGAAAAGCTGCTGCTGTTCTCGGGCGCGATCCAGATCGCCGGCTCGGTGAAGGCGCGCAAGGCCACGCGCCACGCCACCAGCGACTGGATGGAGATCGAGAAGCAGCGCGGCATTTCCGTCGCCAGCTCGGTCATGCAGATGGTGTACCGCGACCACGTCATCAACCTGCTCGACACCCCCGGCCACAAGGACTTCTCGGAAGACACTTACCGCGTGCTCACCGCCGTCGATTCGGCGCTGATGGTGATCGACGCGGCCAACGGCGTGGAAGCGCAGACGCGCCGCCTGATCGAAGTCTGCCGTCAGCGCGACACGCCCATCCTCACCTTCGTCAACAAGATGGACCGCGAAGTGCGCGATCCGCTGGACATCCTGGACGAGGTCGAGCGCGAGCTCGGCATGCCCTGCGTTCCCATGACCTGGCCCGTGGGTCAGGGCAAGACCTTTGGCGGCATCATCAATCTGCGCACGCAGGCGATGACGGTGTTCGAGTCGGGCTCGGACCGGCGCACGCAGGACTTCGAGACCATCCCGCTGACTGAGCGCGCACGGCTGGAGCAGCGCTTCGGTCACGACTTTCAAGTCGCCATGGACGCGATCGAGCTGGCCTGCGGCGCCTCGCCCACCTTTGACCGCGAGGCCTTTCTCGCGGGCAAGCAGACGCCGGTGTTCTTCGGCTCGGGCGTGAACAATTTCGGCGTCATGGAGGTGCTCGACGCGCTCGTCGATCTGGCGCCTTCGCCGCAGAACCGCATCAGCAGCTTCGTCGTGAACAAGCAGCCGGTGATCCGCACCGTGCACCCCGAGGACGAGGCGTTTTCCGGCGTGGTGTTCAAGGTCCAGGCGAACATGGACCCCTCGCACCGGGACCGCATCGCCTTTGTGCGCATGTGCTCGGGCAAGTACACGCCGGGCCTCAAGCTCAAGGTGATGCGCACCGCCAAGGAGCTGCGCCCGACCAGCGTCGTGACCTTCATGAGCCAGCGCCGCGAGGCCGTGGAAGAGGCCTACGCCGGCGACATCGTGGGCTTCACCACGCACGGCGGCGTGCAACTGGGCGACACCATCACCGACGGAAGCGTGAACCTGCAGTTCACCGGCCTGCCCTTCTTCGCACCCGAACTGTTCCAGACCGTGGTGCTGAGGAATCCGCTGCGCACCAAGCAGTTGCAGCAGGGGCTGGCGCAGCTCGGTGAGGAAGGCGCGATCCAGGTGTTCCGCCCCGAGATCGGCGGCAACATGCTGCTCGGCGCCGTGGGCCAGCTGCAGTTCGAAGTGGTGCAGCACCGGCTCAAGGGCGAGTACGACGCCGACATCCGGCTCGAGGGCAGCCAGTACACCGGCGCGCGCTGGATCACCGCCGACACCCCGGCCGAACTGCGCGCCTTTTGCGACGCCTACCCGATGCGCATGGCGCGCGACGCCGCCAACACCCTGGCCTATCTGTGCACCAGCCCCTACGACGTGCGCCTGGCGCAGGAGCGCTTCCCGAAGATCCACTTCCATCCGCTGCGCGAACACGCGGGTCTGGCACTGCACAACGCCGGTTGATGAACACGATGCGCGCCCTGTCCGAACTCCCGCGCGCCGTGGCGGCGCAGCTGCACACGGTGTTCAGCGACATCGACGACACCCTCAGCACCGACGGCCAGCTCACGCCCCCGGCCTACGCGGCCATGGACCAGCTGCGTCGCGCCGGCTTGCGCCTGATCCTGATCACCGGCCGTCCTGCGGGCTGGTGCGACCACATCGCCCGCATGTGGCCGGTGGACGGCGTGATCGGCGAGAACGGCGCCTTCTACTACTGGCACGACCCTGCGGCGCGCAAGCTCAAATGCCGCCATCTGCTCGACGCTGCGCAGCGCGAAGCGCATGCCGCGAAGCTGGCACAGGTGCGCGACACCATCCTGAGTGAGGTGCCGGGATGCGCCGTGGCCTCGGACCAGTTCTGCCGCCTGTACGACCTGGCGATCGACTTCTGCGAAGACGTGGCGCCGCTGCCCGATGCGGCCATCGACCGCATCGTGGCACTGATGGAGCAGGCTGGCATGACGGCCAAGGTCAGCTCGATCCACGTCAACGGCTGGTTCGGCGATTACGACAAGCTGAGCATGGCGCACTTGATGCTGCGCGAACGCTACGGCCTGGAACTGGCGCAGGAGCGCGAGCGCTGCCTGTTCGTGGGCGACTCACCGAACGACGCGCCAATGTTCGCCTACCTGCCGCACGCCGTGGGCGTGGCCAATGTGCTGGACATGGTCGAGCGCATGAGTGCCCTGCCGGCCTATGTCACGCCCTCGCGCGGCGGCGCCGGCTTTGCGGAACTGGTCGGCGCGCTGGTGGCGGCACGCGCTGGTCATGACATCTGAGTTGGCTTTGCTTATGCTGACTGCCATGAAGACCCCTGCCCCTGCCACCCCTCAAGTCACGGATATCCTGCGACACCTGGAGGCGGCGGAACAAAGCGCCTACGAGCAGCAAGTCGATGCACACATCGAAGAGGGTCTGCGTCAGGCCGTTGATCCGAAAACCGAAAAATTCGGGATTCACGACGTCGCGACCAGCACCTCGAAAATCATCGATCGGCACCGCGTCGCGCCTGCGGTTCAGGCGTGAAATTCGAGCTTGAGCTCCCGCCCCAGGCGTTTGCCGATATCAACGACACCGTGGAATACATCGCCGAACGAAGCGGTGTAGATCGAGCACAAGACTGGCATTTGTAAACCCCCAATGGATTTCCGTGTTGCAACCAAACCCATGAGCATCGACCTCTCCAAGGAATTGCGCCAACAGGCCATCGCCTCCATCGAGCGCTATTTGCGCCAGAACACGGACGAGGAAATCGGCAACATGGCCGCGGGTGCGCTGTTGAACTTCTTCCTCGAAGAGCTGGGTCCGGTGGTTTACAACAAGGCCGTGGCCGACGTGCAGGAGCGCTTGCAGATGCGGGTCTCGGAGCTGGACATTGAAATCCACGAAGACGAGTTTGCCTACTGGCGACGACTGGACCGACGGCGCTTGGCCAAATAGGCGCGGCCTTCGAGGCGCACCGATTCGCGCAAGCTCGCTGGCTCGCGCTCCGGTAGAACTCTTTGGCTTGAGTGCCGGCGGCATCATGTTTATGATATTGACATGAACAATTCACGCCGCCATTTCCCGGTCCAACTGCTCGTCGGCCTCGGCAGCATTTCCATCGTTTCGGTGGCCTTGGCCCGCGCCAGCGCCGACGTGCTGCTGGCACGCAATGCACCACCAGGGATCGATCCGACGGGCTATCTGGTGAGCGAAAAGCTCGACGGCGTGCGCGCGCTGTGGGACGGCAGCGCCTTGCGCTTTCGCAGTGGGCGACCTGTCCCCGCACCCGCGTGGTTTCTCGCCAAGCTGCCCGATACCGCGCTGGACGGCGAGTTGTGGCTCGGGCGCGGACGCTTTGACGCGCTGTCGGCGACGGTGCGGCGCGAGTTGGCCGACGAGGCCGAGTGGCGCCAGGTGCGCTACATGGCGTTTGAACTGCCGCTTGGCGCTGGCCCATTTGAGGAGCGTGCGCAGCGGCTCCAAGCCGTCGTCCAGGCCAGTGACTGGGCGCAACTCGAAGCGGTGCAGCAGTTCCGCGTGGCGAACCACAGCGCGCTGCAAGCCCGGCTCAAAGCCATCACCCGCGCGGGCGGTGAAGGGCTGGTGCTGCACCTGGCCAGCGCGCCGGTCACCGTCGGGCGCAGCGAGGTGCTGCTCAAGCTCAAGGCGCTGCAGGACGCCGAAGCCGTGGTGCTGGGCCACGTCCCCGGCCAGGGGAAATACCGGGGCAGCCTGGGCGCACTCAACGTGCGCGCCGAGAACGGCCAGACCTTCAAACTGGGCACGGGATTTTCTGACCTGCAGCGCCGCCATCCGCCGGCCATCGGCAGCACGGTCACTTACAGTTATCAGGAACTCACGCCCGCCGGCAAGCCACGTTTCGCGCGCTTCCTGCGGGTTTACAGCGAGGACTGAGCGGGCCTGAAGCCAGGCCCGTCAGCGGCGCATCTGGCGCTCGCGCTGACCTTCGTTGTGGATGGCAGAGACCAGCAGGCCAAGCTCCTGCACCAGCACGTCGAGCACGTCGTCCAGCGTCACCAGGCCCAGAAGTTCGCCTTGGACCCCCACGACCGGAACGCGCCTGACGCCCTTGCGGCGCATGCTGCGGATCAGGTCGATGAGCGAATCGTCTTCGCGCGCCAGCACCAGGTCGGTGCTCATCACATCCTCGGCGCACAGCACGCTCGCGTCCAGATCGGTCGCGACCACGGCGGTGACGATATCGCGGTCGGTCAGCATGCCCACCACCAGGCGCTGCGTGGCCTGTTCTTCAACCACGACCAGACAACCCACGTGGTGCTCGCGCATCAAGCGTGCCGCGTCGTTGAGCGGCGTCGTGCGCAGCGCGATGGTCACGCTGCGCGTACAGATTTCTCCGGTGTCCAGGCGTTCAGCCATGACGTTCTCCTTGTTGACTGGTGATGCTGGCCCGCCAGTGGAACGGGTGAGGAACGGAAAGATGCATCTGGGCCCTCTTCACCAAAGCGCGCTGCGCAAGCCCATCTTGCGGTGTCCGCACCGGCCAGCGGTTGAGATTTCTCAACCGCCGCAGGCCGCGCAGGCGCCAAAGCATGCGGCCTCGTCCTTGCAGCAGCGGCTAAACTTGGCGGCCTCGCCACCGATCATCCGCCCGCTGCACTGGCCACCTTCATCCCCGCGCAATCCAACATGAGCCGTCTTCTTAACCGCTGGGGTCACTGGCTTTTGGTCGGAGTCGGCCTGGCCGCGCTGGGTGCGGCCCTGTTGTTCAACGGGCAGCGCGAGCACGCCCGCATTGAAGCGGCAGAACGCGAACGCCTGGCGATGCAGTCCAAGCTGATCGAGGACAACCTGGTGCGTCAGCTCACCGCCATCAACCTGAGCCTCGAATCCATCATGGCCGAACTGCCCTCCTGGCAGACTCGCCCTGGTGGCCATGGCGAGGCGGTGCGCCACCTCAAAGCCCTGGACGCGGCCATGCCCTCGGTGCGCAGTTTCCTGGTGCTGGATGCGCAGGGTCGCGTCACGCTGTCGGACTTGGCGGAACTGATGGGTCGCGACCTGTCCCGGCGCGAATATTTCCAGATCCCTGCGCAGTCCCGCAATGCCCGGACGCTCTTCGTCAGTGCGCCGTTCCAGACGGTGCTGGGAAACTTCGTCATCACCCTGAGCCGCGTGATTTTGGACCCGCGTGGCCAGTTCGCCGGCGTGGTGGCGGCCAGCGTCGATCCGGTGGATATCCAGATCCTGCTGAGCTCGGTGCGCTACACCGACGACATGCGCTTGCGACTGCTGCACGGCGACGGCAAGGTGTTTGTGGTGGCCCCGGCGCAGGCCGATGCGCTGGGCCGGGATCTGTCGGCTTCCGACTCGTTCTTCCTGCGGCACCGCAACAGCGCTGCGGCGTTGAGCTATTTCAACGCGGTGTCGGTTTCCAGCGGCGACGAGCGCCTGGCCGTGCTGCGCACGCTTGCCCCGCCTGAACTGGCCATGGACAAGCCACTGGTGATCGCGATCTCGCGCAATGCCGAGGCGCTGTTCGCACAGTGGCGGCGCGATATTCGCAGCCAGGCGCTGGGCTTTGGGTTGCTGGTGCTGCTGCTCGTCGCCGGCCTTATCCTGTTGCGCCGTCAAAGCACGCAGCAGCGCTTGAACAGCCAGCGGCTCAAACTCGCCACTGCAGCCGCCGGCGTCGGCATCTGGGAATTCAACTTCACAAGCCGCAGTTACCACTGGGACGACGCGATGTACGCCTTGTTTGGCCTGGATGCAAAAAACGCCAACGCGCGCAACGACGACTGGCATCGGCTGATGTTGCCGCAGGAGCTCGAACGCATCAAGGACGCCACGCGGGCCGTGCTCAAGAATGGTCAGAGTTTTGACCTCACATTCCAGATCCTGCGCCCTGACGGGGAGCGGCGTTTCATGCGCAATCGGGCCGCCTTGCACGACGAGGGCACGGGGCACTACACGCGCCTGATCGGCACGAGCGTGGACGTGACCGAGCGCATGCGGCGCGAGGACGAGCTGCGCATCGCCGCCACCGCGTTTGAATGCCAGGAGGCGATCCTGGTCACCGACGCGAAGCAACGGATTCTGCGGGTGAACCGTGCCTTCACCGAGCTCCACGGCTATAGCGCGCAAGAAGTGCTGGGGCGCACACCACGGCTGCTGCAATCCGGTCGGCACGAGCCCGCGTTCTATCAGGCGATGAGGGCTGAACTCGAGCGCGTCGGCGCCTGGCAGGGCGAAGTCTGGAACCGGCGCAAGAGTGGCGAGATCTTCCCCGAGTGGCTCAGCATCACGGCCGTGCGCAACGACGAGGGGCTTGTGACCCACTACGTCGCCACGCAAACCGACATCACGCAGCGGCTGGCGGCTGAGGAAGAGATCAAGCACCTGGCCTTTTACGACCCGCTCACGCGCCTGCCCAACCGGCGCCTGCTGCACGACCGCCTGCACCAGGCCGTGGTCCAGGCCCGGCGGCAGCCGCAGCAGTTGGCGCTGATGTTCATCGACCTGGACCGATTCAAACCCGTGAATGACGAATTCGGACACCAGGCCGGTGACGAACTGCTGCAGGCCGTGGCGCTGAGCCTGCAGGCCTGCGTGCGCGAGTCCGACACCGTGGCGCGCCTTGGCGGGGACGAATTTGTCGTGCTGATTCCAGGCATCGGCTCCGCCCAGGATGCGGTCGGCGTGGCGCAGAAGATTCACGCGGCCTTGAAGCGCGGCTTCACGATCTCGGACGGACGAACGCTCTTCATCTCTTCCAGCACGGGCATTGCCATCTACCCCGAGCACGGCCAGGACGAGGCCGAACTGACGGCCCATGCCGACGCGGCGATGTACCGGGCCAAGACCAGCGGGCGCGATCGCTTCGTGCTGTATCAATCCAACGACTGAAGCGCAGCGTCCGCGATCAGCGCGCCAGCACCGGCGCCAGCGCGCGCCCCGTGGCGGTGTCCAGCCGCACCACCTGTTCCGGCGTGCCGCTGGCCACCACCCGACCGCCGCCCTTGCCACCGTCCGGGCCCAGGTCCAGCACCCAGTCGGCTTCGGCGATGACGTCCAGGTCGTGCTCGATCACGATCACCGAGTGGCCGCTGTTGACCAAGCGGTGCAGCACCTGGATCAGCTTTTCCACGTCCGCCATGTGCAGGCCCACGGTGGGTTCGTCCAGCACGTACAAGGTGTGCGGGGCCTTCTGTCCGCGGCGCGTGATGTCGTCGCGCACCTTGCTCAACTCGGTCACGAGCTTGATGCGCTGCGCCTCGCCACCGGACAGCGTGGGCGAGGGCTGGCCCAGCGTGAGGTAGCCCAGGCCCACGTCCTTGAGCAGTTGCAGCGGGTGCGCGATGTGCGGCATGGCGGCAAAGAAATCCACCGCTTCGTCCACCTCCATTTGCAGCACCTCGCCGATGTTGCGCCCGCGCCAGGTGACGGCCTGGGTCTCGGGGTTGAAGCGCGCACCGTGGCAGACTTCGCAGGGCACTTTCACGTCCGGCAAGAAGCTCATGGCGATGGTGCGCAGGCCCTGGCCTTCGCAGCCCGGGCAGCGCCCGTCGCCGGTGTTGAAGCTGAAGCGGCTCGCGCTGTAGCCGCGGGCCCGCGCTTCCAGCGTTTCGGCAAAGAGCTTGCGCACCGTGTCCCAGAAGCCGATGTAGGTCGCGGGACAGGAGCGCGGCGTTTTGCCGATCGGCGTCTGGTCCACTTCCAGCACCCGGTCGATGCCCTCGAAGCCGCTGACCGAAGCGCAGCCGCTCCAGGCGATGGCCGCGCCCGCTTCGAGCGCGTCGCGCCCGGCCTTGGTGGAGCGCTGCGCCACCGCCGTTTGCACGCTGGCGAGCAGCACGTCGCGCGCCAGCGTGGACTTGCCGGAACCGGAGACGCCGGTGACGGCGACCAAGCGCTGCAGCGGCAGCGCCACGCTGAGGTTTTGCAGGTTGTGCAGCTTGGCCTGGTGCACCGTAAGCCATTCTTGCGCGTCAGGCCCCATCTCGCTCCCTGCCATGTCCGCCCTCTGGGAGTGGGTTGGGGTGGGGGCCGAAGCCGTCGCCCGTCGCGCCTGCAGCGGATGCTTCATCGCGTGCAGCAGGTAGCGCCCGGTCTGCGAATCGGGCGCCTGCTCCAGGTCGGCGACCTGGCCTTGCGCCACCAAGCGGCCACCGCGCTTGCCGGCGCCGGGCCCGATGTCGATGAGGTGGTCAGCGGCGCGGATGGTGTCCTCGTCGTGCTCCACCACGACCAGGGTGTTGCCCTTGTCGCTGAGCGTCTTCAGGGCATTGAGCAGGATGCGGTTGTCGCGCGCGTGCAGCCCGATGGTGGGCTCGTCCAGCACGTAGCACACGCCTTGCAGATTGCTGCCCAGTTGCGCCGCCAGACGGATGCGCTGCGCCTCGCCGCCACTCAGGGTGGGCGCGCCGCGATCCAGCGTGAGGTAGTCCAGACCCACCTCTTCGAGAAACTCCAGCCGCCCCCTGATTTCGGGAATCAGGTCGCGCGCAATGCCGCTCTCGCGCGTGCTCAGCTGACCCAGCAGCTGCAGCGACTGCACCCAGGCGCGCACTTCGCTCACGCTCAAACGCGCGATGTCGGTGATGCTGACGTCGGCAAACTTCACGGCGCGGGCCGTGGCGTTCAAACGCGTGCCATGGCAACTGGTGCAGGCCTGGTCGGTGAGGTCGTCCACATCGGGTTCGGCAAAACTTTGTTCTCGCCCCTGGTGGTCGTCGTCGCGCACCGAGTCGTCAAACACCTTGCGCTGCTCCTTGCTGAGCCTGACCCCGGTGCCAACGCAGTCCGGGCACCAGCCGTGCTTGCTGTTGTAGCTGAACAGGCGCGGATCCAGTTCGGCATAGGAGGTGGAGCAGACCGGGCAGGCGCGCTTGCTGGAGAAGGCGCTGAGCGTGCCGATGCCGGCCGTCGGCGTGCCATCCAGCATCGCCTGGCGCAGTCCCGTGAGATGGCTCAGCACGTGCACCACGCCCTTGCCCAGTTCCAGCGCGCGTGCCAGGGTCTGGCGCAGCAGGGCTTCGTTCTCCGGCGTGATGTCCAGGCTGGCCACCGGCAGCTCGATGGTGTGCTCCTTGAAACGGTCCAGGCGCGGAAAGTTCGTCGTCGGCAGAAAGTTGCCATCGACGCGCAAATGCGTGTGACCGCGCGGACGCGCCCAGTCCGCCAGCTCGGTATAGACGCCCTTGCGATTCAGAACCAGCGGCGCGAGCAGGCCGATGTGCTGGCCACGGAAATTCTTCAGCAACTGCGCGGCAATGCTGTTCGGTGTTTGCGGCTGCACCGCCGCGCCGTCGTGGATGCAGTGCTGCGTGCCCAGCTTGACGTACAGCAGGCGCAGAAAGTGCCAGACCTCGGTGGTGGTGCCGACCGTGGACTTGCGCCCGCCGCGGCTCAGCCGCTGCTCGATCGCCACCGTCGGCGGAATGCCATAGACCGCGTCCACCTCGGGGCGACCCGCCGGCTGCACGATGCTGCGCGCATAGGCGTTGAGGCTTTCCAGATAGCGGCGCTGACCTTCGTTGAACAGAATGTCAAACGCCAGCGTGGACTTGCCGGAGCCGCTCACACCCGTGACCACGTTGAACTTGCCGCGCGGAATGTTGACACTCAGCGACTGCAGGTTGTGCTCCTTGGCGTTGACGATCTGGATCGACAAATTGGGGTCAGATTCCAATTCTTTTTTGCCGACTTTTTTGGTTGTCAAATTAATTGGAATCTGACCCCAATTTGTCTCCTTCTCCTGGGCCGTTTGGGCACCCAAGCCCAGCGTGCGGTCGTACTCGCGCAGCGCGCGTCCGGTGTGCGAGCTCAGATGTTGGCGCAGCTCGTCGGGGGTGCCGACGGCCACGAGCTCGCCACCGGCGTCGCCGCCTTCGGGTCCCAGGTCGATGAGCCAGTCGCTGGCGCGGATCACGTCCAGGTTGTGCTCGATCACCAGCAGCGAATGACCGGCGTCCAGCAGCTTGCGCAGGGCACGCAGCAGCTTGGCGATGTCGTCAAAGTGCAATCCCGTGGTGGGCTCGTCGAACATGAACAGCGTGCCGCGCTTGGCCATGGCTTGGCGGCTAGTGGAAGCGCTGCGCGCCGCCTCGGCCAGAAAGCCTGCGAGCTTGAGCCGCTGTGCTTCGCCACCCGAGAGCGTGGGCACGGGCTGGCCCAGCTTGACGTATTCCAGACCCACGTCCACGATCGGCTGCAGCGCGCGCACCACATCGCGGTCGGCCGCGAAAATCTGCACAGCCTGGCTCACGGTGAGGTCGAGCACGTCGGCGACGTTGTAGAAATTCGCGGCGCGCTCCACCTTGACCTCCAAAATCTCCGGCCGGTAGCGCTTGCCGTCGCAGTCCGGGCAACGCAGATAGACGTCGCTCAGGAACTGCATCTCCACATGCTCGAAGCCCGAGCCGGTGCAGGTGGGGCAGCGTCCGTCGCCGCTGTTGAAGCTGAACTTGCTGGCGGTGTAGCTGCGCTGGAGCGAGAGCGCGGCGTTGGCGAAGATTTCGCGCAGCGCGTCCCAGGCGCCGACGTAGCTCGCCGGATTAGAGCGTGCCGTCTTGCCGATGGGCGATTGATCGACGAACACCACTTCGCTCAAATGGTCCGCACCCAGCAGGCGCGCATGCGCGCCCGGCGCGTCGGTGGACTTGCCGAAGTGGCGCAGCAGCGCCGGGGCCAGCACGTCCTGCACCAGGGTCGATTTGCCGGACCCGCTCACGCCCGTGACGCACACCAGGCGCTGCAGCGGAATCTCCACGCTCACGCTCTTCAGGTTGTGCTCGGTCACGCCTTCGAGAATCAGGCGCGGCGTGTTCTCGCTCACCAGGCGCTGGAATCCCATGCCCACCTGCTTGCGCCCGCCCAGATAGGCCCCGGTGAGCGTGTCGGCGTGGCGCAAGTCCTCGGTGCTGCCGTCGAACACGATCTGGCCGCCGCGCTCGCCCGGACCCGGGCCCATGTCGATCATGCGGTCGGCCGCCAGCATCACGGCCGGGTCGTGCTCCACCACCACCAGCGTGTTGCCGGCATCGCGCAGGCGCTGCATGGCGTCGATGATGCGACCCATGTCGCGCGGGTGCAGACCGATGCTGGGCTCGTCCAGCACGAACAGCGTGTTCACCAGCGAGGTGCCCAAGGCGGTGGTCAGGTTGATGCGCTGCACTTCGCCCCCGCTCAGGGTGCGGCTTTGCCGGTCCAGCGTGAGGTAGCCGATGCCGACGTTGCACAGGTACTTGAGCCGCGTGCCGATTTCCTCGTGCAGCATTTTCAGCGCCTGTTGTTCGCCCTCACCCCGGCCCTCGCCCGCAAGCGGGAGAGGCGGTTGGGACGGCACTTGCGTTGCCTCGCTGTATTCACTCCCGCGCCCTCCGGGAGAGGCTTGGGGTGAGGGCTGTATGCGCTCAAAGAACTGCCGCAACCGGTCGATCGGCAGCAGCATCAGGTCGTGCAGGCACAGGCCGGGCAGCGCTTCGAGTTGCGCGCGGCTCCACTGCACCGCCTGCGGCATGAAGCGGCGCGCCGGCTCCAGCACGGCATCGGCGTCGGCCTTGGATCCCAGGCGCCAGAGCAGGCTCTCGGTCTTCAGGCGCGCGCCAGCGCAGGACGGACAGGTGGTGTAGCTGCGGTATTTGGACAACAGCACCCGGATGTGCATCTTGTAGGCCTTGCTCTCCAGGTAGGCGAAGAAGCGCGTCACGCCGAACCAGTGCTGGTTCCACTTGCCGTTCCAGTTCGGGGAACCGTTGATGACCCAATGCTGTTGCTCGGGCGTGAGCTTGTACCAGGGCGTGTCGCGCGGGATGCCGGCGCTCTCCGCGTGGCGCATCAGGTCGTCCTGGCACTCTTTCCAGGCCGGGGTCTGCATGGTCTTGATGGCGCCCGAACGCAGCGTGAGCTTGTGGTTCGGTATCACCAGGCCCAGGTCCACGCCGATGACGCGGCCAAAGCCCTTGCACGTGGGGCAGGCGCCGACGGCGGAATTGAAGGAGAACGCCGATGGCACGGGGTCGCTGTAGCGCAGATCGCTCTCGGGGCACAGCAGGCCGGTGGAAAACTTCCAGACTTCAGGCTCCATGGCGACGTCCGGTTCGGCGCTCGGCATCACATAGACATTGAGTCTGCCGCCGCCGCGCTTGAGCGCCGTTTCGATCGCCTCCAGCGCACGCACCTTCTCGGCGCCCGCGATCCGAAAGCGGTCGGCCACCACGTCGAGCAGCTTGCGCGTGCTGGGCGCGGCCGCTTTGGCCTTGGCTGAGGCCTTGCCGGCCTTCACGGATTTCGCCGCCGGGGCCTTGGGCGCCACCGCGATGGCCTCCTCGCGCTGCGCCTGGACCCGGGTGAAGCCGCTGGCCAACAGCCACTGCTGGACTTCTTCGGCGCTGGTGTTGCCGGGCAACTCCACCGGAAAGGTGAGCACCAGGCGCGGATCATCTTGCACAGCGGCGCGGCGCTGCAACTCGGCGTAGATCGTCTCGGGGGTATCGATGCGCACCGGCAAGGCGGTGGCCGAATCAAACACCTGGCCGGCGCGCGCCAGCAGCAGCTTCAGGTGGTCGTTTAACTCGGTCATCGTGCCCACGGTGGAACGCGAGGAGCGCACCGGGTTGGTCTGGTCGATGGCGATGGCCGGTGGCACGCCGTCCACGCGATCCACCGCCGGCTTGTCCATGCGGTCCAGAAACTGGCGCGCATAGGCCGAAAAAGTCTCGACGTAGCGGCGCTGACCTTCGGCAAAAAGGGTGTCAAACACCAGGCTGGATTTGCCGGACCCGCTGGGTCCGGTGACGACCGTCAACTCCCCGGTCCGGATGTCCAGATCGAGGTTTTTCAGATTGTGCTGGCGCGCGCCGCGGATGCGGATCAGTCCTTGGGTCATGGGAGGGTCAATTCAGAGGCAGGGCAGCCATTCTAGGCAGCGAACCCCAACTGCCGCTGCGCTGGGGTTACCCCGAGCGCGCGTCGGCCGCCGTGTCAGGCGCGCGGCCTGGCCCGGCGATCCGCCTGCAGGGCCTTTAATTCGGTGTTTTCCAACCGCAGTGCATCGCGATCTTTGGCCAGGCGGATGCATTCGGCGTTCATCAATTCCACCGTGTGCGTCAGGGAGTCGAGCTGATCCGCCAAGGCCCGCAGGGTGTCGGCAGCATTCAGTGAGTTCGCATCGCTCATGCGCTCCAAACGCATGGCGATGTGCCTGGCGAGCGTGGCTGTGGTCATGTGTCAAATCCTCGCGCCATTTTGCATGGATTTGAACCGCTAGGGGCGGAACAAAGTCTCAGAAAGGCGCATCGCGATCCATCCACTGCTGGGCCTTGCGATCCACCAGCGCCTCAAACGGCAGCGACTGCTTCACCAGAATCACCGTGCAGGGCGCGTCCATCGCGACCTTGATTGGCACCGTGGCAACAAAGCGCTGCATCTGCACGCCATGCGTGGCCGCGCCCATGACGATCATGCTGACGTCATTGCCCTCGGCGTAGCGTACCAGTGCTTGCGCCACGTCGCCGGACTCCAGCACGTGGTAGGAGGTCTGGTGATTGTCCAGGTTCAGCGGCTGCGCCCACTCGCGCAGCATCGTCAGATAACGCCGGTGCACCTGGGTTTCGCTGTTCTCGCTGCTGGAGGTGTTGCTCTGACCCGGCGAGATCACCGTCACGCAGGCCAGGCGCGCGCCCGGGCGCAGGCCCAGCGATCGGTCCACGGCCTGGCGCAGCGAATACAGCGTGGCGTCGGTCGCGTCCTTGTGCGGAATCGCCACCATCACGATCGGCACATCTTCGGCCTGGTGTGAAGGAATCGGACTGGGCTGATATTGCCTGCCCGCAGCGCGCAACCAGCGCTTGAAGTGGATACAGAAGCCCGTGGCCTGCAGTTTGCGACCGCGCTCGGTCACCTTCACCTGCTCCGGGTGGGTGAGGTCGAAGGCCAGGTGCGCGGCCGACGGGTAGCGATCCTTGGCCTCGGGCTCCAGACAGCGCAGCAGCACCTCCTGCAGCCATTCGGGCAGATCCGCACGCAACATGCGCGGTGGCCTGGGATCCATCCACAGGCGCTGGCGCAGGCCACCGTCGGTCTGCGGCGTGCCAAAGGGCGTCTCGCCCGTGGCCAGTTCGTACAGCATCACGCCCAGCGCGAAGATGTCGCTGCGCGGGTCGCCGCGCACACCCACCACCTGCTCGGGTGAAATCCAGGTGGGCGAGCCGACCGCCTTGCGCAGTTGCTCGGCCAGCAGGTCCGGGTAATGCGCGTGGCAGGACAGGCCAAAGTCCAACAGCACCGCGCTGCCGCCGGGGCGAATCAGCACGTTCGCCGGCTTGAGATCCAGGTGCACGGCGTTTTGCTTGTGCAAGCTGTGCACGGCGTGCGCCATGGCGGCGCCGAGCTGGGCGATGACTTCGATGGATGGCGGCTCGCCGTGCTCCAGCCAGTGGTCCAGCGTGTGCCCATGCACATATTCCATCACCAGATAGGGCACATTCGACAAGTCGCCGGCCGCCACAAAGCGGGGCACATGCGTTCCGCTCAGGACCTGCATGATCTGGTGCTCCACCTCGAAGCTGACGATGTTCTCAGCGCCGTCCCCCGGGGTCATGCGCGGCACCTTCATCACCATCGGAAAGCCCGGGTCGCGCCGGCCGTCGGCGTAGTGCACGCGGTAGATATGGGCCATGCCGCCGGAGTGCAGGCACTCCTCGACCACGAATCCGTCCAGTTCTTCTGCGGGCTCGAGCAGCTTCAACGTCCGTCCTCCAGTCGTTTGGCAAAAAACTCCAGCAAGCCCGCCGCCCGGATGGCGGCAGCAGCGGCATGGTGGTCATAGGCCACCCGATGGAAGGTCAGCTGCGCGGCCGTGGTGTCGAACAAGGCGTACTGTGACTTGGGGTTGCCGTCGCGCGGCTGCCCCACCGAACCCACGGTGGCGATCCAGTGGCGGTGCCGTGGCGTCGGCACGGCCACGCCGGGCGTCGGGTTAAAGGCCATCAGGCCGCGCCCGGTGCTGCGGTAATACAGCGTTTGTCGATGGACGTGGCCACCAAACACATAGCGCACACCGGGCAGCGCCAGCGCCGCGTCCAGACTCGCGCCGGCACTGCGCTCGTCTTCCACGTAGCGCCATTTTTGCGGCTCATTGGCGCTGGCATGCACCAGCAGCACGTCTTCGATCTGCGCCGTCAGCGGCAGTCCCACCAGAAAGCGCTTTTGCTCCAGGCTCAATTGCTCGTGCGTCCACAGCGCCGTGGCGTCGCCCATGGCCCGGCTTTCATTCGGTGGAAACGCCGCGAGCGCATCGTGATTGCCCTGCAAAACGATGGCCCCTTGCTGCGCCAAAGCCATCACCGCATCCAGCACCTGCACCGGCTCGGCCCCGTAACCCACCAGGTCCCCGAGCACCGCAAAGCGCTGGGCGCCTTGCGCGCGCGCGTGCTCGATGCAGGCCTGAAGCGCCCCCAGGTTGGAGTGAAGGTCAGACAGCAAAGCCAGCTTCATGGCATTCCTTGTGTGGTCGGCATCGTCAATCGGTTCGCCCATGACGCCATGCGCCGAGTCATCGGCCTGGCGCGCGCCCAACGCGCTACTCTCTCAGGGCCAGCTCCAATGGCAGGATTTTTTCGGCGCCGACGGCTTCGCGAATCTTCGGCAGCAAATCGCGCAACTCCTCGTAGCCGGTCGCACGCTCGACCGCAATATTCAGCCGCACGCCGCGCAGCCCCATGCCGGCGGTGATTTGCGTGGCAATCGGCCAGGCGCGGGCATAGCGTTGCTGCAGCGAAGTCAGCCCAGCGCCCTGCGTGTCCGGTGCCACCGCCAGCGCCACGGCGACCGGCGCCTCGGGGGCAAGCACAGCCGCCAGCAGGCCCGCTGCCACCATGTGCTGCACATCCGCCTCGACCACGCCCAGGCCAACCGTCATGCGCAACACCTCGTCGGTGGTCTTTTTTCCATCAAACAAGATGAACGCCGAGCGCTGACGCGGTGTCAGCGTGGCGGAACGTGCCTTGAAGGCCTGCTGCCCTGCTTCAGTTTTTGCATATTTCATGCGCTAGAGACCCCAGAAATCGTGGGACTGAGTCTAACGGCTTGGCGCGCGTTGCCATACCCGGCTAAACCCCTCCCTGGTAAAGGCCCCTTGGGTGAGGGCCGGCGCCCTGGCGTTGCGGTCAGACCGGGCCGAGCCGGGGTATTCTTTCGCGGCGCGCTCGCCGCAGCAGGATGCATCGCTACAATCAAACGCAAGAATCATGCCCTTATGAAGATCCCATTCACACCCTCCCTGCTCTGGCTCCTGTGCGGCCTGATCGGCGTCGCTGCGCACGCCGAGAAAGCCGATCGCTACCAGAAGATGATCATCGAAGCCGATGAATTGCGCAGCGACGATCTGAATCAGGTGAGCGTGTACTCGGGCCGGGTGGTGGTGAGCAAGGGCACCTTGCTGATGCGTGGCGCCAAACTGGAAATACGCCAGGACCCGCAGGGGAATCAGTCGGTCACGCTGACCGCCGAGGTCGGCAAGAAGGCCTTCTTCCGGCAAAAGCGCGAGGCCGTGGACGAGTTCCTCGAGGCCGAGGCGCAGACCATCGAGTACGACGGCAAGGCCGATACCGTGCGGTTTATCCAGGATGCAGAGCTGCGGCGCTTGGCCGGCACGACCCTCAACGACCAGTTGACCGGCGCCCTGATCGTCTATGACAACAAGACCGACGTCTTCACCATGAGCGGCAAGAAGACCCCCACCGACCCCGCCAGCGGCGGGCGTGTGCGCGTCATCCTGACCCCCAAAGGCGCGGCCAGCGCGCCCGGCGGCACCGACGCCGCGCCGGTGTTGCGCAGCAGCCCCAGCCTGAGCGGGGACAAGAAGTGACGGTGCTGGCACTGGGCGGGTGCAGCGCCGACGCCAACAGCCGCCTGCAGGCCTGTCATCTGCAGAAGTCCTACGGCAGCCGCATGGTGGTGCGCGACGTTTCGCTCGAAGTCCAGAAGGGCGAAGTCGTCGGACTGCTCGGACCCAATGGCGCGGGCAAGACCACCTCCTTCTACATGATCGTGGGCCTGGTGCGTGCGGACGCGGGCGACATCTCCATCGACGGTCAGTCGGTGGCGCACATGCCGATCCACCGCCGCTCGCGCCTGGGCCTGAGTTACCTGCCGCAGGAAGCCTCGATCTTTCGCAAGCTCACGGTCGAGCAGAACGTTCGCGCCGTGCTCGAACTGCAGCACGACGAAGCCGGAAAACCCCTGACCGAAGACGCCATCGATGAGCGTCTGAGCGCCTTGCTGGCCGACTTGCGCGTGGACCATTTGCGCGCTTCCTCGGCCCTGGCGCTGTCCGGCGGCGAGCGTCGGCGCGTGGAAATCGCACGCGCCCTGGCCACGCAGCCACGCTTCATCCTGCTGGACGAACCCTTCGCCGGCATCGACCCGATCGCCGTGATCGAGATCCAGCGCACCATCGGTTTTCTCAAGGCGCGCGGCATCGGTGTGCTCATCACCGACCACAATGTGCGCGAGACGCTGGGCATCTGCGATCACGCCTTCATCATCAGCGAAGGCAGCGTGCTGGCGCAGGGCACGCCGTCCGAGATCGTGAACAACGCCGAGGTGCGCCGGGTCTATCTGGGCGAGCACTTCCGCATGTGACGATGTTGGCCCTCGCGCGTTTCTCGCGGCCGTCCAACCGGGGGCTGGTTGCGGCATGAAGCAAGGCCTGTCACTGCGCGTCTCGCAGCATCTGGCGCTCACGCCGCAACTGCAGCAATCGATCCGCCTGTTGCAACTGTCCACGCTGGAACTGAGCCAGGAAGTGGGCCAGATGCTGGACGAGAATCCGTTTCTGGAAGCCAATCTGGACGAGGTGCCGCGCGAGGAGTTCGGACTGGCCCAGGCCGACCAGCCGGTGCGCGCCGATGACCTCGAATCCGAGCGCGCCTTCAACGCCGCGCCGGAGTACGGCAGCGAGAAAAAGGTGGCGGATGCGAACGAGTCGGAAGAAAGCCCGTTCGACGCCGCCGAGCCCAGTTGGGATGGCGACGGCAGCAGCGACATGAGCCCGGACGACAACGAGTGGGGCGGCGACGCGCCCGCGCGCAAGAACAACCTGGAGAGCGACGACGAGTTCAGCGCCACCGAACTGGCGCGCAATCAGGAGAGCCTGAGCGCCTATCTGCAACGGCAATCGCTGAGCCTGCGCCTGAGCGAAGTGGACCGCGCCGCCTTGCGCTTCCTGATCGAATCCCTGAACGACGACGGCTATCTGGAAGACACGCTGCCCACCCTGGCACAAAGCCTGGCCGGGTCGGACCTGGAGCAGTGCGAAGAACTGGAGCAACGCTTTTGCGTGGCGCTGAAATTGCTGCAATCGCTGGAGCCCGTGGGGGTGGGCGCGCGCGACCTGGGCGAATGCCTGCGCCTGCAACTGCGCGCCGCCACCGAGGGCAGCGCCGACGAACAACAGCTGCGCGGCGCGGCGCTGCGCATCTGCGAGCAGCCCATGGAACTGCTGGCGCGGCGCGATGTGCGCCGGCTGGTGCAGCTGCTGGGCGAGTCCGACGGCGTGATCCGCAGCGCGCTGGCGCTGATCACGCGCCTGGAGCCCAAGCCCGGACGCCGCTTCGTCGATGTGGAACGCAACCTGATCCTGCCCGACGTCATCGTGACCCGGCTCGGGGGAGCCGGCGCGCCGAAATTCCGGGTGCAGCTCAACGCCGATGTCATGCCGCGGCTGCGCGTGCACGACATCTACGCGAACGCGCTGCGCCAGCACCGGGGCGGGGGCAACGACGCGGCGAACCACGCGGCCTTGACGCAACGACTGCAGGAAGCGCGCTGGTTCATCAAGAATATCCAGCAGCGCTTTGACACCATACTGCGCGTGAGCAACGCCATCGTGGAGCGGCAAAAGAGCTTCTTCGTGCATGGTGAACTCGCCATGCGGCCCCTGGTGCTGCGCGAAATCGCCGATGAGCTGGGCCTGCACGAGTCCACCATCAGCCGCGTCACCACCGCCAAGTACATGGCCACGCCCATGGGCACTTTCGAGCTGAAATATTTTTTCGGTTCTGGCCTGGGCACGGAAACCGGCGGCAACGCCTCCAGCACCGCCGTGCGCGCCCTGATCAAGCAGTTCGTCGCGGCCGAGAGCCCGAAGAAGCCGCTGAGCGACAGCCAGATGTCGGACATGCTCAAGGAGCAGGGCATCGACTGCGCGCGGCGCACGGTGGCCAAATACCGCGAAGCCCTGAAGATCGCCCCCACCAACCTGCGTCGCGCCCTGCAATAGGCGACGGCGACTGAAAGACCCCCCGTGAACCAGCTCCAACTTTTTCTACCCTGCGCCGCCGGCGTGGAAGACTACCTCGCGCAGGAGGTCCATGAGATCACTCAGATCAGTGGCCCGGCCTTGCAAACGCTGCGCGGCGGGGTGCTGGTGCAGTCGTCATGGCGCGACGCGATGCGTCTGAACCTGCACAGCCGATTGGCGCAGCGCGTGCTGGTGCAACTCCATTACGGCGAGTACCGCAATGAACGCGACCTGTACGAAGCGGCGAGCAGCGTCGCCTGGGAAATCTGGTTCACGCCCAAGCAGACCTTCAAGGTCGAGGTCACGGCCCAGCACAGCCCGCTCACCAGCCTGAACTTTGCCGCGCTCAAGATCAAGGACGCGGTGGCCGACCGCTTTCGCGACAAGGGCGGCTCTCGGCCGGACGTGAACACGCAGTGGCCCGACATCCGCATCTACGCCCACCTCACGACCGACCACGTCACGCTCTACATGGACACCTCGGGCGAACCGCTGTTCAAGCGCGGCTGGCGCGAAGACAAGGGCGACGCGCCGCTGAAGGAAACGCTGGCCGCCGCGATGCTTGCCGCCAGCGGCTGGGACGCCAAAACGGCGCTGTACGACCCCTGCTGCGGCAGCGGCACCATCGCCATCGAGGCCGCGCAGATCGCCTGCAACATCGCCCCCGGCTCGCTGCGCCGCTTCGCCTTCGAGAAGCAGTTGCCGTTTCAGGCCCATGTGTGGGAGGCGCTGCTGCAGCAGGCGCATGCCGCCGAGCACGAGCCCACCGCCGAGATATTCGGCAGCGATGTGGCGCACCGCATGGTCGATTTCGCCGAGCGCAACGCGCAGCGCGCCGGCGTGGCGCAAGTGGTGCAATTTCGCGGCGGCGACGCCCTGCAGCGCATGCCACCGGCCGCCAGCGGCGTGATGCTGCTGAACCCGCCCTACGGCGAGCGCATCGACATTGCCGGCGTGGCAGGTAGCGGCGCACGCGCCCTGGGTCGAGAACAAGCGCACACCGAGGACGGCGGCGACTTCTTCCCGCAACTGGCCACGCACTGGAAAAGGAACTACGCCGGCTGGACCGCCTGGGTGCTCACGCCGGACCTCAAACTGCCCAGCCGCATGCGTCTGAAAGAGTCGCGCCGCGTGCCGATGTGGAACGGCCCGATCGAATGCCGTTTGTTCCGCTTTGACATGGTGGCCGGCTCGGCCCGCGAACGCAGCCAACCCGCAGCATGACGGAACCCGGGCGCGACATACTGAAGGAGGTCTTCGGCTACGCGCAATTTCGCGGGCCGCAGCAGGACATCATTGCGCACGTGGTGGGCGGCGGCGACGCGCTGGTGCTCATGCCCACGGGCGGCGGCAAGTCCCTGTGCTACCAGATCCCGGCGATTGCGCGCCAGCGTGCGGGCCTGGGCGTGGCGATCGTGGTCTCGCCGCTGATTGCGCTGATGCACGACCAGGTGGGCGCGCTGCACGAGGCCGGCGTGGACGCGGCCTTCCTGAATTCGACGCTGAGTTTCGACGCGGCCAGCGCGCTGGAGAAGCGCCTACTGCGCGGCGACATCACCCTCCTGTACGCCGCGCCCGAGCGCGTCACCACGGCGCGCTTCCTGGCGCAGCTCGACAGCCTGCAGGAGCGCGGACTGCTGAGCCTGTTTGCCATCGACGAGGCGCACTGCGTGAGCCAGTGGGGCCACGATTTCCGCCCCGAGTACCGCGGGCTGACGGTGCTGCACGAGCGCTACCCCGGCGTGCCGCGGCTGGCGCTCACGGCCACGGCCGATGCGCTCACCCGCGCCGACATCGTGGAGCGGCTCCAGCTGGAAGACGCGCGCCAGTTCGTCAGCAGCTTTGACCGCCCGAATATCCGCTACACCATCGTGGAGAAAAAAGAGGCCACGCAACAGCTGCTGCGCTTCATCCAGCGTGAGCACGAGGGCGACGCCGGCATCGTCTATTGCCAATCGCGCAAGAAGGTGGAAGACATCGCGCAGAAATTGTCCGACGCCGGCATCAGCGCCCTGCCTTATCACGCCGGACTGGACGCGAAATTGCGCCAAACGAACCAGGACAAGTTCCTGCGCAGCGAGGGCATCGTGATGGTCGCCACCATCGCCTTCGGCATGGGCATCGACAAGCCCGACGTGCGCTTTGTCGCGCACCTGGACATGCCAAAAAACATCGAAGGCTATTACCAGGAAACCGGGCGCGCCGGGCGCGACGGCCTGGCGGCCAACGCCTGGATGGGCTACGGCTTGCAGGACGTGGTGAACCAGCGCCGCATGATCGACGAGAGCCCGGCCGGCGACGACTTCAAGCAGATCATGCGCGGCAAGCTCGACGCCCTGCTCGGCTTGGCCGAAGCCACCGATTGCCGCCGTGGGCGCCTGCTGTCGTACTTCGGCGAGGCGCTGATCAGCCGCGAGCGCAGCGCCGAGGACGACGCCCCCGAGGGCCAAGCCAGCCGCTATTTCTGCGGCAATTGCGACAACTGCCTGGCGCCGCCCGCCGTCTGGGACGGCACCGACGCCGCGCGCAAACTGCTGAGCACGATTTACCGCGTGCAGCAGGTCACGGGCATCAGCTTTGGCGCGGGCCACATCATGGACATCGTGCGTGGCAAGCGCACCGAGAAAGTGGCGCAGTTCGGCCACGAAACACTCAGCACCTTCGGCGTGGGCGCGGCCTACAGCGAGCAGCAGCTGCGCGGTGTGCTGCGCCAGCTGATCGCCATCAGCGCCGTGGCCGTGGACGGCCAGGCCTTCAACACGCTGCAGCTCACGCCCGAGTCGCGCGCCGTGCTCAAGGGCGAAGTGAGCGTGCGCCTGCGCGAATCCGTGCTCGGCGACAGCCCGCGCCCGACCCGTGGCAGCAAGGCGGCGGGGGCGCGCGGCGCCGGCAGCAGCGGCAAGCCCGCGCCGATCGCGCTGGACCAGGAGGCGCAGCAACGCTATGAGCGGCTCAAGGCCTGGCGCGCCGAGGTGGCGCGCGAGCACAACCTGCCGGCCTATGTGATCTTTCACGACGCCACGCTCGCGGCCATCGCCCAGCGCGACCCGCGCAGCCTGGAAGACCTGCAGGGCATCAGCGGCATGGGCGAGAAGAAGCTTCAAGCCTATGGCGACGAGGTGTTGCGCGTCAGTTGCAGCGGCTGACGGCCGGCCTGCCTTACAGGCATTCCGGGGATCTGCCGCGCTCTTCCTACAGGCGGCAGACAGGCCGCGTCAGCCGACTTCCTACACAGGCTTTTTTTTCGACCGACAAGTGACAGATCGCTTGGACGACTTCATTTGAAAAGCCATGGTTTCACAATTCATTTCAACGCATCAGACAAGTCAGTCATTCCGGACCGACCCGCTGACGCAAGAAATGGAACACATCATGAGCGACGAAATGAACATTGCCGAGATCCGCGAGGTCAACCTGACCTACCTCATGCTGGCGCAAAAGCTGCTTCGCAACGACAAGGTCGAAGCCATGTTTCGCCTGGGCTTGAGCGAGGAAGCCGCCGACATGCTCAACACCCTGTCCAGTGCCCAGGTCCTCAAACTGTCGGCCAGCAACATGCTGTTGTGCCGCTTCCGGGTGGATGACGATCTGGTGTGGAGCCTGCTGACGAATCAGAACATCCGCAAGGTCAACAACGAAGCCACGAGCCGCCTGCATGCCAGCATCCTGATGGCCGGCCGCGTGGCGGAGATTCTGTGATGACGGCCCCGCTGCTGATGAGCCCCCCCCTCCTTCCCAAGAAGCCTGCCATGGTCCACAAAAGCATATTGAACGAGTCGCGCGAAATCGAACGCGCGGTCACGCTGATCGGTTTGGGCGCGCGCCTGCAGGTGCTGGAGTCCGAAACCACGCTGTCCTATGAGCGCCTGCTGCGCCTGTACAAGGAAGTGGCCGGCCGCTCGCCTTCCAAAGGACAACTGCCGTTTTCCACCGACTGGTTCCTGACCTGGCAGGAAAACATCCACTCGTCGCTGTTCCTCAACATCTACGAGTACCTGTCCAAGAGCAGCGCCGGCGACGACATCGACATGCTGATCAAGGCCTACCGGCTGTACAACCAACAGGTGCAGGCGACCGAGGTCGAGGCCTTGCTCTCCTTCACCCGCGCCTGGAGACTGGTGAAATTTGTTGACGCCCACATGCTCACCATGACCACCTGCTCGCAGTGCGGCGGCCACTACGTGACCGAGCCCTACGAAAACTCGCGCCACTTCGTGTGTGGCCTGTGCAACCCGCCGGCACGCGCCGGCAAGGGCAAGTCCAGCGGCGGTTTGCGCCTGCACTGACCCGCAGGCCTCGGCGGCGAAGCGCGCCGAGGCAGCAAGTTTGTCGCGGTCACGCCAAGGGCGTTGCCAATCATGGGCACAATCTGCCCATGATTTCCCTCACCGACATCCATCAGGCCGCCGCGCGTTTGCGCGGCCAATTGCTGCACACGCCCTGCGTCGAGTCGCAGACGCTGTCGCAGATCACCGGCGCCCAGGTCTTTCTGAAGTTCGAGAACCTGCAAGTCACGGCCTCCTTCAAGGAGCGCGGCGCTTGCAACAAGTTGATGCGCCTGGTGCAGGCCGACGCGGCCAACGGCAGCGGCATGGCGGCGCGCGGCGTGATCGCCATGAGCGCGGGCAACCACGCCCAGGGCGTGGCCTACCACGCGCAGCGCCTGGGCTTGCGCGCCGTGATCGTGATGCCGCGCTTCACGCCTGGCGTGAAGATCGAACGCACGCGCAGCTTTGGCGCCGAGGTCGTGCTGCACGGCGAGACCCTGGACGAAGCGCGTGAACATGCGTTCAGCCTGGCGAGCGCGCAGGACCTGCGCTTTGTCCATCCCTATGACGACGAAGACGTGATGGCGGGCCAGGGCACGGTGGCGCTGGAGATGCTGCACGACGTTCCCGACCTGGACACGCTGGTGCTCTCGGTCGGCGGCGGCGGACTCATCGCCGGCATGGCCACGGCCGCCAAGGCGCTGCGCCTGGGCATCGAAGTCATCGGCGTGCAGACCTCGCGCTTTCCCGCGATGTTCAACGCCATCAAGGGCACGCAGCACCCGCAGGGCAACAGCAGCATCGCCGAAGGCATCGCCGTGGGCCGCCCCGGCGTCTTGACGCAGGCCGTGATCGAGCAGCGCGTGGACGACCTGCTGCTGGTGGACGAAGGCGACATCGAGCAAGCCTGTTTGATGCTGCTGGAAATCGAAAAGACCCTGGTCGAAGGCGCCGGTGCCGCCGGCCTGGCCGCGCTGCTGAAATACCCGGAGCACTTTCGCGGCAAGCGCGTGGGCCTGGTGCTGTGCGGCGGCAACATCGACCCGCTGCTGCTGGCCGCCATCATCGAGCGCGGCATGGTGCGCGCCGGCCGTCTGGCGCGCATTCGCGTCGGCGCGCGCGACGTCCCCGGATCGCTGGCGCGCATCACCGCCACCGTGGCCGATGCCGGCGCGAACATCGAGGAGGTGCACCACCAGCGCGCCTTCACCGCCCTGGCCGTGCAGAACGTGGAAGTCGAACTGGTGCTGCAGACGCGCGGCAAAGAGCACATCGGCGATGTGCTGCAGGCCTTGCACAAGGCCGGCTACGAAGCGCAGGAACAGTGAACCTCTGCGCTTTGGCCCGGTGAGTGCCCCGACGCGGCACAGATCCCGGGACCCATCCTGCGCAGCCCGCCCCCTGCACGACCGACCAAAATGGACCTCAAGTCTGATGCACATCGTGCCGATAACTTGTTTACTGGCTACGTGACTGCCCTTCTTTCACTCTAGTTCTACATCCGGGTCGGGGGTAAAAATATCAGT
>CAIMSP010000146.1 GCA_903844215.1 uncultured beta proteobacterium | reverse complement strand
GATATTGTCATTCGCGTTAAAGCGCTTGCGGGCGGCCGTGAGACGTTCGCGGATCTTCACAGAAACCGGCGTCCCCTCATCACAGTCGGATGGCGTCATCGTGGGCAGAGTTTTCATTAGCATGCAGAAATCCTACCAGTCTTTTGTCAAAACGGTTATTGCTCAAGTCCTTGGTGTTGGCCTCGGGCACAGCCGGTGTCGAAACAAAGGCTTCGGAGTTGCCTCAAACGTCGCACACCTGGCTGGCCTGAAAGCGGATCCAGGTGGATGACTGTCAACGCTTAGGATTGCGCGACGCCCTGCCTCTGTGGCTGACAGGGCGAGAATGGCTCGCCACCACGGCGGGCATGCTACAAGCCTCAACGAAAGTAGCCGCGCAGCACGCTATGGGCATGCTGCCAGCAGCCGACAAGACAATCTACGACAAGCCGAAATAGGAGTTCACTTTGGCACAAGACGAAAATTCGAACCAGGCCGACCCCAAACCGAAACGGGCGTGGCTGCTGCCGACCCTTTTTGCCATCTTCATCGTGGGAACCATCACCTTCCTGCTGGTCATCGACTCCATGTACGCGCCGGATGCGGGTCAGCCCGCAGGGCTTGAGGATGCGGTGGGTAAGTAAATCAGCTTTTCGTGTCTGATTTGGGCCTGATGGCCGGGCGCGTCGCAGCCGCCAGCGCAGCCCTCACTTGGCCAGCAGCGACTTCACCGCCGCTGCTAGCTGTGCGTCCTCGCCCGCATCCAACCTGGCCTTGTCATTGGGCACGACAATGTCCGGCGTGATCAGCGCGCGCTCCATGAACTCGCCGTTCTGGGCGCGAAAGCCCACCTGCGGAATACCGAAATAGCTTGCGCCGTCCTGCAGGGTCTCCCACCAGACGGCTGTGCCCGTTCCGGCCACCGGCATGCCGATGAGTTTGCCCAGGCCCAGGTGCTTGTAAGTCCAAGGGAAGAGATGGGCGTCAGAGTAGTTGCTCTCGCTGATCAGTACGGCCGAAGGCTTGACCCACTTGGCCGCCGGCTCCCACCCCATGCTCTGGCCACGCGTCAAAAACTCCAGATACTTTTTGCCCGACAGCAGCGTCGCCAGCTCGTCATGCAGATTGCCGCCGCCATTGAAGCGGGTGTCAACGATGAGTGCCTCCTTGCCGCTGGCGCCGCCGAGGGCGTCGGACACGGTCTGACGGTAGCTGGCATCATCCATGGCGCGCACATGCACATAGCCCAGGCGCCCGTCCGAGAGCTTGTTGACCAAGGCGCGCTCCTGGTGCACCCAGCGCTTGTAGAGCAGCTCGCGTTCCGCGTCCTGGCTGATGGCCTTGAGGGTCTGCTCAAAGCGCTGGCCCGTGGTCGGGTTCAGCACCTCCAGCACGACCTGACTATCGACCTTGAGGTTGAGCAGCGAGTCAAATTCGGTGCCGGCCGCGATGGCCTGGCCATCGATGGACTCGATCAGCATGCCGGCCTTGATTTGGCTGCTCGCCGTATCCAGCGGTCCGCCAGCGATGACCTCATCGACCTTGGCACCGGCGCCCTGGTAGCGTGGGTCGTAGAAGACGCCCAGCGACGCCGTGGCATCGCCGTGCGGCGCGGGGCGGTAGCCGCTGCCGGTGTGCGAGACGTTGAGCTCGCCCAGCATCTCGCTGAGCAGCTCGGCGAAGTCCGCGCCGTCGGCGACGAAGGGCAGCTGGCGTTTGTACACCTGGCGGTAATAGGCCCAGTCAACGCCGCCCAGGTCCTTCACATAGAGCTTCTCCAGGGTCTGGCGCCAGGCGTGGTCGAACATCTGGGCGCGCTCAGCCGCGTGGTCAACGCGCAGCTCCGCCGCAAACCGGACCCGTTCGGCCTTCACGTCGCCCTTATCGTCGTCGCCAGGAACCTTGAACTTCTGCACCCGCCCGCCCGCCAGCACGAAGCCGTTGGCGCCCTTGGCATCCAGCCACAAGGCAACGCCACCACGGCCACCGGGCAAAGACGCGACGCGGCGGCTCTCCTTGTCGCGCAGCCGCGTCTGCCAAAGCTCGAAACCCTCGCCGGCCTTGGCGACGTAGAAGAGCTGCTCGCCGTCGGGCGTCAGCGCGAAGTCGCGGATGT
This sequence comes from uncultured beta proteobacterium, assembly GCA_903844215.1. Classification (GTDB taxonomy): domain Bacteria; phylum Pseudomonadota; class Gammaproteobacteria; order Burkholderiales; family Burkholderiaceae_C; genus CAIKVZ01. The sequence goes on along the minus strand of CAIMSP010000146.1, from coordinate 5,004 downwards.
CAGCCGAGGCGGTGGTCAGGCGTGCGATGCGGTCTTCCAGGCCGCCCATCTCAATGACCACGGGCTTGGGCGGCGCCTCCTTGGCGTCTTCATCTTTCTCGCCCACCTTGGCGTCGCCCTTTTTCTCGTGCTTCTCGGCCGCGTCTTTCTTCTCTTCTTCCTCGCGCTTCTTCAACTGGGCAAACTCCGCCTTGTCGAGCTGGTAGCGGTCCAGGGCAGCGCGGGTCAGGAACATGCCGAAGACGTCAACGTCACCACGGGCGTCGCCGCCATGGCCGTGCAGCCCTTGGCGGTCGGTCAACCAGATCATCATCTGGCCCTGGCGCGCGAACAGCGGGTGCAGGTCTTCGTAGCCGCTGCGCGTCAGGTTGACGAGCTTGCCTTGGCCGTCGGCCGGTACCATGCCAACCTCGGCACTCCAGCGGCTGTGGTCAACGAACTGCACCAGCAGGCTCTTGCCATCGGGCGCCCAGTCGAACCACTGATCGCCGTCCTCGTAGGAATAGCTCCACTCGGCTGATAGCACCTCACGGGTGTGGCCGCTGGCCAGATTGAGCACATGCAGCGCGGCGCGGTCTTGCAGGAAGGCCACTTCCTTGGCGTCAGGCGAATAGCGCGGCTGAAAGTTCTGATGCGCGTCTTTCAGCAGCACGCGTTGAGTCACGCGCGGCGCGTTGAAGAAGTTGGGCACGGCCTTCTTGTCGCCGGCAATGGCCGCCTCGCACAGGCTCCATTGGCCGTCCTGCTCGCAAGCGTAGAGCAGCTTGCGGCCGTCAGCGCTGAAGCTCACCGAGCGCTTCTGTCCTGGGCCCTCGGTAATGCGGCGGGTATTGCCAAACTCGGCCGAGGTCACGAAGACCTGGCCGCGCACCACCAGTGCCACCTCGCTGCCGTCGGGGCTGACGGCCAGATCGGTCGCGCCATCGTCAAGCTTCAGGTTCTCGACGCTGGGCGCCAGCGCATCGGCTGCGATACCAACAACGAGCTTGTGCGGCGTCGCGGCATCATCGGCCATGGTGAAGAGTTCGCCGTCGTAGCCGAAGCTGAGCACGCCGTTGCCTGCCACCGACAGGAAGCGCACCGGGTTCTTTGTGAATTGGGTGATCTGGCGCGCCGCCTCGGGCTGGCCCAGTGGCATCTTCCAGACGTTGAACGAGCCGCTCTGTTCGCTGAGGTAGTAGATCGACTGCTCGTCGGGCGCCCAGACCGGGTTGCGGTTCTCGCCGCCACTGCTCGTGAGCTTGCGGTGCTGGCCCGTCTTGGCGTCCCAAAGCCAGATGTCTCGCGCCACTGGCGAGACATGGTGCTTGCGCAGCGCATTTTCGTAGCCCTTCCAGTCCTCGTAGATCAGCAGGCTGGCGGCCTTGTTGTACTGACCGGCCAAGGCCGGCACGCTGAAAACCTGCTCGGGCCGACTGCCGGCTTCGATGCCGACCTTGTAGAGCTCGCCCAGAGCCGGCGACGGGAAGGCCTGGCTGGTGCGTACGTCCTGGCGGTGGGCCGAGAACAGCACGGACTGACCATCGGGCGTAAACGCGATCGGCTGCTCGTTGGACGAGTGCGTGGTCAGTCGGCGCGATGGGCCACCCTGGGCAGACACGACGAAGACGTCGTTGTTGCCGTACACATCAGCCGCATAGGCCAGCAGCCTGGCGTCGGCCGACCAGACCGGCGCGAAACTGTGGTGGCCGTTGGCAACCAGCAAACGCGCGGTGCCGCCACCGGCCGGTATCACATAAAGATTGCCCTGGAAGGCAAACGCGATCTGCTGGCCGTCAGGCGAGATGCTGGACTGGCGCAGCCACAGGGGCTGCGCCAGCGGGCCGAGCGGTGCGGACTGGGCTTGCAACGAGGGCAAAACCATGGCCAAGGCCAGCGCGGCGCCGGCGAGTTTGGACCTCCCCGAGTAGCACGCAACCATGCGATCTATCAGCTTTAGGTTCATAGACATTGGCAGTGTTAACTGGTTTGCTGTTTAAAAAAATGAACTGACACTTTACCGCTTGTAGCACACGCAAGCCTTCGCGTACCATGCGTTCGTCACCTTGACCAAGCATCTTTCAATCACTACCAACCGCCGACTCCATGGACAACTCACCCTCTTACACGCCGCCAAAAGTCTGGTCTGCCAACAAGGAAAACGGTGGTCGCTTCGCCAGCATCAACCGCCCGACGGCCGGCGCAACCCACGACAAAGAACTGCCGGTGGGCCGCCATCCACTGCAACTCTATTCTCTGGGCACACCCAACGGCGTCAAGGTCACGGTCATGCTGGAAGAGTTGCTGGCCGCGGGGCACACCGGCGCCGAGTACGACGCATGGCTCATCCGAATCAACGAAGGCGAGCAGTTCAGCAGCGGCTTTGTCTCGGTCAACCCCAACTCCAAGATCCCGGCACTGGTGGACCGCAGCGGCTCAACCCCGATCAGGGTGTTTGAGTCGAGCGCGATACTCATCCATCTGGCGGAGAAATTCGGCGCCTTTCTTCCTACCGATGCCGCCAAACGTGCCGAATGCCTGTCGTGGCTGTTCTGGCAGATGGGCAGTGCGCCCTTTCTTGGCGGCGGGTTTGGTCATTTCTACGCCTACGCACCGACCAAGATCGAATACGCCATCGATCGTTACGCGATGGAAGTCAAGCGCCAGCTCGATGTGCTTGACCAGCGCCTGGCGCAAAGCCCCTATTTGGCCGGCGACGAGTACACCATCGCCGACATGGCGGTCTGGCCTTGGTACGGCACGCTGGCCATGGGTCAGTTGTACGAAGCCGGTGAATTCCTGCAAGTTCAGACCTATACCCATGTGCGGCGCTGGACCCAACAGATTGCCGAACGTCCCGCCGCCCAGCGCGGTCGCATGGTCAACCGCACATTCGGCGACCCCGCCAAGCAATTGCACGAGCGCCACGATGCCAGCGACTTCGACACCAAGACGCAGGATAAGTTAGCCGCGCCACTCTGACGCCTGCCCCCCGGCCGCGCCAGCGAGGCGGATGATGATCAAGCCATCAACGAAACACTTGCCTGCAATTCGTCCCAGGGGGCGGTCAGCTTGCGGCCATCACGCAGCAGCAGTCCAGCGGCCTCCAGCAGGGCCACATCGTGATGCACATTCTTGTAATCACGTTCAAGGGCAGAGGCGAGTTCACGCACATTGGCCGCGCCATGTTGGCGTACATGCTGCAGCAATTCCAGGCGGCGAGGGGAAAGCGCGTCCAGCATGGTTTGCACATCCAGGAACGTCACATGAGTTTCAGACACGGGCTTCCCGGCCGCAGCACGCTTCCAGGCGCCAGCAAAGCGCTTTCCCATGTCGGCAAGGCTGCCAACGCTAACCTGAACCTTATTCGTGGCGCTCATTTTTCACCCTTTCAACATCGGCCAGAAAATCGGCCACCAACTGATCGACACTTAAAAATTGGTAGCTGGATTCCACCTCACGCACATGCTTGTGGTCGCGCTTTCCGAGCTCATTGTCGTACCCAACGATGCGCTTTCCATCGCGCCCATAAAACAGGCTGTACTTGAGTCCATGGGCGCGTTCTGATGATGCAAACGGCAACTGCCAAATGGTCATTTCGACGATGGATCCATCCGGCAACACCGCCTTGTCATAGAAAATCCGGATCGCTTTCATGTGGCCACTCTAACCATAACAAATGATGGTGTCAACGACCATATGTTGTGGCCCTGCCTGAAGACCGCCTGCTGCAACCAACTGCCGAAGTTTGGCTCCCTCGCCCCCGTACGCGGGGGAGAGGGCAGGGGTGAGGGGCATGACCGGCTCGCTGCGCCCGCAGGCGCACCACGTGAGCCTGCGGGGCTCGTCATGCATACAGTCAATCGGCGCGAATGGGGGCGCGCAGCAGGCTCATGGCGCGAGCCACTGCGGCGCCAACAATGCAGGCAGGTGCCATGCAAATGTTGGCGCCATTGCCCCAAGGGGCAATTGCTTTGCGGCGCCAAGCCGCTAGCATCCAACGCTGGCTGAGCGAATCCGACGAGCAGCAGGACGCCGATTTTCGGTCGGGTCGGCGCCGTGACATATGATTCGATTACAAAAAGTAGAACGACTAAGGGTGATATGAGTGAAGTGCTGCGGTTGTACCGGTACAAAGGCTTGCTGAGCAGCCGCCGCGGCATTTCTGCCGACGACATCATCGCCACACTCGAAATCTCCCGCGCCACCTTCAAGCGCGATCTGGCCAAGCTGCGCGACCAGATGCACATGCCGATCGAATTCAACCGCGACCTGGGCGGCTACATCCTGGTGCAGGGCCAAACCGACAACGAGTTGCCCGGGCTGTGGTTCAGCCAGGGGGAGATCCTGGCCCTGGTCACGATCCAGCAACTGCTGGAGCAACTCGACCCCGGCCTGCTGGGCAGCAAGCTGCGGCCCTTGAAGGACCGGCTCAGCCAGTTGATGGAGAAGCACGGTCTGTCCGGTCAGGACGTGGCCAAGCGCATCCGCATCGTGCACGCCGGCAAGCGCATCGTCACCGCCAAATCGTTTGAGCTGGTGGCCGCCGCCACGCTGGCGCGCCAGCGCCTGAAGATCTGGCACTACAACCGCCAGAACGGCAAGACCGTGGAGCGCGAGCTCTCGCCGCAGCGCCTGGTGCACTACCGCGACAACTGGTACCTGGACGCCTGGTGCCATCTGCGCGAAGACCTGCGCAGCTTCAGCATCGACGCGATCACAAAACTAGAAGTGATGCAGACCCCCGCCAAAGAAGTGGCGGCAAAGCGCATCGACGAGGCCGTGGGCGCCGGCTACGGCATCTTCAACGGCGCGCCCCAGGGCCTGGCCACCCTCAAGTTCACCCCCGAGCGCGCGCGCTGGGTGGCCGGCGAACGCTGGCACCCGCAGCAGGAAAGTTCCACCGACGCCGACGGCAGCTACCTGCTGACCTTCCCCTATTCCGACGACCGCGAGCTCATCGGCGACATCATGCGGTTTGGCGCGGGTGTGCAAGTGGTCTCGCCAGCGGCGTTGCGGTCCAAG
>CAIMSP010000145.1 GCA_903844215.1 uncultured beta proteobacterium | reverse complement strand
GAGCTTGGAGCGCTGTTCCTGCGTCAGCACCAACGGCGGTCGTTCAGATTTTCTTGCCATATTCACCACCCTCATCAGTTGAAGAAGAAACATGACGATTATCTACGATTTAGTAACTGTATTGATGGAACGAACTACTAGGTTGTCTAGGTGCTTGATCATCCCTTGGCCAATGTATGCCACAGTAATCTCATGGTGGTGCTCAGCGCCGCCGATGCCAACCGCGAAGATGCCCTTGCTATGCGGAACGCCATTGCGCATCATCGCGTTCGCGTAGTGGACCGCGCCGTTGAGCGCATAGTCCTGCCTATAGGGAAACTCAGTGGACACCTGACCGGCTTCAAGAAACCGTGTGAAGCGCGTCTCCTTCTTGTCCTCGACAATTACAATGAAGTCAGAGACGACGAACACGAACTCTGGTTTGCCTTCGGCCTTTCCAGTCTTCGACTTGGATCCGCACGCGAGTGAGGCGCGCTTCCATTTCGGTCCACCATCCTGCTCCCACGGCTTTGTTACTCCGATGTCGCGAAGGAGGTCGCGCACGAACTGATCAGTGGCTTTTTCGTTACCCATCTAAGTTCCATTCTTCTTAACGTTCTCAAAAATAAATGATGTCTTCCAGCGAAACCTTGCCCTTGGCCAAGCCAAGCCGCATGGCCGGCGTCTTCCCATCCTTGCCTGCCAGACAATAGTTGTAGAACACCCGGAAGATTCCCAACATCTTCACGATGGACTCGGGGTTGTACGCACTGTACCCGTACCACATTCGCCCAGCCGTGCTGGCGCTGCCAATTGGGCGCTCCAGAATCGACAGCCGACGGCGAATCTGCATAAAAAAACAATCGATGCTGTGCAGACTGGCCTTGTTGTACAGCCGCGCTAGGTGATCTTCATCATAGTCGCGGTAGTCCGTCAGGTAGCAGACGGCCTTCTCTGGCTCACCCATGTTCGGTAATGGGTGCATGAGCCACTTGTCCTGCCATTTTCCCAGCGGCGCCATCTGGGCGACGCGTTGCTTGATCAGCAGCGTTTCCAGTTCGGTGTCGGTCAAACCCGGATTGAGTTGGCGAGATTGCTCAAATGCCGTGCGCCTTGCTGCGACGGCCGATCGCTTCTCAGTGACGGTCATCTCTTTCCCAAGCCGAACGAAGAAGGCATCCGCCTTGCGTGCGGCTATTTCTGGCTGGAAGGTTGCAAGGCAGGCGGCTCGCATCCCGGAATCCTGGTCAATGAAGAATCGCAGCTTCTCGACCCCACCGAAGAGCTGCTTGAGGTAAAAGAAGTGACCGTACAGGCTGTACTCGGAGTGAATCTGCATGCCGCTGGTGGGTAGACGACGCCCGCTGTCCTGGACTTCAGAGACTTCCACATCCTCGCGTTGCGTGGTGTCGGCGTAGGTTTCCTCGATGTCACCGTGCAGATCTCGCACGCCTTGTGGCTTACGCGCCTTCACCCTTCTAAGAACTGCGGCATCGTAGTCCTGCTTCAGCCAGCAACGCGCAAAGCGCCGGAACGGCAATTTAGCTTGGTAGTCGCCGGCGGCCACGGCCAGTTTCTCGGTTTCGTCGGCATCCATGTCCGGGTCGTAGTTCAGGTGCATCCCGAAGACGTAGCCCGTGGCGTTGTCGGCGGTACCTACCGCATGTAGGATTACATTGCGCCGATCGACGTGCCGCGTCCAGTTAACCACGTAGTCCTGGCGGTCGGTGGCCAGGTACAGGCGCGGGAGGGCCATACCGGACAGTAGCCGGCGTTCCCGATCAGCCGCGAAGACTCTGGTTTGCTCGTACAGGAAGTCAATCTTGCCGTAGAGCCCTTCGGGGCCAATGTCAGCCACCTCGCAAGTCCGCCGCCTGGGTGACTTGTTCATGAGCAGCGAGAAGATAAGCCTGTTCTTGTGGGGAGCCTTGTGGCCGGTGGTCGACTTGCCCGCGGCAAAGGTCTTGCTGCAGGCTTTGCACCGGTACCGTTTGGAGCCCGATGGTGTCACGCCGAAGGATTGGTATTGGCCTTTGGCGCTGACTGGTACGGAGTGGTTCGCACAGGTTTCTATGGGGCAGGATGGCTCGGGTCGCTGAATGAGTGCATCCAGCAGGCGCCGGCGCTCTTCCGCGATGGACTGATTGCTCTTGAACGGCGGGTATTCGCCGCACACGCGGCACTTCATGAGTGGCACGCCAGCCCTGGCTGCAACGATGATATAGCCGCCTTGTAGAACGCCGTCTGATGGAGTGTCAGCCTGAGCAGACGCCTTCGGCGGCACGCCGTAGTTGCTGCAAGCAGGGTTCTTGCAGAAGTTGATCTGGATGCCGTCAGCCGCCTCGGGTAAGCGACCCGGCTTGGTTACGGAAGATATCTTCTCGGAAATAGCAGCCCCCTACAACGCGGTTTTGTGTAGGGGATCGTACCATAAACGGCTATTTCGTCAACACCTTTGCGGAACGGCTAGGCACGTGGCCCGGTTTTTTTGTGCAGGCGCTTGGCGCCTGAAGGTCGATCTCAGTGGCCGGAGGCGCCCGAGGCACCGTAGCCGGTTTCCGAACGCACCTGTTGCGCGGCAAAGGCTTCGCGTTCCTTGGCGGCAGCGGGGCTGCGGTCCAGGACGGAGAACAGCCAGATGCCGACGAAACCGATGGTCATGGAGAACAGCGCCGGTGAGGTGTAGGGGAACCAGGCCGAACCCTTGGGGTAGCCCAGCGTGGCTTCCCACACCGAGGGCGACACGACGGTCAGGCCGACCGACGAGATCAAGCCCATGAAGCCGCCAATGACGGCACCCTTGGTGGTGCAGTCTTTCCACAGCACCGACATGAACAACACCGGGAAGTTGGCCGAGGCCGCGATCGCGAACGCCAGCGACACCATGAAGGCGATGTTCTGCTTCTCGAACACGATGCCCAGCAGCACGGCGACGATGCCCAGAACGACGGTGGTGTAGCGCGACACCTTCAGCTCGGAAGCGCTGTCGGCATTGCCCTTCTTGAACACCGTGGCGTACAAGTCATGCGACACGGCCGAGGCGCCCGACAGTGTCAGGCCTGCGACCACGGCCAGGATAGTGGCGAAGGCCACGGCCGAGATGAAGCCGTAGAACACGTCGCCGCCCACGGTCTTGGCCACCAGCACGGCCGCCATATTGGCCGTGCCCGCGCCGCCCTTGATGATGCCCTTGGCCACGTCGGCCATCTCGGGGTTCGTCAGCACCAGGGTGATGGCGCCAAAGCCGATGATGAAGATCAGCACGTAGAAGTAGCCGATCCAGGTGGTCGCCCAGAACACCGACTTGCGGGCTTCCTTGGCGTTGGGAACGGTGAAGAAGCGCATCAGGATGTGCGGCAGACCGGCCGTGCCGAACATCAGCGCCATGCCGAACGAGATCGCCGAGATCGGGTCTTTCACAAAGCCTCCCGGCCCCATGATGGACAGCCCCAGCTTGGCCGCTTCCTCGGCCGTTTTGCCGGAATTGCTGGCGATGGCCGTGCGCACTTTGACGCCTTCGGCAAACAGCGCTTCAGGGCTGAAGTGGAATTGCGCCAACACCATGAAGGCCATGAAGGTCACGCCGGCGAGCAGCATGCAGGCCTTGATGATCTGCACCCAGGTGGTGGCGGTCATGCCGCCGAACAGCACGTAGACCATCATCAGCGCGCCCACGATGGCCACGGCCATCCAGTATTCCAGGCCGAACAGCAGCTTGATCAACTGACCTGCACCCACCATCTGGGCGATCAGGTAGAAGGCCACGACCACCAGCGTGCCCGAGGCCGCGAAGGCGCGGATAGGCGTCTGGGAAAAGCGGTAGCCGGCGACGTCGGCAAAGGTGAACTTGCCCAGGTTGCGCAGCCGCTCGGCCATCAGGAAGGTGATGATGGGCCAGCCCACCAGAAAGCCGATCGAGTAGATCAGGCCGTCGTAGCCGGTGGCCATGACGGCGGCGGAAATCCCCAGAAAGGACGCGGCCGACATGTAGTCACCGGCGATCGCCAGACCGTTCTGGAAACCCGTGATGCCGCCACCGGCGGTGTAGAAATCGGCCGCGCTCTTGGTCTTGGCGGCGGCCATTTTGGTGATCCACAGCGTGAGCAGGACAAAGCCACCGAACATGCTGATGGCCGTCCAGTTGGTGGCCTGCTTGGCCGCTTGGCCCAAGTCGGCGCCAGCGGCGTTGGCCAGGCCGGCGGCCGCCAAGGTCAGCGCAAGCGCCAGGGTGATGCGTAGGGAATACTTCATTTGGCCACGTCCTTCAGGATGTCACGGGTCAGATCGTCGTAGGTGCTGTTGGCGCGGCGCACGTAAATGCCGGTGATCACGATCGTGAACACGATCACGAACATGCCGATCGGGATACCGAGCGTGGTCACGCCCGCGCCGATGGGTTGTGCCAGGAAGGGTTTGTTGAAGGCAATCAGCGCGATGTAGCCGTAATAAACGACCAGCATCAGCAGCGTGAGCATCCAGCCCAGGCTGTTGCGCGCACGGCGCAACTCCAGGTACTTGGGGTGGCTCTGGATCTTTGCGACCACAGGATCAATCATGTCTGTCTCCTCAATTGGGAAATGAAAATGTGCACGAGGAGGATGCCTCAATGTCCGGGGCGGATTCTGTGGATGACGACTGACCAAGTGCTTACGAACTGCCGTGCCGCGGGCTGTTTTTCTGCCGGCAGTTGGTGCGCAAATATGAAATAAGAAAAATAGTGACTTGGTAGAAACGCCTAGACCCGATCGCCAGCTCGGTTGCGGAATCGGGCCTTTCCAGCTAAATATTTCATATCAAAAAACGAGGAGTGAGGGTTAGTGCGGATGCCGTAAGTACCGCGGAAGTTTCGCCGTCAATCGCGCGTTTTTACTGTCAGAGTCGAGTCAGCTACGCCATCGACATTGCCACCCACAGAGGCCGCTCCCGGCGTCTGCAACTCACTTCGTCAGGAGACAAAATCATGGCAACTGCAGCGGTACCAAGGCCAATGACCGAAGGCGAGAAGATGGTGATCTTCGCGTCCTCGTTAGGCACGATCTTTGAATGGTATGACTTCTATCTCTTCGGCGTGATGACGGCCATCATCGGGGCCAACTTCTTCAGCGCACTCGATGAAAGCACGCGCAACATTTTCGTGTTGCTGTCGTTCGCTGCGGGCTTCGCGGTGCGACCCTTTGGTGCACTGGTGTTCGGCCGCCTGGGTGACATGATTGGTCGCAAATACACCTTCCTGATCACCATCCTGATCATGGGCTTGTCCACCTTCCTGGTGGCGTTCTTGCCCACCTACAAGTCGATGGGCATCGTGGCGCCGATCGCGCTGATTGCCTTGCGCATGTTCCAGGGCCTGGCGCTGGGCGGCGAATACGGTGGCGCTGCCACCTATGTGGCCGAGCACGCACCGCAGGGTCGGCGCGGTTTCTACACCGCGTGGATTCAAACCACGGCCACCGTGGGCCTGATGCTGGCCTTGATGGTGATCCTGGGCACGCGCACCTACTTTGGTGAAAAGGACTTTGCCGAGTGGGCCTGGCGCATTCCCTACGCCATGTCAGGCATCCTGCTGGCGGTGTCGGTGTGGATTCGCCTGAGGCTCAACGAGTCCCCCGCCTTCGCCAAGATGAAGGCCGAAGGCAAGACCTCCAAGGCGCCTTTGTCGGAGTCCTTCGGTCAATGGAAGAATCTGAAGATCGTGATTCTGGCGCTGGTTGGCTTGACTGCAGGCCAGGCCGTGGTCTGGTACGGTGGCCAGTTCTACACGCTGTTCTTCCTGCAAACTTTCCTGCGGGTCGATGGCCCCACGGCCAACATCTTGATCGCGGTCTCGCTGATTCTGGGCACGCCGTTCTTCATCGTCTTTGGCTCCTGGTCGGACAAGATCGGCCGTAAGCCCATCATCATGGCGGGTTGCTTGCTGGCGGTGTTGACCTATTTCCCGCTGTTCAATGCGCTCACCACCTATGCCAACCCGAAACTGCAACAGGCGATCCAGAAGTCGCCCGTGACCGTGGTCTCGGAGCCAACGCATTGCAACCTGATCCTGAACCTCACGGGTACGGCCAAGTTCACCACGCCTTGCGATCTGGCGCGCGTCTATCTGTCCAACTCTGGCGTGAACTACGACAGCGTGGCACAGCCCGGCGCGGTCGCCACGGTCAAGGTGGGCGACAAGGCCATCATGAGCTATGACGGTCTGGCTGCCAACGCCAAGGAAGAAAAGGCCCGCTTCGAGAAGGAAGTTCGCGCGGCGCTGAATGACGCGGGTTATCCGGCCAAGGCCGATCCGATCCCCGTGTTCTCCAACAACTGGATCATGCTGGTGGTGATCCTGACGATCTTGGTGATCTACGTGACCATGGTGTACGGCCCGATCGCGGCGATGCTGGTGGAACTGTTCCCGACGCGCATCCGCTACACCTCGATGTCGCTGCCGTATCACATCGGCAACGGCTGGTTCGGCGGCTTCCTGCCGGCGATTTCCTTCTCCATCGTGGCGGCGCAGGGCAATATCTACAGCGGCCTGTGGTACCCGATCATCATCGCCGGCATGACCTTCGTGGTCGGCATGTTGTTCGTGCGCGAAACCAAGGACGTGGACATCTACGCCCGCGACTAACACGGCGCCGTGGGTCTTGGGGCCGTGCGCATCGAGCGCGGCCCCAACAAAAAAAGGCCCTCCATGCGAGGGCCCTTTTTTTTGGGCTGGTCGATCTGCGGCCGTGGCCGCCTCAACTTCAGCGGCCTTTGCGCACTTGCTCCGACAGGAAGTCGGTGACGTAAAGCGCCTTGTCCATGCTGCCGGCCAAACTGCCGTCGGTGTAGAAGCGCCCGGCAATGCCCAGCGCCGGAACGCCTGACACCTTGTAGGCCTCCTGCAGCTGGGTCGCCTTGCGCGCCTTGGTCGAGACCGAGAACGAGTTGTAGAGTTCCAGGAACTTGGCCTTGTTGATGCCCTGCTTCTCCACCCAGACGGCGATCTTCTCCAGCGTCTTGAGGTCCTGCTTTTCGGTGTGGATGGCACTGAACACCTTGGTTTGAAGCGCGCCCACCTTGTTCATGGCTTCGAGCGCGTAGTACAGGCGCTGTTGCGGAACGAAGCTGTCGTCAAAGGAAACCGGCACGCGTTTGAAGGCAACGTCCTTGGGCAGGCGCTTGACCCAGGCTTCCAGCGCGGGCTCGAAGGCGTTGCAGCGCGGGCAGTTGTACCAGAAGAACTCGATCACTTCGATCTTGCCCTTGGGCGCTTCTACGGCGACCGGTTTGGGCAGCGCCAGGAAGTCGGTTCCTTCCTCGATCTTCCTGACCTGGGCCTGGACCGTGGTCGAACTCCAGCCAGCGGCGGCAATCAGGGTACTGGTGACAGCGGAAAAGGCGCGACGTTTCATGGGCAAGGCTCCGGGAAAAAGTTTGTCTGATGGTGGCTAGCGGAATTAGTTCAACGGGTTCGAGCGGGCGGCGCGGCGAACTGCAGCCGACTGCGCTGCGGCGCGGCGCTTAACGCTGAACCCGAATCACCGGCGTGGTTTCAAATCCAGCCCCATCGAGCCGGGCCTTGATCTTGTCGGCCTCTTCCTTGGTGTCGATGGGCCCGACGCGCACGCGAAAGACGTTGCGCCCCGATTGTTCGCGTTCCGACACCTTGGCTTCCACGCCAGCCAGGGACAGCTTGACGCGCTGGGCCTCGGCGTCCTCGCTCTTCACGAAGGCGCCCGCCTGGATGAAGTAGCTGTAGGGGTCGGCGGCGGCGCCGGCGCCATGGGCCTTGGCCAAGTCAGCCAGGGCGTCGGGGGCGGCAGCGGCCTTGGCTGCGGGGGGCTTGGTGGCGGCCGGGCCGGCGCTGGGTTCGACGGCTGGCGCCGCCGGTGTTAGCGGCGCCGATGCCGCCGAAGCCGGGCGCGCCGGGTTCTTGCCATAGAGCGGCGCGTTCGGGTCCCAGTCCTTGTTCTTGCGCAACTCGTCGGCGTCCTGGTCGGCGCTGCGGCTGGGCGACTGGTGCAGGAACGGAACCGGCACCTTGGTGACGTAAACCGCGACCGCCAGCGCCAAGCCCAGGCCCAGCACCAGACCGACAATAAAGCCCACGATGGTCGAGCCACGCTGTTGTTTCATACCTTGGTTCTTTCCATTTTTTGCGGCGCACTCACGCCCAGCACATTCAAGCCATTGTGCAATACCTGGGCGCTTGCTGCCACCAAGGCCAAACGCGCCAGCTTGACGGCTTCGTCGTCCACCAGAATGCGTTCCGCGTCGTAGTAGCTGTGGTAGCAGGCGGCCAGGTCGCGCAGGTAAAAGGTCACGTCGTGGGGCGCAAAATCGCGCGCCGCGCTGCTGAGCATTTCCGGGAACTTGGCCAGTTGCAGCATCAGCGCCAGGGCTTGAGGGCTTTGCAGTGGCGTCAAATCGACGGCGTTGAGCGCAGCCACGTCCCCGCCCCAGGCGCTCAGCACGGAACAGATGCGAGCGTGCGCGTACTGCACGTAGAACACCGGGTTGTCGTTGTTTTGCGCCAGCGCCAGATCGACGTCAAACACATACTCGGTGTCGGGCTTGCGACTCAGCAGGAAGAAGCGCACCGCGTCCTTGCTGGTCCAGTCGATCAGGTCGCGCAGCGTGACGTAGCTGCCCGCGCGCTTGGAAATCTTCACCTCTTCGCCGCCGCGCATCACGCGGATCATGGTGTGCAGCACGTAGTCGGGGTAGCCCAGCGGGATGCCCAGGTTGGCCGCCTGCAGGCCGGCGCGCACGCGCGCGATGGTGCCGTGGTGGTCCGTGCCCTGGATGTTGATGGCCTTGCTGAAACCGCGTTCCCACTTGTCGATGTGGTAGGCCACGTCGGGGACGAAGTAGGTGTAGCTGCCGTCGCCCTTGCGCATGACGCGGTCCTTGTCGTCGCCGTACTCGGTGGACTTGAGCCAGAGCGCGCCATCGAGCTCATAGGTCTTGCCCGCGTCGTGCAACCGCTGCACCACCGCATCGACTTTGCCGCTGAGGTACAGGCTGGACTCGAGGAAGTAGTGGTCAAAGCGCACGGCAAAGGCGCGCAGGTCCAGGTCCTGTTCATGGCGCAGATAGGCCACGGCAAACAGCCGGATGTCGTCCAGCGCGTCCACGTCGCCCGAAGCGGTGAACTCGCGGTCGTCCGACTTGACGGTCTTCTTGGCCAGAAAATCGGCCGCAATGTCGGCGATGTAGTCGCCGTTGTAGGCCAGTTCGGGCCACTCGGGGTCGCCCGGCTTGAATCCCTTGGCGCGCAACTGCGTGCTGCTGGCCAGCGTGGCGATCTGCACGCCCGCATCGTTGTAGTAGAACTCGCGGTGCACCTGCCAGCCCTGGGTCTGGAACAGGCTGCAGATGGCGTCGCCCAAAGCGCCCTGGCGGCCGTGGCCTACGTGCAGCGGGCCGGTGGGATTGGCGGAAACGAACTCGACCATCATCTTCTTGCCGACCGGCTCCTGCCAGCCAAACTGCGCGCCCGCAGCCAGCACCTCGCGCACCACTTCCTGCTTGGCCTGCGGCTTGAGGCGGATGTTGATGAAGCCCGGGCCGGCCATCTCGATGGCCTGCACCCAGCGTGCAAAAACGGGGTTCGCCAACAGGGCCGCGCACAGTGTCTCGGCGAGCGCGCGCGGATTGAGCTTGAGCCCCTTGGCCAGTTGCATGGCGGCGGTGCAGGCGAAGTCGCCATGCTCGGCCACCTTGGGCGACTCGAAGGCCGCACGGTGCGCGCTGCCGGGAACTAATTTTTCCAGCTCGAGCGCCAGGGCGCCGAGCAATTCGTGTTTGACTGAAAGCATGGGTCCGATTTTAAGGGGCACTCAGCGGCCCGCCGCGAGTCGGCGCTGGGCCAGCTCCTTCTTGGCGGCCGCCACGTCCAGCCACTCGCAGGCATCGGCGGGCTCGCAGGCGGCGGCTTGCGCCAGCCAGGTGATCGCGTCCTGCATCCGCATGTCGCCTTCCATCATCAGCAGCGCATTCGCGTACTCGATCATGGCGTAGGCCGATTGGGGGTTCAATTCCAGCGCGTCCTGGTACAGCTTGAGTCCGGTCTCCTTCTTCGCGCCATAGGTCATGTTGCCGATCAGGCTGCCCACCTTGTCGATCACCTCGGCATGGAATGCGCCCAGCGCCAGGTGGGCGTCGGCGTGCCATGGTTCGATCTGGATCGTCTTCTCCAGCGCGCTGCGCACGCGCGAGCCCAGCCCCAGCGCCAGCGCCTTGGCCACGCTGATCCCCTGGCTGAAACGCCCCAAGGCGTAGGCCTGCCAGTACCAGGCGTTGGCGTTGTCTGGGTCGCGTTCGGCCTGGGCCTCGGCACGCTCAGCCACCTGCCAGAACAGGGCGATGCGCGCCTCGTCGCCGGCTTCGAGGTGATTGGCATAGACGCTGGTGGCCTTGTTCGCGACTGTGATGCCGTCACCGCCGGCCTTGAGGCCCAGGCGTGCGGCGCTCTGAAAATCGCCGCAATGAAATTCAATCCAGGCTTGGCGCACGCCGGCCTCCCTGGGCCAGGCTTCCCGATCGCCCGAGTGCAGCCTGTCCCAGCATTTTTTCAGGCTGCTGGCGCTGAACGGGTAGTGGCCGAGCGCGGGAAAGGGGGTCCATTTCGGCATGCGGATGTTCCAGTGTGCCAGGTCAGGCGTCGCTGCCGGCGTAGGCGAGAACCAGGCTTCGCAGGTGCTGACGCTGGCCCGGCTCGAGGTAGGGCACGAGCAGGTTGAGCACGTGGTGGGCGCCGCGCAACAGCGCGAGTTGGGCGTTTTCCGGCTCCAGCGCGCGCCGCGGATCGCGCACGTATTCGTAGCTCAGCCAGTAGGTCAGCACCACCACCATGCTGGTGGCGGTGGCTTCGACCTCGGTGGCGTCGATCTGCACGGCGCCGCTTCGGCTCATGCTGTCCAGGAGCGAACGCACGGCGCGCGTCTTGTTCTTCAGCACCCACTGAAAGTGCGTTTCCAGGCGGCGGTTCTTGCTCAGCAGGTCGTTCAGGTCGCGGTACAAAAAGCGGTATTGCCAGATCAGTTCGAACAGCGTGTGCATGAAGAACCAGGCGTCTTCGACGTTGCGCACGCTGTCGCCGGCATTGAGCAGTTCGCTCAGCGCGCTTTCGTAACGGTCGAACAGCGCGTTGATGAGCTCGTCTTTGGCGGGATAGTGGTAGTAAAGATTGCCCGGGCTGATGCGCAGCTCGGCCGAGATCAGCGTGGTCGAAACGTTGGGCTCGCCAAACCGGTTGAACAACTCCAGCGTGACTTCGAGAATGCGTTCAGCGGTGCGCCGCGGCGCTTTTTTCGCCATGGGACTTTATCCTTGTTGACTGGGAGGACTCTAACCCAGTTCCAAGTCGCTGCGACGGCCGTCAGTGCGCCGCAGGTCGGGTCCGCTCCAATGCCTGATCCAGATCGTCCATGACAGCGTGCAACCGCGCCATGGCGCGCCCCAGCGGCGTCGGTGCCGGCAGCGCCGGCGCCAGATGGCGGCGCGGACTGTTCAGCACCGAGCGGTTGAGCCGGATGCCATGGCGGTGCAACTTCTCGATCAGGCCCGGGTTGGAGCGCAACAGCGCACGCGTTTGCTGGTACGCGTGCTCGGCCAAGTGGCGGCGCTGGCTGTAGCTGAAGGTGTTGGCGAGAAAGAGTTCGGGGTCGCGGTGGTCGGGTTCGATCAGCACGATGTCGGTGTCGGGGTAGGCGCGCTCATAGCCCTTGATGCCCAGTTCCAGGCGCGAGTGGATCATGGAGCGAAAGGTCTGGCTCAGCACCGAGGGCAAGCCGCCGTCAACGATGCGCGGAATCTTGCGCTGGTCGAACAGCGCATCGGCAACCTGGTCGGGGGCGAGTCGCGGCGCCGTGGCGTCAAACGGCACCAGCGGGTTCAGGCACAACAGCAGGTCGATGCCCTCGTCCAGCGCAACCGAGGCGTGCATGGTCTTCTTCAGCGCGCCATCCACATAGTAGGCGCCGTCGATTTCCACCGGCGGAAACAGTCCGGGCAGCGCCGAACTGGCCTGCACCGCCTTGGAGATCGGCACATGGTCCCAGCCGGGGCGACCGAAAGGGGCGGCCTCGCCACTGTCCAGATTGGTGGCAACCAGCGTGAGCCGGGTCTTGAGTTGGCGGAAATCGTTGCTGCGTCCGGCGCTGGAGAAGATGTGCGCCAGGTGCTTGTCAACCTCGTCGTTGGAGAAAATCCCGGTGGGCAGTGCCGACGCGAGCCGCTCGATCGAACTGGTGAGCGACTTGCCGCCCACCGCCCAGCGCCACCAAGCCGAGGCGGCCAGCATCGGGAACATCATGCCGCGGCGCGCAAATTCGGAATACGCCGGAACCATCAGCCAGGACGGATCAAACACCTCATCGCCCGGCTTATCGTTCTCGATAAAGATCGCGCACAGCTCGCGTGGGCTCATGCCGTTGGCCAGGCCAGCGGCGATGAAGCCACCGGCGGAGACGCCCACGTAGTGGTGCAAGGCGTTCAGATCCAGGCCCGTCAGCGATTCATCCAGCGCGCACAGCGCACCGATCTCGTAGATCGCGCCCAAGGGGCCGCCACCGGACAGCGCCAGGGCGATTTTGGGAGCGGCGGGTTTCTTCTGCGTCATACGGGCATTCCAACGTGAGAGCGAGTTTGCGGTTCAGCACGGTGCCGGGCCCAAGGGCTCGCGTCCTAGCAAGGTGGCCCCATGCGCGGCCTGCCTGAGCGGCCGCGTCACGGCCTGCGAGCTCAGGACGGCGGCAGGGCTTGGCCCTGCTGCCGCCACGTCAATCAGACGGTCTTGCGGGCCGGGCGCTTGGCTGCTGCTTTTTTCGCGGCGGGTTTGGCCGCCGTCTTGGTCGCAGGCTTGGCTGCGGCCTTGGGCGAGAGCTTTTGCACGCTCTTGTTGAGCTCGTCGATGCGCGCAATCAGCGCGTCCACGTCCTTGGCCGAGGGCACGCCCAGCTTCTTCAGCGCCTTGGCGACGCGGTCTTCAAAGATGCCTTCGAGCTTGTCCCATTGGCCAGTGGCCTTGGTGCCGATGTCCGAGGCCATGCTGGACATCTTGCTGGTGGCTTCGGAGATCTTCTCCTCGGCCACGGACTGGGTCTTGCGCTGGATGTTCACGCCCTCCTTGACCAAGGCGTCGAACACTTTGCCGCCTTCTTCCTGTGCCCGGGAGAACGCGCCCAGACCGGCCAGCCAGATCTGCTGGGCCGAATCCTTGACCGAGCTCGCCAAGGGCGAGCCAGCGTCGGCTTGGGGTTTGGATTTTTGCATTTTCGTGACCATGGCGAACTCCTGAAGTGTGAGGGGATGAAGTGCCCGCGCCGCCGGTGACCGGCTGCAGTGGGGGCGTTGAATGCCGACTTTAAGCCCGCCAAGGCGTCCAATTTAGACGCCGGGCACTAGAGCGCTAGGGGCAAGGCACTAGGCTAGGCGCGGGTTTGTGCTGAAGCCAACAGCACAAAATCCGGGCAAAAATACGGCAACTTTTTGGGAGCTCTCCATGCATTACTTCGTCACCGGCGCCACCGGCTTCATCGGCAAACGATTGGTCAAGAAACTGCTGCAGCGCAAGGGCTCGGTGGTGCACTTTTTGCTGCGCAAGGAGAGCGAGGCCAAGGTCAAGGGCCTGCGCGAGTACTGGGGCGCCAGCGCCACCCGGGTGATCCCGGTGTATGGCGACCTCACCAGCAAGAAGCTGGGTCTGGCGGCGGACGACATCAAGCAGCTCAAGGGCCAGATCGACCACTTCTATCACCTGGCCGCGGTGTACGACCTGAGCGCGGACGAGGCCAGCCAGATCGCCGTCAACATCGAAGGCACGCGCAACACAGTGGAGCTGGCCAAGGCCATCGACGCCGGGCACTTTCATCACGTGAGCTCGATTGCCGCCGCGGGCCTGTACGAGGGGGTGTTTCGCGAGGACATGTTCGAGGAGGCGGAGAACTACGACCATCCCTATTTCCTGACCAAGCACGAGAGCGAAAAAATCGTGCGCAAGGAGTGCAAGGTTCCCTGGTCGGTGTACCGCCCGGCGATGGTGGTGGGCGACTCCAGCACCGGCGAGATGGACAAGGTCGATGGACCGTATTA
Organism: uncultured beta proteobacterium; assembly: GCA_903844215.1. GTDB lineage: Bacteria > Pseudomonadota > Gammaproteobacteria > Burkholderiales > Burkholderiaceae_C > CAIKVZ01. Next base: position 1,570 of record CAIMSP010000145.1, on the reverse strand, counting down.
CTTCTTCAAGCTGATCCAGCGCATGCGCCAGATCCTGCCGCCCTGGATGCCCGCCATCGGGCTCGAAGGCGGACGCATCAACATCGTGCCGGTGGACTTCGTGGTGGACGCGCTGGACCACATCTCCCATTCGCGCAACGTCATCAAGGGCAAGTGCTTCCATCTGGTCGATCCCACCGGCTACCGTGTGGGCGACGTGCTCGACATCTTCAGCAAGGCCGCGCACGCGCCGAAGATGAATCTGTTCATCAACGCCGCCCTCATGGGTTTCATACCCAAGAGCGTGCGCAAAGGCCTGATGGCGCTGGCGCCGGTGCGCCGCGTGTACCGGGCCGTGATCAAGGACCTGGGCGTGCCCGAGGACATCCTCACCTTCGTCAACTACCCCACGCGCTTTGATCGGCGCGAGACCGACGCGGCGCTCAAGGGCAGCGACATTGCTTGCCCGAACCTCAATGACTACGCCTGGCGCCTGTGGGACTACTGGGAGCGGCACCTGGACCCGGCGCTGTTTGTCGATCGCTCGTTGCGCGGAACCGTGGGCTCCAAGGTGGTGCTCGTCACCGGCGGCTCCTCGGGCATCGGACTGTCGGCTGCGTGCCGCTTTGCCGAGGCCGGCGCCATCACCATCATTTGCGGGCGCGGCGAAGACAAGCTCGCCGCCGCCACCAAGGAGATCCGGGACTTCGCGGGCAAAGACGCCAAAGTGTTCAGCTATTCGGTGGACATCGCCGACGAGGCCAGTTGCGCCGAATTCATCGCCACGCTGAACGAGGTGCATGGCGGCGTGGACTTCCTGATCAACAACGCGGGCCGATCCATCCGCCGCGCGATCGAGGCCAGCTACGACCGCTTTCACGACTTCGAGCGCACCATGCAGCTCAACTATTTCGGCAGCCTGCGCGTGACCATGGGCCTGCTGCCAGGCATGGTGGCGAAGAAGAAGGGCCATATCGTCAACATCAGCTCGATCAGCGTGCTGGTGAGCGCGCCGCGCTTCTCGGCCTACGTCGCCAGCAAGGCCGCGCTCGACGCCTGGACCGCCTGCGCCGCCAGCGAGTACGCGGATCAGGGCGTGACCTTCACCACCGTCAACATGCCGCTGGTGCGCACGCCCATGACCGCGCCCACCAAGATCTACGACAGCATGCCCTTGCTCAAACCCGAGGAAGCCGCCGACATGGTGGTGCGCGCCTGCATCGACAAGCCGGTGCGTGTGTCCACGCGCCTGGGCATTGCCGGCGAGTTGCTGCACGCCGCCGCGCCGCGCATCACGCAGATCATCATGAACACCACCTTCCGCATGTTCCCCGACAGCGCGGCGGCCAAGGGCGAGAAGGGCGCCAAGCCCACGCTCTCGCCCGAGGCGATCGCGATGGCGCAAATGATGAAGGGCATCCACTTCTGAACACGCGCTTTGACCCCCGCCGTCGCGCGCCAGCGCGCGGCGCTGTCACATTGAGCGACCGTTCTGGAACGCCTCATTTGGCCGCCTCCAGCCCATTGCGGGTCCAGACCGTCGCCGCGCATCGGCAGTTCCCGCGCTGGGTCCGAGTGTCAACAGGGGGGG
>CAIMSP010000144.1 GCA_903844215.1 uncultured beta proteobacterium | reverse complement strand
CACATAGACAAATGGTCAAGCACTTATGTAGATTCTCAACTTGACAAAATCTATGCTGGGCTAGGATTTGTTTTGCTTGCTGATGATGGATTTTTATGCGCTATGCGTGGTCCATGTTTTTGGATACCGAATCTTTGGGTATTGCAAGAAACCATGTGGTACGCCAAAAGCAAAAAAACTAGCGTAAGGCTAATAAAAGAATACATAGATATTGGCAAAGAAATGAAAACTGCTGGCGCGAGCAAAAACCGACATCTTTTCGTCACATTGCCGGGCTAAGGTGCGCGCAACGAATAGGAGTCAGCATGATTACCGCCATCCATATCCAGGCACTGAACAAGACCTTTCCCGGCGGCCGCCGCGCCCTGAATGACATCCATCTGGACATTCGCGCGGGCGAGATGGTGGCGTTGATTGGCGCCTCGGGCTCCGGAAAATCCACGCTGTTGCGCCACATGGCAGGCCTGATGGCCGGTGACAAGGCCTGCGCCGGCCTGGTGCAGATCCATGGTCAAAGCGTGCAGAGCGGCGGCCTCATCGACGCCGACATTCGCCGCACACGCTCGGGCGTGGGCTTTGTGTTCCAGCAATTCAACCTGGTGGACCGCCTGCCGGTGATTGTCAATGTGCTGGCCGGAACGCTGCACCGCGTGCCACTTTGGCGCAGCCTGATGCGCTGGTTCACGCGCGCTGAAATTGCCTGCGGCATCGACGCCTTGCGCCGCGTGGGCATCGCCGACTGCTGGGCGCAACGCGCCGGCACGCTGTCCGGTGGTCAACAGCAACGCGCCGCCATTGCCCGCGCCCTGGTGCAAGGCGCCAAGGTGATCCTGGCAGACGAGCCCATTGCCTCGCTCGACCCCGAGTCCTCGCGCAACGTCATGGACATTCTGGCGCGCGTGAATCGCGAGGACGGCTGCACCGTCGTGGTCTCGCTGCACCAGGTGAACGTCGCCATGAAGTACTGCCCCCGCACCATCGCCCTGCACCAGGGCCGGGTCGTGTACGACGGCGCGTCCACCGAGCTGACCCCGGCCTTGCTGCGGGAACTCTACGGCGCCGAAGCCGACGACATCTTGTCGCTGGGGGATCACATCACCTCCTTGCAGGATGCGCCACGCCAGCCGCGCGTGGCGCCCTGGCGCAGCGCGATGGCGCAAGCCGCCTGAGCGCTCCCCCCCATTTTTTCAACCCCTTCATCAACCCCAAACCCTTAGAGAAAACCCCCATGAAAAAGATACTTTTCGGCTTGATCGCCAGCCTGGCTTTCAGCGTCATGCCCGCAGGCGCAGAGGAACTCAAGGAAATCAGTTTCGGCATCATCGCCACCGATTCATCGAGTTCGCTGAAGAAGAATTGGGAAGCGTTTCTGGGCGACATGGAGAAGTCCGTGGGCGTCAAGATCAAACCGTTCTTCTCCACGGATTACGCCGGTGTCATCGAAGCCATGCGCTTCAACAAGGTGCAAGTGGCCTATTACGGCAACAAGTCGGCGATGGAAGCCGTGGACCGCTCCGAAGGTGAAATCTTCGCCAAGGTCATTGGCGTTGACGGCACCGAAGGCTACAACTCGCTGCTCATCACGCACAAGGACTCGGCTTACAAGACCGTAGACGACCTGGTCAAGCACAGCAAGGAGATCAACTTCGGCATTGGCGACCCCAACTCGACCTCCGGCTTCCTGGTGCCAGGCTACTACGTGTTTGCCAAGAACAACATCAACCCCAAGACCGATTTCAAGAGCATCCGCGGCGCCAGCCACGGTGCCAATTTCATGGCCGCCGCCAGCAAGCAGGTCGATGTGGCCACCTTCAATACCGCAGACTACGAAAAGATGGAGCAGACGCAGCCCGCTTTGGTCAAGGAAATCCGCATCATCTGGAAGTCGCCACTGATTGCGGCCGATCCCTTCGTCTGGCGCAAGGATTTGTCGGCCGGCCTGAAAGCCAAGATCAAGGGCTTCATGATTGGCTACGGCAAGGGTGCCAACGCGGCGGAAGAAAAGGAAAAAATCCGTCTGTTGCCCGCCGGTGGCTTTGCCGCCGCGAACGACAACCAGTTGATCCCGATCCGCCAACTGGCGCTGTTTTCGGCGCGCATCAAGTTGGAAAGCGATGAGCACATGGACGCAGCCGAGAAGAAGACGAAGCTCGCCGACATCGACCGCAAGCTGGACGCCTTGAACCAGAAGCTGGCGCTGCTCAAGTAAGCCCTGCGACCCATCCCCTCCCACAGGAAAGCCAGCGTGCCCGCCTCAACCCCGCTCCGCCCTGACGTGACCGCGCTCGCCAACGACGTGGCCTCAAAGCACCCGCTGCTGCAGCGCACATCGCCCGCCGCGCTCGCGCTGTGGGGTCTGCTGCTGCTCGCCTTGATCGGCTCCTGGAAGGGAGCTGACCTCAGGCCCTTCGATCTGCTGCGCGACTCGGGAAACATGGCGACCTACGCGGCCAGTTTCTTCCCGCCCAACTTCACCGACTGGCGGATCTATTTGCAGGAAATGCTGGTGACCTTGCAGATCGCGCTTTGGGGGACGGTGCTGGCGGTGGTCTGCGCCGTGCCCCTGGGCCTGCTGTCGTCGGCGAATGTCGCACCGGCCTGGATCTATCAACCGGTGCGCCGGGTGATGGACGCGGCGCGCGCCATCAACGAGATGCTGTTTGCCATGCTGTTCATCGTGGCCGTGGGACTGGGCCCCTTCGCCGGTGTGCTGGCCTTGTGGGTGCACACCACGGGCGTGCTGGCCAAACTCTTTTCCGAAGCGGTGGAATCGATCGACCCGCAGCCGGTCGAGGGCATACGCGCCACCGGTGCGCATGCCCTGGAAGAGATTGTTTACGGCATCATTCCGCAGGTGCTGCCACTGTGGATTTCCTACTCGCTGTACCGCTTTGAATCCAATGTGCGCTCGGCCTCGGTCGTGGGCATGGTGGGCGCCGGTGGTATCGGCGTGATCCTGTGGGAAATCATCCGTGGCTTTCAGTACGCCGAGACCTGCGCCGTGATGATCATCATCGTGCTGACGGTGACCGTGATCGACGTGGTTTCGGCGCGCGTGCGCAAGTCGGTGATCTGAATTCTGGCCTCGGCGGCGCGGCGCGCCGAGTCATGAAAATTCATTCGTTCATGCTGGCTGCTCTCGGTCGCGCGCAACACCGCGCAGAATCCGAAGTTCAGCCCGAGCCCACGCAGCGCTTCAGGTAGTCGGCCAGTGTTTGGCCCGCATCGGCCAGCGTGGCTTCGTTCACGATCGTGCAATCGGCCTGCAGTTCGGGGAACAAGGCGTTGCGCGCCAGTCGGCGTGCCACCTCGGTTGGCGCCTCGCGCCCGCGCTGCGCCAGGCGCGCGGCCAGTTCCCCGGCCTGCGCCACCACCTGCACGACCCGCACCTGCGGCAACACCGGCAGGCCCAAGGCGTGCTCGCGCGACCCGTTCACCACCACCACGTGCCCCGCAGCCACCAGCGCGGCGTAATGCGCCGCGATGCCGTAATGCAAGCCATTGGCCTCCCAGCACCAGGCCAGTCCGCCCGAGCCCAGCAGAGCCGCCATTTGGGTTGGCGTCACCTCGTCGTGCTCGGAGCCGGGAAAGGAGGGTCGCGTCACCATGCGGCGAGAAAAGACAATCTCGGGCAAGCCCGCCAGATGGTTTGCGGCCCAGCTGATCAGGCTGTCCTTGCCCGCGCCCGAAGGACCGCACACGAAGACCCAGCGGCCACTCATGGCGCCACCCTCTGTGCCCGCACGGGCACCCTGACTGCGGGCTGGAGCATGGCGTCGGCGATGCGAAAGAACGCCTGCCCCGGCCCGGCCTCGACAAACAGGCACAGGCGGTCCAGCAGCAGCGGGCAGGCCGCGTTCAACTGCGCCACGGGTTTCTCCCAGGCCGCGATGACGCGTCGCGCCGTGGCCGCGTCAATCGCTGCGCTCAGGCTCAGGTGCAGGCGAAAGCGCTCGAGCACCTGCGTGTAGCCGTAGCGCTGCAACAGCTCCAGACCACGGGCGTCCAGCGACGCCGCCCCGCGCCGTTCCAGATCCTGCTCTGAGAGCGGCGCGCGCAAGTCATCGAGCTCGACCACGCAGCGCGTCGCCAGGCTGAGCAGTTCGGGCGGAGGTGCCGTTGGAACCAGAGCGACAAAATCGCCCAGCAAGCTGGCCTGCATCGGACCCAGTGCCAGCGACTGCAGCGTGAGCGCCAGGTCTTGCAGCCGCAGCAGCAGCGCTTGCTCCGAAACGCCGGCGCGCAAGCGAAAAGGCGCTTTGAGCGTGGCATGAAAGCCGTAGCGCCGTGGCGCCGCCGTCAGGGCGCGCCACTCGTCGGCAGCAAACTTTTGCCAAGCGCCGGGACGCAGCGGCGCATCAGAACACTCGTCGCGACCGAGCCAATGCGCGCCGGCTTCCCACCAGGGGGAATGCGGCGCGGGCGTGAAGTAAACCGCGTAGCGCGCGCTCATGGCAGCTTGCCACCGTCCACCAGCAACTGCACTCGGTCACCACAGAACACGGTTTCACCGTACTTGATGGGGCAGCCCGTCATGTCCACATCCAGACTCTCCACGCACAGCAGCGGCCTTGTGAGCGGCTGCTTGAGCAGGCGCGCCGTGACTTCGTTGGGCATCTGCGTGGTGATGCGGCTGTGCGCCCGCACATAGTCCTGCACACCAAAGTGGCGCAGGATCTCGGTGCTGCCGCCGCCCTGCTGCAGCAACTCCAGCAGGCCAAAAAAGCGCGCCGCCGGGTAATAGGCCGTGGCCAGACCGACGGGTTCACCATCGGCCTCGTCCAGCGTCTGCACCCACAGCAGCGCAGCGCCGATGTCGAGTTGCAACTCCCGGGCGGCCCGCTCGCCGGCCGGCCGTTCGCTCGCCGTGAGCAGTTGCTTGCTCGGCAGCAGTCCCTGGCTTTGCAGGTTTTCACTGAAGCGTGTGCGCCGTGAGATCGCATAGTCCAACAGTTCGTGCTGCACAAAGCTGCCGCGCCCTGGCTCCACGCGCACCAGACCTTCGCTTTGCAGCGCCGCCACCGCCTGACGCAGCGTGTGCCGGGCGACACCAAAGCGCGCCGACAACTCCGTCTCCGAGGGCAGGCGCCCGCAGTCCGAGTAGTGGCGGTCGCGAATCTCGGCAGCCAGGGTGTCGGCGATCTGACGCCAGGCCCCGGCCGCACTGCGCCCCTTGCTCGCGGCCGCCGCAGCGCGACTCGTTGCGGGCTGCGCGGCCTTGAGGGTTGGCGGCCAAAACGCGCCCGTCTGTGGGAATGTCATAAATCGGTCATGTTGTGCGGTTGAACTAGGGACTCGCACCGGGGGAGTCAAGTATTTTCCCTCCGGTCTTTGAACACTGTAGCGACCGAATTAGACACTTTTATGACAAGTCAAGCCAAGATGTTCACGAACCAGGAGCGCCGCGACTGGCTGGCCGTGCTGGCGCGGGCCACGCTGGCGCAACTGCAAGCGCTGGCGCCTGAGCCCTTGCCCGCGCCGCAGTACGTGCGCGCCGCCGAGATCGGCATGGTGATGCTGCGCGCCCGTGCTGGCGGCACGGGCGACGCATTCAATCTGGGCGAGGCCAGCGTCACGCGCTGTGCCCTGCGCCTGGACGGTGGCCCGCTGGGCGTGGGCTACACCTTGGGGCGCGAGCGGCGCAAGGCCGAGCTGATTGCGCTCTTTGACGCGCTGTTGCAAGACCCGCTGCGCCACGCCGAACTGTTTGTCGCGGTGATCGAGCCGCTGGCCGCCGCCCAGTCCCTGCAGCGCGACGCCGAGCGCCACGCTGCCGCCCAGTCCCGGGTTGAATTCTTCACTTTTGTGCGAGGTAACGCATGACCGCCAGCACCCTCAAGCCCGGCTTTGGCGATCCGGTGCACGAGTCGCAGCGTGCCTTTCGCGCCGCACTGGAGGCGCTGTCGCGCCCGGGGCAAATCGTGCCGCTGGGCGCGGCGGTCGAGGGCGTGGCGTTGCACGGGGCGATGGCGCATCTGCTGCTGAGCCTGTGCGACGAGGAAACCCCGGTCTGGTGGCAACAGGACACCCCCGAGCAGTTGCAGACCCTGCAGTGGCTGCGCTTTCACACCGGTGCGCCACTCTCGGCCACGCCGGCGGGCGCGGCCTTCGCCGTGCTCACAGCGGCCTTGCCGCTGCCGCCGCTGGACCGCTTTGCCAGCGGCTCCCCCGAGTCGCCGGAGCAGTCCGCCACGCTGCTGATCGAAGTGCCGTCGCTGGAAGCGGGCCCCGCAACACAGTGGAGCGGCCCGGGCCTGCGTGACACCAAGGCGGTGTGCATCGCCGGCTTGCCAGCGGGCTTTTGGGCCCAGTGGCAGACCAATCACGCGCTCTTCCCGCAAGGGGTGGACATCATTTTTTGCTGCGCAGATCGGGCCCTCGGCCTGCCGCGCAGCACCCGCGTGCAAGCGCAAAAGGGGGTCTGACATGTACGTCGCCGTCAAGGGCGGAGCCGCCGCCATCGAGAGTTCCTGGCAACTTCTGGCCGCACAGCGGCGCGGCGACCCGGCCGTGCCCGAGCTCGATGTGGCGCAGATTCAACAGCAGCTGTCGCTGGCCGTGGACCGCGTCATGACCGAGGGCTCGCTGTACGACCGTGAACTCGCCGCGCTGGCGATCAAGCAGTCCAGCGGGGACCTGATGGAAGCCATTTTCTTGCTGCGCGCCTACCGCACCACCCTGCCCCGCTTTGCCTACAGCGAGCCGCTGGACACGTCAAAGATGCGCCTGAGCCGACGCATTTCCGCCACCTTCAAGGATGTGCCGGGCGGCCAGTTGCTCGGCGCGACGCACGACTACACCCAGCGCCTGCTGGACTTTTCCCTGCTCGCCAACGCCAGCGCGCCCGGCGCCGCACCCCAGCCTGGGCGCCCAGGCGCCGACCGGTCCGAGCCGACGCCGCGCGTGAGCGAACTCATGGCGCGTGAAGGCCTGATGGAGTCGCCGTTGGCGCAGACCGTGGAAGAGCCCGGCGACCTGACGCGCGAAGCCATCATGTTCCCGGCCAAGCGCGCGCTGCGCCTGCAGGCACTGGCGCGTGGCGACGAGGGCTGGCTGCTGGCACTGGGCTACTCGACCCAGCGCGGCTACGCCAGCGCGCATCCGTTTGCCGGTGAAATCCGGCGCGGCCACTTGGCCGTGGAGATCGTCCCGGACGAGCTCGGCTTTGCCATCGATCTGGGTGAAGTCGAAGTCACCGAGTGCCAGATGGTGAACCAGTTCGCCGGCAGCCGCGAAGTGCCGCCGCAATTCACCCAGGGCTACGGCCTGGCCTTTGGTGGCTCGGAGCGCAAGAGCATGGCCATGGCGCTGGTGGACCGGGCGCTGCGCGCACGCGAACTCGGCGAACCCCTGGTGGCGCCGGCGCAGGACGAAGAATTCGTGCTGGCCCACGCCGACAGCCTGGAGTCCTCGGGCTTTGTGCAGCACCTGAAGCTGCCGCACTACGTGGACTTCCAGTCCGAGCTGGAACTGGTGCGCAGCCTGCGCGCCGCCCATGCGCGCGCGCGCGCCGAGCCAGAACCGAGCGTCAACAACTTCGAGCAGAAAGAGGCCGACTGATGGAGTCCCACTACAACTTCGCCTTCCTGGACGAAGGAACGAAAAAAATGATCCGCCGCGCCCTGCTCAAGGCCGTGGCGGTGCCCGGCTACCAGGTGCCGTTTGGCTCGCGCGAAATGCCCTTTGCGTATGGCTGGGGCACGGGTGGAGTGCAGGTCACCTCCAGCATCATCGGCCAAAGCGACGTGCTCAAGGTCATCGACCAGGGTTCCGACGACACCACCAACGCGGTCAACATCCGGCGCTTCTTTGCCCGTACCACGGGCGTGGTGACGACGGAGAAAACGACCGAAGCCACGATCGTGCAATCGCGCCACCGCATCCCCGAGGCCGCACTCTCAGAGGCGCAGATCATCGTGTTTCAGGTCCCCATGCCCGAGCCGCTGTTTCGCCTGGAGCCGCGGCGCCGCGAGACCATCACCATGCATGCGCTGGCGGAATACGGTCTGATGAACGTGAAACTGTACGAAGACATTGCGCAACTCGGCGCGATCTCGCGCACCTACGACTATCCCGTATTGGTGAACGAACGCTACCTCACATCGCCCTCGCCGATTCCAAAATTCGACAACCCCAAGATGCATATGAACCCGGCCTTGCAGCTCTTTGGCGCGGGCCGGGAAAAGCGCCTGTACGCGATCCCGCCCTATACCTCGGTGCGCAGCCTGGACTTTGAAGACCACCCCTTCACCGTGCAGCGCTGGGACCACGCCTGCGCCCTGTGTGGCGCGGGTGACAGCTTCCTGGACGAAATGATCGTGGACGATGCGGGCAGCCGCCTCTTCGTCTGTTCCGACTCCGACTACTGCAGCACGCGCCGCGACAGCGGCCATGTCGGCACGCAGCAGGCCGTGCTCATGGCCGATGTGCTGGCGCCGACCACCGAGGTGAGCGCATGAACGGCGAACTGTTGATGTCGGTGCGCTCTGCGGGCAAACAATTCATGCGCGGCAGCCGCGCCCATTGGGCTTGCCGCGACGTGAGTTTTGATCTCTATCCGGGCGAAGTCATGGCCGTGGTGGGTGAATCGGGCTCGGGCAAATCCACCTTGCTGCGCCTGCTGGCCGCCCGACTGGCCTGCGACGAGGGCGCCGTGCACTACCGGCTGCGCGACGAAGCCGGTGGCGCCGCCGAACCGGCGCAGCACGACGCCGCGCCCCAAGCGCTGGTGAACTTGGCGGACCTGTCCGAGGCGCGGCTGCGCTGGCTGGCGCGCACCGACTGGGGCTTTGTGGAACAGCACGCGCGCGACGGCTTGCGCATGAACGTCTCGGGCGGCGCCAACGTGGGCGAGCGTCTGATGGCGCTGGGCTCGCGCCATTACGGCCGGCTGCGCAGCGAAGCGCTTTCCTGGATGGAGCGCGTGGAGTTGGACACGGCGCGCATCGACGACTTGCCCGGCACTTACTCCGGCGGCATGCAGCAACGGCTGCAGATCGCGCGCAATCTGGTGACGCATCCGCGCCTGGTGTTCATGGACGAACCCACCACCGGCCTGGACGTGTCGGTGCAGGCGCGTTTGCTCGACTTGCTGCGCGAACTGGTCGATGAGCTGCACCTGGCCGCTGTGGTCGTCACCCACGATCTGGCGGTGGCGCGTTTGCTGGCGCACCGCATGCTGGTGATGAAGGACGGCGTGGTGGTGGAGCAGGGTCTGACCGACCGCGTTTTGGACGACCCGCAACACCCCTATACCCAGTTGCTGGTGTCTTCTGTGTTGACACCTTGATTCAAGCGGACCACCCCATGACTGCCCTTCTCGAAACCCTCTGCCTGTCCAAGACCTTCACGCTGCACGCACGCGGCGGCCTGGAGTTGCCGGTGTTTGCCGGCATTGACCTGAATGTGCAGCCCGGCGAGTGCCTGGCGCTGACCGGGCACTCCGGCAGCGGCAAGAGCTCGCTGCTGCGCTGCCTCTACGGCAACTATGGCGCCACCAGCGGCTCGGTGCGCATCCGCCATCAGGGGCAATGGCTCAGCCTGTCGCACGCCCAGCCGCGCGAAGTGGCCGACGTGCGGCGCCACACCCTGGGCTACGTGTCGCAGTTCCTGCGCGTGATCCCGCGCGTGGGCACGCTCGACATCGTGGCCGAGCCGCTGCGCCGTCTGGGCGTTCCCGCAGACCTGGCGCGCTCGCGCGCGGCGCAGTGGCTGAGCCGGCTGAATCTGCACGAGCGGCTTTGGCAACTGCCGCCCGCCACCTTCTCCGGCGGTGAACAGCAGCGCGTGAACATCGCGCACGGACTGATTGCGCAGCACCCGGTGCTGCTGCTGGACGAACCCACGGCCTCGCTGGATGCAGACAACCGCGCCGTGGTGGTGCAACTGATCCGCGAAGCGCGCGAACGCGGCGCCGCCGTGGTCGGAATTTTTCACGACGACGAAGTGCGCGAGGCGGTCGCCACGCGCTGCCTGGACGTCGAACAGTATCGCCAGCCCATTTGATTTTCTCAAGGACACCTTCATGCCACAGCACATCATTCGAAACGCCCGCATCGTCACCGTGAACGAGGAGTTCAGCGGCACCGTGGTACTGCAGGACGGGCGCATCCACAGCGTGGACCGCAGCGACACCGCCGTCCCCGGGGCCCAGGACTGGGACGGTGACTGGCTGCTGCCCGGCCTGGTGGAACTGCACACCGACAACCTGGAAAAGCATTTGTCGCCACGCCCGGGCGTGCTGTGGAACGCGCACTCGGCGATGACGGTGCACGACGCGCAGTGCGCCGCCGCTGGCATCACCACCGTGCTCGACTCGGTGGTGATCGGCGACCTGGATCAGGGCGGTCCACGCTGCCAGACCCAGCACACCTCGATCGCCGCCCTGCACCAGTGCAGCGACGAAGGCCTGATGCGCATCGAACACCTGCTGCACCTGAGATGCGAACTCTCCGCCCCCGACATGCTGGAAGTCTTTCACCAGTACGCCGGCGACCCGCTGCTCAAGCTGGTGAGCATGATGGACCACACACCGGGTCAGCGTCAGTGGCGCAACCTGAAGAGCTATCGCCGTTACGCCGAGCGCCACGGCGCCTACAGCGACGCCGAATTCGACGCCATACTGGCCCAGCGCAAGGCCGACCAGCAGGCCTATGCACTGCCGCACCGCGGTGTCATCGTGCAAGCCTGCCAGGAGCGCTGCTTGACCTTGGCGACGCACGACGACACGCTGCTGGCCGATATCGCGCAGGCCGTGCACGAAGGCGTGGGCCTGTCCGAATTTCCCACCACCTTGGAGTCGGCGCAGGCCGCGCGCGACGCCGGCATGGCCATCATCATGGGCGGGCCCAACATGGTCAAAGGTGGCTCGCACTCGGGCAATGTCTCGGCCGCAGAACTGGCGCAGGCGGACCTGCTGGACATCTTCTCCTCCGATTACGTCCCCAGCAGCTTGCTGCTCTCGGCCTTCATGTTGGGCGCGCTCGATGGCTGGTCCATGCCCAAGGCGATGCGCACCGTGAGCTGCAACCCGGCGCGCGCCATCGGTCTGAACGACCGCGGCGATGTGGCACCCGGCCAGCGCGCCGACCTGCTGCGCGTGCGCATCAACCGCGCCGGCATGCCCACCGTGCGCGAGACCTGGTTCAACGGCGAGCGTGCCTACTGAGAATTTGCGGGACAGACCAAGGTCTACACGCAGTGAGACTTGCTCTGTCCTCAACTGATAAATATGCCTCACACCCACATCGCCGCCCACAACCTGCCAGGACCCGTGCGCCTGGGCGAAGCCCCTACCCTGGCGGCCAGCGCGGTCGTGAAAGACTGCCGCTTTGGTCGCTACACCCAGGTGGGGGAACGCGCGCGCATGGAAGACTGCGTGCTGGACGACTACTCCTACCTGGAGAAGGACTGCGACCTGATGTCATGCGACATCGGCAAGTTTGCCAACATCGCCGCCAGCGTGCGCATCAATCCGGGCTTTCATCCGCTGGAGTGGCCCACGCTGCACCACTTCACCTACCGGCGCAGCTACTACGGCATGGACGAGCGCGACGATGCCGACTTCTTTGCCTGGCGCAAGCGCCAGCGGGTATCGATCGGCCACGACACCTGGATCGGCCACGGCGTGGTCATCATGCCGGGCGTGCGCATCGGCAATGGCGCGGTGGTCGGCAGCAACGCCGTGGTGACCAAGGACGTGGCGCCCTACAGCATCGTCGGCGGCGTCGCCGCCAAGCTGTTGCGCCAACGCTTTCCGCGCGCCATCGCGCAAGCGCTTGAAGCCACCGCCTGGTGGGATTGGGACCACGCGACGCTCACGCAACGCATGGCAGACTTTCGCGATCTGCGCACTTTTCTGGCCAAGTACGCGCCCTGACGTCGGCTCAATGCGGCGCGTTGTCGAACGCACCGGCCACGCCCGGCCCTGTTGATTCGCATGATCTTGCCGCCGGGAATATGTCAGAAATATGAATTTTTACTAAATTGGAAACGGTATAAACTGTATGTACCGTTAACTTCATAGGAATTCCATGACTACGACCCCGATCAAAGCCGCCGAATCGACCAAGCCGGCAGAAAAGACCCTCACCAAGCCCGCCGTCAAGGCCGTGGCCAAAGTGAAAAAGCCGCTTGCCAAAGCCACCAAGCCAGCGCCGGCAGCGGCTGCAAAACCGGCCGCTAAACCGGTTCTCAAGCCCGCGGTGAAGCCGCTTGCAAAGGCGCCAACCCCAGCCGCAGCAAAACCGGCTGCCAAGTCGCTTGCAAAGGCCCCCGCAGTCAAGGTCGAGAAGGTCAAAAAACCCAAACTGGTGCGCGACAGTTTCACCATTCCCAAGGGCGAGTATGTGGTGCTGGACGCGCTCAAGGCACGCGCCGCCAAGCTGGCGCAACCGGCAAAGAAAACCGAATTGCTGCGCGCCGGCATCAAGGCCCTGGCAGCGATGACCGACACCGTGCTCAAAGCCGCGCTGCAAGCAGTTCCCGCCATCAAGACGGGCCGGCCAAAGAACTGAAACCGTGACTAGATCGAATCCGGGTTTTGCACCGTCACGATCACGGTCTCGGGCTGGTCGTTGCGCAAGCGGGTGCGCAGCCACCAGACGGCGCCCTTCTTGATCGAGCACTCGCTTTCCTTCAGGCCGATGAGCTGCGCCACGATCTGTCCTAGCACGGGCTGGTGCCCGACCACCAGCACCGAGGCCTTGCTCTGCGGCCACTGCACCAGTTCGAGCACCTGAGCCGCTGAGCCATCGGTGCCGAGTTCGGAGCGAAGCTTGTACTTTCGCCCCAGCGCCAACACCGTTTGTTCGGTGCGGCTCGACGGGCTGGCCAGAATGCGGCTGCTGTCGGGCAGGTGCCGATCCAGCCAGGCCGCCATTCTTGCGGCCTGCTTTTGTCCACGTGAAGTCAGGTCCCGATCCATGTCGGTGCAACCGTCTTTGGCCTCATGCGCCTCGGCATGGCGCCACAGAATCAGGTCCATGCTGAATTCCCTTTGACGACAACGGCGGGAGCGGCGTAGCGCTGCATCAGCGCTTTTTGCGCCCCCGCCTTGATGGCTGCGGCCGCCGTATCGACGCGAACATACTGCCCATCCGGGCCCATGTCCCAGGCATCGACGCCGTCGTTCAGATAGGACACCAGGCACTCGTCAACGATGCGTTGGCGCAGCACCGGATCGGTCACCGGCCAGGCCAACTCAATGCGGCGCAGCATGTTGCGGTTCATCCAGTCGGCGCTGGACAGGTAGAGCGATTCCTCGCCGTCCAGACGAAAGTAGAACACCCGGGAATGCTCCAGAAAGCGACCAATGATGGAGCGCACCCGGATGTTGTCGGTGAGTCCCGGCACCTGGGCCGGCAGCATGCAGGCGCCGCGCACCAGCAGGTCGATCTTCACGCCGCACTGCCCGGCGCGAATCAGCGCGCGCATCAGCGCTTCGTCGGTGAGCGCGTTCATCTTGACGACGATGCGCGCCTCCTTGCCCTGCCTGGCCGCCAGCCCCAAGGCCTCCATTTTTTCCACCAGTCGGTGCTGCAAATGAAACGGCGCCAACCACAGGCGCTTGAGTCGCGGCAGCTTGTTCATTCCGGCGATGTGCACAAACACCTGCTCGATGTCCGAGGTCAACGCGGCGTCGGCCGTGAGGTAACTCACATCGGTATAGAGCCTGGCCGTGCTCGGGTTGTAGTTGCCCGTGGACAGGTGCGCGTAGCGCCGCATCTGGCGCCCCTCGCGGCGCGTGATCAGCATCATCTTGGCGTGGGTCTTCAGGCCCACCACGCCGTACACCACCTGCGCGCCGATCGACTCCAGCATCTCGGCCCAGTTGATATTGGCTTCTTCGTCAAAGCGCGCCTTGAGTTCCACCACCACCGTGACTTCCTTGCCCTGGCGCACGGCCTCGCGCAACAGGTCCATCAGTTCGGTGTCGGAACCGGTGCGGTAAATCGTCTGCTTGATCGCCAGCACCTGCGGATCCTGCACGGCTTCACGCAGCAGGGCGAGCACCGCGTCAAAGCGCTCGAACGGCTGGTGCAGCATCACGTCGCCCTCCTTGAGGCGCTCGAAAAACGACTGTCCGGGGTTGAGTTGCGTCGGCCAGGAGCCTTTGAAGGGCTTAAATTTCAGCCGTGGTTCGTCCACCAGATCGATCAACTGCGTCAGCCGAGCCATGTTCACCGGGCCCTGCACCCGGTACAGCGAGAGCTCGGTCAGATCAAATTGTTTGAGCAGATAGTTCGCCAGATGATCCGAGCAGGCGGCCGCCACTTCGAGCCGCACCGCCTGCCCGTAATGGCGTTGCGCCAGTTCGTGGCGCAACGCCGTGCGCAGGTTCTTCACGTCCTCTTCGTCCACGGCCAGGTCCGAGTGCCGGGTCACCCGGAACTGCGAAAACTGGCCCACCAGGCGCCCGGGAAAGAGATCCTGCAGATGCGAGCGAATCACGCTCGAAAGCGAGACCAGGAGAATGCGGCCGCCGGAAATTTTTTCCGGCAAGCGCATCAACCGCGGCAGCACCCGTGGCACCTTGACAATGGCAATGTCGTTGTCGCGCCCGAAGGCATCGCGCCCGGTGAGGCGCACGATGAAGTTCAGCGACTTGTTGGCGACCTGCGGAAACGGGTGCGCCGGGTCGAGCCCGATGGGGATCAGCAGCGGTCGGACCTCGCGCTCAAAATAGGCCTTGACCCAACGCCGCTGCGCCTCATCGCGCTCCGAGTGCGCGACGATTTCAACGCCCTGGCGCTTGAGCGCGGGCAGCACGGCCTCGTTGTAAAGCCGGTACTGATGCTCCACCATGTCATGCGTGAAGCGCGACAGTTCGGCAAACGATTGCACCGAGAACGCGCCCTGGTGCTGCTTGCGCAGGGCGGCGATCAAATGCGGCTCGGCCCTGACTTCGAAGAACTCGTCCAGGTTCGACGACACGATGCACAGATAACGCAGCCGCTCGAGCAAGGGCACTGCGGCGCGGCGCGCCCAGTCCAGCACGCGCTGGTTGAACGCCAGGATGGCGTGATCGCGATCCAGAAAAGGGATCGGCACAACCGGATGCATGTGGTGAGGATGAGAATGGGGATGCGGCATGGAGCCTCTCTGACCTGGACCATCCAAGCCTAGGCTCAGTATGTGTCTTATTTATGTCAGCTGTGTGACACCGCTCGCCGCCACGCTCGGTGCCGCTTGACGCGCCGGCACCAGATAGCGCAGAAAGGACTGCGTTGCCGCGCTCCAGCTAAAGGTCATGGCGCGGGCGCGCGCCTCGCTTCTCGGCGTCTTCAGCGCGGCATGAAAGGCGAGCTGAAGATCGTCATGCAGCGCGCCGCCGCTGGCGCCACCCATGGTGTCGGGGTTGGACTGCCCCAGCACTTCGCGCGGGCCGTCCACCGGAAACGCAGCCACCGGCGTGCCGCAGGCCATGGCTTCGAGCATCACCAGGCCAAAGGTGTCGGCGTGGCTGGGAAAGACAAACACGTCCGCTGCGGCATAGACTTTGGCGAGTTCGTCGCGCGCCAGGATGCCCAGCCAGCGCACGCCGGGGTAGCGCGCCTTCAGGCCATTCTCCAGTGGCCCCACGCCGCAGACGATCTTGGTGCCGGGAATGTCGAGTTGCAAAAAGGCCTCGATGTTCTTCTCGTAGGACACGCGGCCCACGAACAGCGACACCGGGCGCTCGAGCTCTCCCGCTGGCGGATACAAGCGCGCGCTGTCGCGGAACTCGAACATGCTGGTGTCCACGCCATGCGTCCAGGAGCGCAGGTTGCGAAAGCCGCGCTGCTGCAACATCGTCAGCACGCCCTCGGTGGGAACCATCACGCCCGAGGACGGTTTGTGAAAATGACGGAACAGCGCGTAACCCCAGGACAGCGGAATCTTCACTGCGGCATTCAGGATCTCGGGAAACTTGGTGTGAAACGCGGTGGTGAAGGCCAGTCCACGCTTGAGGCAGTAGCTGCGCGCGGCCCAACCCAAGGGTCCTTCGGTGGCGATGTGGATGACCTCGGGCTCCAGCGCATCGAGCATGGCCCACAGCGCGCGCTTCGGTCGGATCGCCAGATCGATGCCGGCATAGCCGGGACAGGGTCGCGTGCGAAACTGTCCGGGTTGCAGCACATGCACCTGATGGCCCTCCAGCGTCAAGGCGCTTTGCAGTTCCAGCAAGGTCGTCACCACGCCGTTCACCTGGGGCAACCAGGCATCGGTAATCAGCGCCATCTTCATACAGTTTCCTTTGCAGTTTCATTGGGATTGAGGGCGCGGTGGCCCAGCCCGCTGGCCGCTTGGGACGACTCCCACTGCACCAGTTCCAGGCGTCCGTCAAAGTGTTCCAACAGCGCGGTGCGGCTCTCCACCCAGTCGCCATCGTTGCAGTACAACGTGCCCTTGATGTCGCGCATTTCGGCGTGGTGAATGTGGCCACAGACCACGCCCTGGTGACCGCGGCGCCGGGCCTCGGTGGCCACGGCCTCCTCGAAATCGGTGACGTAGGCCAGGGCCTTCTTCACCTTGTGCTTGAGGTAGGCGGACAAGGACCAGTACGGCAGCCCCATGCGCGCACGCACGCTGTTGAGGTGGCGATTCAGCCTGAGCGTGAACTCGTACAGGTTGTCGCCCAGGTAGGCGAGCCACTTGGCGCACTGGATCACGCCGTCAAAGTAGTCGCCGTGCACGACCCAGAGTTGCCGTCCGTCGGCCGTGGTGTGCACGGCATCCTCCACGACCTCGATGCCGCCGAAGTGGTGTCCCACAAAGCCGCGCGCGAACTCGTCGTGGTTGCCCGGGACAAAGATCACCCGACTGCCCTTGCGCGAGCGCCGCAGCAGCTTTTGCACCACGTCGTTGTGCGACTGCGGCCAGTACCACTTGCGCCGCAACTGCCAGCCATCGACGATGTCGCCCACCAGATACAGCGTTTCGCTCGAATGCGACTTCAGGAAGTCCAACAGCGCCAGGGCCTGACAGCCTGGCGTTCCCAGGTGCAGGTCGGAGATGAAGATGGCGCGGTAGTGCTGGCGCGCGCCGCCGTCATCCGCATCGTGGCCGATCTCGCTCGGAAGGTTCCACACGCCGGGCGCAATGAAATCGCTGCGCATCACCGCCCCAGGAAGTGCTTGCGGTAGCGCGACGGCAAGTCCTCGATGCGCATGAGCATCGGCAGGTCGGCGCTGTTGAAGTCCGGGTCCCAGGCCGGTGCTCCCAGAATCCTGGCGCCCAGGCGCAAATAGCCCTTGATCAGCGCCGGCGGCTCAACCGCCAGGTGGCTGTTCATCTGCTCCACCGGCAAGGGCAGGCGTGGTCGCACCTGATACTCCACCGGGGCCAGATGGGTGAGCTTGAGTTGCTGCCAGATGCTGGCTGCCACATCGCCGCTGACCACGCCGTTGTGCGCCATCGGAATGCTGGCGCAGCCGATCATGATGTCGAGCTGGTTGCGCTGCATGAACTCGGCCAACGCGCCCCACAGCGCCATGATGACGCCGCCATGGCGGTATTCGGAATGCACGCAGCTGCGGCCCAGCTCCACCATGCGCTCGCGCAGCGAACGCAGCCGCGTCAGGTCGAACTCGGTGTCGCTGTAGGTGCTGCCAACACGCTTGGCCTGGGCTGGCGTGAGCACCCGGTAGGTGCCGATGACTTCGCGCGTGACGGCGTCGCGCACCAGCAGGTGTTCGCAAAAGTCGTCGAACAGATCGATGTCATGGCCCGCAATCTTTCCGTCCAGCCGCGCGCCCATTTCGCCGGCGAAGACGTTGTAGCGCAGGCGCTGGGCCTGGCGCACCTCGTCCTGATGCACGGCCCAGGAGACCTCGATGGCCGCGCTGGCCTGGCTGGCAGGACCGGCGCCGCTGCGCTGCTGCGCCGCGTCCATGATCTGGGTCGCGAGCAGGCCAGCGCCGCGTGCGTTGCTCGCCTTCGAAGCGTCGCTGAGGTTTTGTTCCGTCATTCGTTCTCTCCATTCAGTGGCAATGCACCAAGTCTGAAAGTTTCAGATGACGACAGCGTGTCGATTCAATGGCAATTTCGTGAAAAATTGCCATGCGCACTCAGGCGACTGGCGCCGGCTGCGGGGCCAGGAGTTGGCCGCGAATCGACTGGTGCAAACAGTTCGCCAGGGATTTGCGCGAGTGACCGCATGGGTCGATTCGCGCACCGATGTGCACCTGCGTGGTGAGCGAAGAAGTCGCCATCACGGCCTTGAGCGAAGCCAGCAGGGTGGTCTCGCCGATGAACAGCGCGGCCTGCGAGGGCAGGCCCGTGCGGGCGTCCAGATAGCGCAGCGTGAGCGGTTGCACCGGGGTTTCGGAGCGGATGGCGGCTTCGAAAATATTCGCATGAAACACGCCCAGATCCGAGCCATCGGTGCTCGTGCCCTCCGGGAAGGCCACGACCGAGTAGCCCTGTTGGAATGCCGCCACGCTGGAGTCCACCATGGCGCGCGCGGAACGCGAGGACGAGCGCCGCACAAAGATGGTCGCGCAGCCTTGGGCCACGCGGCCAAACAGCGGCCAGCGCCTGACTTCGTCCTTGGCGACGAAGATGCCCGGCGCGAGCGACTGGATCACCAGGATGTCGAGCCACGACACATGGTTGGCAACCACCAGGCCCGCAGCCAGCGAGGGCGCGCTGCCGCTGCACTGCACGTCCACCTGCAGGATGGCGAGCACGCGTCGCGCCCAGCGCTGCGTCTGGTCGAGCCGGCCCGCGCGTTGCAAGCGGGGAAAAAGCACGGACAGGATCAGCATCGCGGCGAGCAACTCGAGCATCAGGCCCAGCGCCTTGAAGGGAGGGTACGCCCGCGCCAAGCCGCGGCTGCGACGCATCGACAAGGGCGTGAAAGTGGGTTCAAATTTCATGCCCAAGGGTTTAGCAGCGCCGCATGACAGGGGTGTGACGCTTGCGGACCCTGGCCCCGCCGCAGGGCTGGGCCGGTTCGTGTATGGTGGCGCAAGAATCTCTTGTCCAAGGCGGTGTGATACATGGATGCGGTGCGAAAAATTCTGGCTTTCAACGCGGGGCGCGACCCCGAACGCCTGCAACTCAAGTACCGCTTGATGCGCCGCAGTGCGTTCGCTTTCCTGCGTGGCAGTTGCCACCTCTTCTACCAGCAACTGCCCCACACCAGCCTGTTCAACAGCGCACCCTTGAGCTGGTCCTGCGGCGATCTGCACCTGGAGAATTTCGGCAGCTACAAGGGCGACAACCGGCTGGTGTATTTCGACATCAACGACTTCGATGAAGCCGCGCTGGCGCCGGCGAGTTGGGATTTGCTGCGCCTGCTCAGCAGCGTGCGCGTCGCGGCCGCTGACATGGGCCTGCGCGCGGCCGATAGCGGCAGCCTGTGCTCGGTGTTCCTCAAGGCCTATGCCGCGTCGCTGGCGCAGGGCAAGGCGTATTGGGTGCAGCGCGAAACGGCCCAAGGTCTGGTGCGTGACCTGCTCGACGGGCTGGACCAGCGGCGGCGCGCAGAATTTCTGGACACGCGCAGCGTCGTCATCGGCAAGAAGCGCCAGTTGCTGGTCGATGGCAAGAAGGCCCTGCCCGCCAGCCAAGCCCAACGCGAACGCGTGTGCGCCTTCATGGCCGGTTTCGCCGGCACGCAGATCGACCCCGACTTCTACCAGGTGCTGGATGTGGCGCGGCGCATCGCCGGCACCGGCAGCCTGGGCGTGGAGCGATTCGCGATTTTGCTTCGGGGCAATGGCCATCCCGACGGAAATTACCTGCTCGACCTGAGGCAGGCGCTGCCGTCCGCGCTGGCGCCGCAGCTCAAGGCCGCGCAACCCGAATGGCAGACCCAGGCGCACCGCATCGTGGCCACGCAGTACCGCATGCAGGCCGTGACGATGGCCTTCTTGCACCCGGTGCTGATGGACGGCGAGCCCTATGTGCTGCGCGCCCTGCAACCATCCGAAGACCGGGTCAGCGGGCACCAGCGTGGCCAGAGCATGGCCGACTGGACGCCGCTGCTGCAGACCCTGGGAAGGATTCTGGCCTGGGCCCAGCTGCGCAGCGCGGGACGCGAGGGCTCGGCCATCGCCGACGAGCTGATGGACTTCGGTCACGACACGGCTTGGCACGAGCCCTTGCTGGCCGCATCGCAAGACGCTGCCCAGCGCGTGCTGCAAGACGCTGCGGCGTTCCATGCGGCCTTCGATGCGGGCGCGCTGGAGTGGGCCCGGTGATGGCGACGGCGCTGCCTGAACTGGTCGCCATCGATCGCATTCTGGAACTCGGCGCGGGCCGGCTGCAGGCGCGCGTCGCCTGCAAGGTGGAGCTGCCCTCAGGCGGCGCCTACCCGGTGCACGTGATCACGCTGGGAAATCCCTCCCCCGACGTTCCCGCCGTGGGCTATTTCGGCGGCGTGCACGGCCTGGAGCGCATCGGCGCGGGCGTGGTCATCGCCTACTTGCAAAGCCTGGTGATGCGCTTGCAGTGGGACAGCACGCTGCACCGGCAACTGGAATCGGTGCGCCTGGTGTTCATGCCGGTGGTGAATCCGGGCGGCATGGCGCTGAACACGCGCTGCAATCCCGCAGGGGTGGACCTGATGCGCAACGCGCCCGTGGAGGCGCTCGAGCGCGTGCCCTTCATGCTCGGTGGCCAGCGCATCAGTTCGGCCCTGCCCTGGTATCGCGGTCGCAAGAACGCGGCCATGGAAATCGAAAGCCAGGCCGTGGCCGAAGTCGTCACAAGCGAGCTGCTGTCACGCCGCTTCAGCCTGTCGATCGACTGCCATTCAGGCTTCGGCAGCCGGGATCGGATCTGGTTTCCCTACGCCCATACCCGCGCACCGATCGCGCACCTGGCCGAGATGCATGCCCTCAAAACCATCTTCTCCCAGTCGCACAGCTACCACCGCTACACCTTCGAGCCGCAGAGCCTGCAGTACCTGACGCACGGCGACCTGTGGGACCATTTGTACCAACAAGCCGGCAGCGATCCGGGACGCATCTTTTTGCCGCTGACGCTGGAGATGGGGTCGTGGCTGTGGGTGAAAAAGAACCCGCGCCAACTGTTCTCGCGCCACGGCATCTTTAACCCCTTGCTGGAACACCGCCAGCAGCGCGTGCTGCGCCAGCACCAACTGCTGCTGGACTTCTTGTCGCGCGCGGCCTGCGGCCGCGAGCTGTGGCTGCCGAACGCCGAAATCCGCGCCCGCCAGCACGCCCAGGCGCTGCAGGACTGGTATTGAAATGGCGCAAAAAATCAATTGGATCCTGCTGCGCGGCCTGACCCGGGAGAGCGGCCATTGGGGCGCGTTCGTCGCACAATTTGCAGCGGCGCTGCCGCATGCGCGGGTGCTGGCGCTGGACCTCCCTGGCAACGGCGCCCTGCATCGGCAGACCAGCCCCACGCGGGTATCGGACATGGTGGAGCAGGCGCGCGCGCAGTTGGCCGGCCAGGCCATCGCGCCGCCCTACCATGTGCTGGCGATGTCGCTGGGCGCCATGGTTGCTGTGGCCTGGAGCCACGCCCATCCGCAGGAGCTCGCCGCCCAGGTGCTCATCAACACCAGCCTGCGCCCGTTCAACCCGTTTTATCAGCGCCTGCGCCCGGCCAATTACGCCACCGTGTTGCGCTTGGGCCTGCTTGGCGCTACGGCCTGCGAATGGGAGCGCAACGTGCTGCGTCTGACCAGCCACCACGCCAGCGAAGCCGTGCTGGCCGAGTGGATCGCGTTGCGGCTCAAGCACCCGGTGACGCGCGCGAATGCGCTGCGCCAGTTGCTGGCGGCGGCGTCGTTTCGCGCGGCGCAGACTTGCCCGCCCACGCCCACGCTGCTGCTGGCGAGCCGCCAGGATCACCTGGTCTCGGTCGCCTGCTCCAAGGCCATCGCCCGGCGCTGGCAATGCGAACTGCGCCTGCATCCCACGGCCGGGCACGACCTGCCGCTGGACGACGGGCCTTGGGTGGCGCAGCAGGTTCGGCAATGGTGCGAGGAGTACGCCGCATGACATCCGATCGATCCAGCAAGGGCTTTGCAGAAATCGAACTCAAACTGGCGCTGCCGGGGTCCGAGCACGCCGGTCTGGCCCAGGCGCTGGGTCGCACGCCGCTGCTGGCGCGGCGCAAGCCCAGCCTGCAGCCGTTGCACAACGTCTATTACGACACGCCAGCGCAGACCCTGCGCGCGCAACGCATCGCGCTGCGGCTGCGCCGGGTGGGCGTGGGAGCCCAAGCGCATTGGTTGCAAACGCTCAAGATCGGCGGCGCCAGCGACTCTGCGCTGAGCCAGCGCGGCGAATGGGAAACGCCGCTGGCGGGGCCGCAACTGTCGGCTCCGGCGCTGCTGGACACGCCCTGGTCTGGGATCGATCCGGATGGCAGCGTGTTGGCCAAGCTGGCGCCGTGTTTCGTCACCCACTTTGAGCGCACGATCTGGCTGGTGCGCCGCCGCGACCGCTCCGTGGTCGAGGTCGCGCTGGACCTCGGGCGCATCCAGGCCGGCGGCAACACGGCCGCCATCGCCGAGCTCGAATTTGAACTGCGCGCAGGGCCGGTCGAGGCGCTGTTTGACGTGGCTCGGACCATCGCCGCCAGCGTGGCCGTGCTGCCGCTGAACCAGAGCAAGGCGCAGCGTGGCTATGCGCTGGCCCAGGGCACGCTGGAGGCGCCGCAGCGCGCCCAGCCGCCGCGGCTCAGCCCCGATCTCGCGCTGCCTGAAGCCGCCATGCAGGTGCTGCGCGAAGCCTTCTCCCAGTTCTGCAGCAACCTGTTTCGACTGCAAACGTCAGACGCGACCGAACTGGTGCACCAGGCCCGGGTCGGCTGGCGCCGCTTTCGAAGCAGTCTGAGCCTGTTCAAGGCGGCGCTGGCGCAGCGCCCGCCGCCGCCGCGGCTGGACCTGAACGATCTGCTGGATCGCCTGGGTGAACTGCGTGACCTGGACGTCGCGCGCACGCAAACCCTGCCGGGCCTGGCCCAGGCCTACGTCGGCGGGGATGGTCGGCGTGCGCAGGCCTGGCGCGCCATGGAGCGGGTGTTGGCGCAGGCCACGCGGGGCCAGCGCGCGGCCGTCCTCGAAGCCATGCAGCAGCCGGCCTTGGGCGCGAGCCTGCTGGCCTTCACGCATTGGCTGCAAGGGCCGGATCGGTCGAGCAGCGTGAGCGTTGATCGTGATGACCAGGCCGTGGCCCTGCGCGACTGGTCGCGCCAGCGCATCCGGCGGCTGCACCAGCGCCTGCAGGCGGCGCTGCACGAGCCAGCGAGCGACCAGGCGCGGCACCGTTCGCGCATCCTGGCCAAGCGCCTGCGCTACGGCATCGAGGCGCTGCGCCCCCTGCTGCCCCAGCGCCGGGCCCAGGCCTGGTACGACGAAGCTCTGGAAATCCAGTCGAGCATTGGAGCCGCGCGCGATGCGCAGCAGGCCAGTCGGCTGCTCGCCAAACTCGGCGTGGAGCGCGAGCTGCAGGCCTTTGTGCGCGGGCTGGCGGCCGGCCGGGCCCCTGTCACGCCCTTGTCAAATTAGCCCTTTAGCATCGGCAGACAAGGCGCGCGAAGACGCACCTGCTCGCGCTTTCTTCCGAATCGATTCGTCGCCCCATGCCCCATTTCTCACGTCAAATGCTGTTGCTCGCCGCCGCCCTGTGGATCGGCGCGGCGCAGTCGCAAGTGGCTGCGCCGGCCGCGGCCCCGCAGCCGATCGAGCTTTCCTTTCGCGACTTCTTCAGCATGCCGGTGGGACCGGTCGGCCTGGAGTTGAGCGACACGCTGCGCCGGGCTGATGGCCACGACGTGCGCCTGGTGGGCTATATGGTGCAGCAGGAGATGGCCGTACCGGGGCGCTTTCTGTTCACGCCGCGACCGGTGCAGATGAGCGAGAACGCCGACGGCGACGCCGACGACCTGCCGCCCGCCACGGTCGTGGTCACGCTGGACCCGCAGCAGCAGGACTGGAAAATTCCTCATGTGCGCGGACTGCTGGCGCTCAGCGGGCGCCTGAGCGTGCAGCGCATCGAAGCGCCGGGTGGGCGCGTGTCCTGGGTCCAGTTGCAGCTCGGCCCCGAAGCCACACGCGACATGAACCCCTTCGAGCTCGCGGCCTACCTGCACAAGCAACAACATCGCCATTGATCACGCGCCGCCTCCTTGCGTCGCCTATCGCCTCAGCTATCGACCTCCCGCCATTGACCGCCCTTCAACGATGCCCGCCATGAACCACTTTCGCCCATCTCTCCCCCGCTGCGCTGTTGCCCTGAGCGCCTTTGCCCTGCTCAGCGGCGCCGCCGTCCAGGCCGCGCCCAGCGTGAGCCGCCTCACCCCGCCGAGCGAGCTGTTTTCCAGCGGTCAGGCCGCGCCGCTGATCGCACGGTTTCTGCCGGGTCAGCGCTTTGACCTGCAGGCCACGCTGCGCCCCGACGACGCCAGCAAGAGCATCAGCGCGGCCCGCTTTGCCATCGACGGCCAACTCGTGAACGCACCGCTGGCGCTGCGCTCTTGTGCCAGCGGCTGCCTGCCCTCGGTGCCGAAGAACGCCGCCGTCGCCAGCGTGCGCGCCGTCAGCGTGGCCAAGCCGGGCGTGCACAACTTCAGCGTGAGCGCCACCCAGAGCGACGGCCAGGTGGTCAGCGCCAGCGGCAACTTCGAGGTCGTGGCCCTGGTCAAGGGGGGGCAGAAGATCAGGAACATCGTGATCCTGCTGGGCGACGGCATGGGCGCTGCGCAACGCACGGCGGCGCGCATCGTCGCGGGCGGCTACGCCCAGGGCAAGGTGATCGCGCCGCTGGCCATGGACAGCTTCCCCGTCACCGGCATGGTCAAGACGGCGTCGCTGAATTCGGTGGTCACCGACTCGGCGCCGGGCATGACCGCCTACGTCTCGGGCAACAAGAACAACAACAACGAAGAAGGCGTCTTCCCCGACGACACCCTCGACCCCTTTGACAACCCGCGCATCGAATACCTGAGCGAGTATCTGCACCGCACCCAGGGCAAGGCGCTGGGCCTGGTGACCACGGCCGACGTGTTTGACGCCACGCCGGCGGGCAACGCCGTGCACGCCAGCAACCGCGGTGCTGGCACCGGCATCGTCGATCAATTCCTGGACGACCGCGGCCTTACCGGACTCACGGTGCTGATGGGCGGCGGGCGCAAATGGTTTGTTCCCGCCAGCGTGCCGGGCTCGGCGCGCGGCGACAAGACCGACTACGCCTTCTCCAGCACCGAAGCCCACACCGCCGACATCGTGCAGCGCTGGGGTGCTGCGCCGGGAAAACTGGACAAGGAGCGAGATCTGCTCGCCGACTTTCAGGCTGCGGGCTTTGGCTACGCCTCGGACAAGAGCGCCATGGACGCGATCGACCCGGCCAAGACGCAGCGCCTACTCGGGCTGTTTGCCCACGCCAACATGAACGTGGCACTGGACAAGATCGACGGCCGCCGCAGCAAGGCGCGTGGCGTCACCGGCCGCGTGGTGGACGACTACGGCTTTCCCGACCAACCCATGCTCGACGAGATGACGGTCAAGGCGCTGGCCGTGTTGCAACGGCAAAAGAATGGCTTTGTGCTGATGGTCGAGGGCGCGTCCATCGACAAGCAGGCGCACAACATGGACACCGAGCGTTGGCTGCTGGACACGATCGAGTTCGACCGAGCCATCAAGGTGGTGCAGGCCTTTGCCAGCGCGCGCAGCGATACCCTGGTGATCGTCACCGCCGACCATGAGTGCTCGGGCGTGGCGCTGATCGGCGGCTCCATGGTGACCGACGCCAGGCTGCAGGAACTGGTGCGCGAAGGCGGCGCCGCGAACGTGCGCGACAAGGTCGTGGGCATCTACGAAAAGGCGGGCTTTCCCAAGTACCGTATGGCCGCTGACGGCTACCCCGAAACCACCGACATCGACCACCGTTTGCTGGTGGGATACGGCGCGAATGCCGACCGCTACGAAGACTGGCGCACGAACCCGCGCCCGCTGCAGGACAGCCAACAGCCGTTCGTGAAAACCGAACCCCTGTCGGCCTATCCCGCGGGACCACTGGCGCGCGACCTCGAGGCCCGCTACCTGGTCACGGGTCAGGTGCCCGGCGACAGCGCGGTGCACACCGCCACCGACATTCCGCTGTCGGCCTACGGCCCCGGCGCCTGGGCTTTCACCGGCGTGATGGACAACACTGACGTGTTCTTCAAGCTCGCCCAGGCCGCGCTCAAAGGCGCGGTCGCACCGACCGGCTTTGCGCCGACCTCGAAGCATCGCTAAGGCCGGGACGCCAACGCACAAGGGCTCGCCCATGCTGCGGCGCTGCCTTGCCCTGCTGTTGGCCCTGGCCTGGGGCCCGCTCGCCTGGGCCGCGCCGGGCTGCGCCGCGACGCTGGCCGATCTTCGCGTGCTGATGGGCGAAGCCCGCTTTCCACTGCTGTGGGAGGAAACCAGCATGGACGACGGCCTGCCGCTGCGCGTGGCGCTGCTCGAGAAGGACGGTGCCCTGTTGCTGGAATTCATCAAGACCGGTCAAGGCCTTTGGGCGCATAGCACGGGCGAGCTTTGCAGATCCGGCACCGAGCTGGAAATTCGCTTTCGTGCCGATCAAATTGAAACCGGGCCGGCCGCCAACTGGGTGCTGCGCCTGGCCCTGAGCCAGGGTGGAAAATTCACGCTGACGCGCTTGGCAAGCGACCGGATGCGCATCGCCACCACAGGCTGGTCGGGCCTCTTTTCTGCCAAAGCCCGATAAGCGCAGCAAAATGGCGCCCATGAAGCTGTTCAAGTGTTTCCCCGCCCTGCTCGCCCTGACGCTGCTTTCGGCCTGCGCCCAGTGGCCTGCGACGCCACGCGCGCCTGCGACCCCGTCGGGCACCACGCAGAAGCGACCCGCGCCGCTGATCCTGATCTCGATTGACGGCTTTCGGCCGGACTATCTGGCGCGCGGCGTGACGCCGGTGCTCTCGCGCCTGGCACAGCAAGGCGCGCTCGCGGCGCAGGGCATGCGACCCTCGTTTCCCAGCCTGACCTTTCCCAATCACTACACGCTGGTGACGGGGCTCACGCCGGACCGCCATGGCGTGATCAACAACACCATGACGGACGAAAAGATTCCCGATGTGCTGTTCACCTTGAGCAACCGCGCCGCGCTGGCCGACCGGCGCTGGTGGGACGGCGCCACGCCGCTGTGGGTCAGCGCCGAGCAGCAGGGTCTGAAGACCGCCACCATGTTCTGGCCCGGCTCGGAGACCGACATCCAGGGCGTTCGACCAAGCGACTGGCTGACCTACGACCACAATTTCCCCCCCGACGCGCGCGTTGATCAGTTGCTGGAGTGGCTGGACCGGGAGCCGAGCACGCGCCCCGACTTCTTGACCCTGTACTTTGAAGCGGTGGACAGCGCCGGTCATCGCTTTGGGCCCGATGCGGCCGAAACCACGGCGGCGGTGGCCAGCATCGACCAGGCGATCGGCCGACTGATCGAGGGGCTGACCACACGCGGCTTGTTGCCCCAAACGAATCTGGTGATCGTGTCAGACCACGGCATGGCCAGCATGTCGGCGCAGCGCGTGGTGCTGCTCGACGAGATGCTGGCCATCGATTCCGTGCAGCGCTTCCTGCCCTACGGGCCGCTGCAGGGCTTCACGCCCCTGGCCGGACGCGAAGCCGAGGTCCGGACGCGGCTCGCCCAGCCGCAGCAACACGTGCAGTGCTGGCCCAAGGCCGAACTGCCGGCGCGCTTTGACTATGGGAAGAATGCACGCGTGCCGCCGTTCATCTGTCTGGCCGAGATCGGCTGGGCCTTGGCCACGCGCGAGTCTTTGCTGCGCAATCCGCCCAGCGGCGGCAGCCATGGCTATGACCCGGACGAGGCGCAGATGGCCGCGCTGTTCATCGCCCGCGGGCCAGCGTTTGCGCCCGGCGTGGAGTTGCCCCGCTTTGCCAACGTGGACGTCTATGCCTTGCTGGCGCAACTGCTGGGAATCAAGCCCCAGGCGCATCAGGGCCGGCTCGACACTTTCAAACCAGCGCGCAGCGCGCAGCGTCCCGACTGAGCGGCGCGCTGCCATGGCGCCGCATTCATGAGACACTGGCGCTTCGGAAGATTTTCAAGCCTCGGCGGCGCGACGCACCGGGTCATGAAAGTTCGTTTTTGACGTCATTGCACAGCCAGACATTCCTCTCATGAGCTCCACTTCCCTGGGTCAGACCACAGCCGCGAAAACGCCCTTCGTGGGACTCGCGCCATTTCTTCGCATGAGCATTGCCGGCATCGATCTGCAGCCGCTGGCGCAGCAGATGCTGGCCCAGGCCGCGCTTGCCGAAGACGACGCGAATCTGTGGATGAATCTGTCCATCGCCACGCTGTGCCTGGGGCAGCGCGACATGGGGCTGAGGCTGCAAGCCCAGGCGCTGCAGATGAGCCGCCGATACCACCTCGCGGCCGCCCAACAGCCGCCCGCCTTGCGCCTGCTGATGCTGATGGCGCCGGGCGACGTTGCCGCCAACACACCGCTGGAATGCCTGCTCGAAGACAGCGACATCGACCTGGACCTGCTCTACCTTCTTCCTGACGGCAGCGTGGATGGCCCGCTCCCGGAGCACGACGTGCTGATCGTCGGATTGAGCGAACTAGAGGAGCACCGACGCATGCTCAACGCCCTGGAGCAGTCGCTGGCGCACTGGCCGCGCCCGGTCATCAACGCGCCCCAGCACATCCCCTCGGCCGGGCGCGACCGCGCCAGCGAACTGCTGCAGGACGCGCCGGGGCTGCTGATCCCGCCCACGCTGCAGGCGTCGCGCGCGCAGCTCGCCCGCATCGCCAGCGGCGCCGCGCGACTGCCCGAGACTTTTGCGGGCTGTGACTTTGCGCTGATCGTGCGCCCGCTGGGCTCGCACGCCGGGCGCGACCTGGAAAAGATCGAAACCCCGCAGGCCATGGCGAACTATCTGGCGCACGTCAGCGCCGATGAATTTTTTATCGCGCGCTTCATCGACTACAGCGACGCCGATGGCCAGTTTAGAAAATTCCGCATCGCGCTCATCGACGGCCAGCCCTTCGCCTGCCACATGGCCGTGTCCTCGCACTGGATGGTCCACTACGTGAACGCCGGCATGTACGAAGACGCCTCCAAGCGCGCCGAGGAAGCGCGCTTCATGACGCAGTTTGACGACTTTGTGCGGCGCCACGGCAGCGCGCTTCGCGCCATCCACCAGCGCACCCAACTCGACTATCTGTGCATCGATTGCGCCCAGAGCCAGGGCCAACTGCTGGTGTTTGAAATCGACCACGCGATGGTGGTGCACGCGATGGATTCAGAGCAACTCTTCCCGCACAAACAAACCCATATGCTCAAGGTCAAGACCGCCTTTCGCGAACTGCTGCTACGACGCCATGGCCAGCGCCAGCCCTGAGCGCGCTCCCATATTCGATTGCCCCACACCATGAAACTTGCCACCTGGAACGTCAAATAGGGGTCCATATAGGCGCATGAAATCCCACGTAAAAAATAAAATTCGTTATAAATCAATTGCTTACGTAAAATGTGATCCCAAGACGTTTCTTTGCAGCACGGTCAAAGTGGGTAGCTAGCTGGGTAGCTAGCGCCTATACTGGCGGTAGAAGCTACCCAACCTCAAGCACTACCCCATGGGAACTCAAGTCAACTTGCTCGACGACGTTCAGATACGGCATTGGGTAGTCAAAGGCGCACCGGTCGCTCGCTCGGATGGCGGCGGTTTGACATTCACACTCTCAGATTCAGGTACCGCCAGTTGGGTGCTGCGCTATCGGACAGGCGCTGGACGGCGCAAGGAACTGACCCTCGGCAACTACCCTGACCTCTCGCTCGCAAAAGCCCGACAATTTGCGCGCGCCCATCGCGTAGAAGTCGACAAGGGAAACGACCCGGCCATCGATAAAAAGGTCGAGAAGATGCGTTCCAAAATGGCATGGACCGTCCGCAAACTCGTAGCCGACTACAAAGAAAAGAAACTCGTTACGCCCCACCTCGCCAAGGGAACGATTTACTACCGCAAGTGGGATTTCGAAAAGGTCATCCTACCCAAGCTCGGCTCACTCGAAGTGCGCCAGGTCACGCCAGCAGAAATCGTGCACGTCTTGGAATCGGCCAAACGTTCCTGGACCATTTCAAAGCGCATCCTGACTTCGTGCAAACTGCTGTTTGCGCATGCGTGTGGCAAACGTCTGATCGACTCCAATCCGACCGCTGGTGTTGACTTGGTCGCCTTGATGGGACAGCGTCCGCCTGTTCGCAAGCGTGTGATGCTCACCGAAGACGAGCTTCGCACCCTACTCGCCAATATCGATGACATAGGTCTCGAAAATGCTCTTGCGTTTCGCATCCTCCTGGCCACCTGCGTGCGGTCCGTTGAATTGGCGAAGGCCCGGTGGGAACACGTTAACTTGGACCTTGGAACCTGGTGGGTTCCAGATGAGACGGTCAAAACCCGCAACGGCTTCCTCGTACCGCTCACGCCGACCGTGGTCGGTTGGTTCAAAGACTTGCAGGACCTCGCTGGTGACTCACCGTGGGTATTGCCTGCGCGTGTGGAGCGCAGGCGGAGAAGGCTTGGAGATATCCACGTTGGCGAAACCACGCTTTGGGCGGCCATCACAAGAGCATTCGAGAGGGGCGATATCGAGATCCGTAAGTTCACCCCGCACGACACGCGCAGCACCGCCAAGGGACACATGCGCAACATGGGAATCTCGCGCGAGATATCCGAAATCGCACTGAACCACACGCTAAAAGGAATGGAAGCGATCTACGACGTCAGAGAAGAAATCCCCGAACGCAGAATCGCCCTGGAGCTTTGGGCCGGTTTCATTGCCGCCTGCGAAAGCGGGAAACCTTGGAACGTCGTCTCCTTGAAGGCGGCGTGACTCGGCTGTCGATCATCACATGGCGGGCGCGTCCATCGAACCGTCATGACTGAGCCGAGCTAATCGCCGCGGTTTCCTCCCTCGCGGCTTGTACGATGGCTTATCTTTGTTGCTGATTGCGGCGGCAATGACCCGCCGCCGCGGGCGGGCGTCCTACAACCGTTAACGTCAATGGTCATTCGCCACGGTCAACTTCCGGGTAAGCCAATTGTTTAATTTTGGATGCAGGACCGCCGCTGTTCGTGGCGGCCCACTTGGTGCCCAAAGCGGTTAACCTTCATTGGCCCGAGGGCCAGCGTGGAGTATCTCGTCGAGGATGGGGATGATTTGCACATGGCGGCCGAATGTCCTCCCCGTATGTACGTGCGGCCCATGCGGCCGGCGGAGTTCAACCTCAACGTGTAATCAATGGCTCACCCGACACGCAATTGTTTCTACGTCTTGAGATCGCGGGGCTTTTTAACAAACGCTTCCGCACTCATCAGATTGGCCGTGTCGAGGCAGTGTTGAACAAGCAGATTCTGAATGTGCGGCTGAGACAAATCCTTGAAGTTCGTTGCTTGGAAGGACGTGAAGAACCCTCGAACCGCGCGAGTGAATCTTAAAAGCTCCTTCTCCCGCATGACCCCCACCGGAACACGAAAGGCAGCTGCGCTGCTCACGGCGCTGGCCGGGTGAACTTCGATGTACTTTGCCGAGGCCCCAGGATAGTGTTTTTCAAACCAAGCCGCCGAGCTGTTCATCTGGTCTGCCTCGTACTTACTAATTTCAGCGCGATCAAGGCTAACTTCATTTTTGGATTCCCACACGATGTAGTTTGTGGCATCCAATGCCCAAAGGTTGTCAGGACCTTCTTTCCACTCCTTGTCTGGACGCTCACCGAGATATCCCAAAGCGCGGCTGAGTTCATCGAACGCACGCTCGAATCTTTCAGCCTTCACCCCGAATGCTAGTCTTCCGAGAATATCCGACAGCGCTACGTCAAGCTGCGCATAGTCACCGTGTTGCGCAATCCAATCTGCGATGCGTTCAACGCGACCCTGACTGATTCCATTCAACCTCGCGACAGTCATTCCCTGCGGAGGCCGCATTAGCATACGGTTCTTGTTGTGGGCAGCGAGTTGGAGGCGCTGCGACTCAACCCGGTTACCAGGATAGTTGTATCGCGCCATCAACTGCAGGTACCAACCAACATCGTCCGCCGACAATGTTTTAGTGTCGTCCAGCAGCGTCTGTAACCGTGCAGCAGCCTTTGCGTAATCACCACGAACATAGAGCCCCTCGGCTTCAAGTTCAGCAGCATACAGGCCAAGGATTTCCTTGTTCGAACCCTTTGGTTTCACGTTCTCCATCTGCTCACCGTAAAATGCCTTCCAGCCCTCGTCACGGTTTAAGCACTGCCCGATCAGGCCAAGAAATGCAGCAAGAGGTTCAGCGGCCTCCTGGATTTCTCCTTTGGCCATCTCGGTGATTTCCAGTCCGATTTCAATTTGGGTCGCCATCTGCGAGGATAGATAGCTCCGAGAGTGCCGATCACGTAATAGACGCGTAAGATCGGGCCCCAACACAACAATTACTGAGAAGTCCTTCTCGCCGCGAACACTGCGTCCCATCCCTTGCTCGACCGTCCGCACTGCGCGCATAAGCGTGGCGTTGCTGTTTGGGCGACATGCTTCTTGGTACAGGTCCACAAGATTCTCTGAATAAGGCTTCCCATCGAACACCAGTATGCGGCACGTGTCGTCCGGTAAGTCAATCCCATCGTACCGATTTACAAGTACAAGCGTAGTGTCATATTTCCCCGCCTTCAAAGCGGCAATATCCGCCCAAACGCTGTCGGTATCAGCTACCTTGGCGCCATAGGATTTCCAGTCGCCGGTCCGCGAGAAAGACGTACCCAACGCTACAATTCCTGACCGCCTCTTTGCGTTTGGCGGTGCAAAATGTGCGACCAGCTTTGCCCGGTCGAGACTTTCATCGATAAGCGACGGGAGCAATACCATTTTTTCTCCGGACCAACGCTCTTTTTCGTACACCAGCGGTTCGAGAATGGTCTGCGGTTGCAACTGCAATCCATTGATCAAAAAGGCGTCATCAGTCACCGTCGCAGACATAAAAATTCGGTGGGGGCAGTCCCTGTAACTTCCAAACGCTTCTAACGGTGCAATGTGGGGCTCGATCTCTATGGCTACGCCGGATACCACGCACTGGCAATGCTGCAGAATGTTTCGCAGCAATGGCCAAGCGAACTTCACGGCGTTGCGATCAGAGGCCGCCGAGAGGATGGCGGCGACGTCAGTTTCGTGGTCCTTCCATGCCCAGTAGGGCACTGGTAGAAGCGCCTCCCTCTTGGAGTTAATGATGTCTGCGTAAGTACCGACCCCTTGTTGTTCCAGGTCGGCCGCAAAAAGCGTGCGGATTGCGGTATACGCTGGGTCGGAGTTTGGAATGCGAATCTGGCAGCTTTCCCGGATAACGTCGGCGCATGCGTGTGCGTCGTCCATTAACAACGTGCCAAGGACTATGGATTTCCGATTGAGTCCGAACTTCGTCAGACCGTTAAAGAGTTTCTGGACGGAGGTAATTAGGATGCGCTCGCCGTTCAAAAATGACTCGGGCAGTTCGGGTTCAGCCAAGCAGGTCGCAACCCCGAATTGCTTGGCCTGCTCTGCAGTCTGGTCGATTAAGAAGTTGTTCGGGCATAGATAGGCCGCAGGGCCACTGCCCTCGTTCAACCTTGCCTGTAACATCAGAAGACCCACCAGTGTTTTGCCCTGCCCGGTGTGAAGCTTCACGATCACGTCCTTAGCCTTTCGCCTCCCGGAATTCCAGGCGGTCAACACGGCTTCTTGCGATGGTCTTAGCGGGCCCTTGTCATGCGCCCTGTCGAGGGTCTCATACAGCTTTACCGGATCCGTAACACGGGTAAGTTGCCTGCCTGCTAGACGCTTCCTGAAATCAACCATGGGATATCCCTTTAGATTCGGTCTTGTTGGTCAACGGATGTCGAATGAGCGGGATCGTCGGTTACGCCACCACCTCGACTTCGGCACAGGCAAATATAGAGCATTGTCTAGATGCTTCGAAAGTTTTAATTCAAGAATATGTTTGACCTTCGCTCCATTAACGATGGTGCAAAATGGTGAACATGAACACCGCGAGGCCTGGTAAACGCTTGGCAACACCGACTGGGTTCCAATCGTTTCACAGTCGGAGATTCGGAATGTGAGTAGCTGTGTGGCTTCGTCTCCGGTCCTCCATGGCTGGTTTGGTTGGCAGACAAGATCACCGCGATGGCTGATTGCATCGGTGAACAAAGGCACATTTCCGACATATTCCCGGTGAACAGGTGGGTTGAGAATTGACCTTACGGGCGAGCAATTCCTGCCGCCTCTTTGCCAAGCCGATTAAATCGGCATGTGAAGTGGTTCGACACATCTGAACAGCGTGATAAGTGGAAACTCGGCCTATTTTGATATGCTGGGCGCAAGCTCGGCACAAAGGAGT